>NZ_JBEYXN010000017.1:0-176879 GCF_040704625.1 Streptomyces sp. NPDC046866
TGCGATCTAATAGCCCCCCCGGGGGGGGGGGGGGGGGGGGGGGGGGGTCCTCCCGCCCCCCCCACCACATGTGCCACGCCAGTTTACTGACCGGGTGTCAGGGCGCCTTGCCCACGCCGGCCGCGCCGCCGGCGTCGACCTCGGCCACATCGCCCTCGACGATGGCGCCGGTGCCCTTCTTCGAGGTCCGCAGCCGCCGCTCGACCCAGGAGGCCAGGGCGGTCAGCGTGAAGTTGACCGCGATGTACAGCAGGGCGATCACGACCATGGTCGCGATGGTGTTGCTGTAGTTGGCGGAGATCTGCCGGTTCATCGACATCAGGTCGCCGAAGCCGAGGACGGCGCCGCCGAGTGCGGTGTCCTTGAGGATCACCACGAGCTGGCTGACCAGCGCCGGCAGCATCGCCGTGACGGCCTGCGGGACCAAGACGTACGTCATGATCTGGCCCTTGCGCATGCCGATCGCCTTGGCGGCGTCGGTCTGGCCGCGCGGCAACGACTGGATACCGGCCACGACGATCTCGGCGATGACCGAGGCGTTGTACAGGACCAGGCCGGTGACCACTGCGTACAGGGGCCGCAGGTCGGAGCTGACCGTGCCGAGCATGACGTACAGCGCGGAGCTGAAGATCATCAGCATCAGGACCGGGATGGCGCGGAAGAACTCCACCACCGCACCCACCGGTATGCGCACCCACGCGTGGTCGGAGAGCCGTGCGATGCCGAGGAGCGCGCCGAGCGGCAGTGCGATCACCATCGCGATCACGCCGGCCTTGAGGGTTTCACCGAGGCCGGGCAGCAGGAACGTCGTCCAGATCTGGCTATCCGTGACGAACGGGCTCCACTTGTCGGCCGCGAGCTGGTTCTTCTCGGCCATGCGGTCGAGGATCCACCACAGGGCCAGCCCGAGGACCACCACGAAGACGCCGGTGTAGATCCAGTTGCGGACCTTGGCCTTGGGGCCGGGGGTGTCGTACAGAACGGAGCTCATCGCTTCACCGCCACTCGCTTGGCCACCCTGCCCAGCAGCAGGCCGGTGGGCAGGGTCAGCACGACGAAGCCGAGGGCGAAGACCGCGAAGACCGCGAAGAGCGCGTCCGCTTCGTTCTCCAGCATTTCCTTCATCAGCAGGGCCGCCTCGGCCACGCCGATGGTCGCCGCCACCGTGGTGTTCTTGGTGAGGGCGATCAGTACGTTGGTGAGCGGCGCGATGACCGCCCGGAAGGCCTGAGGGAGCACGATCAGGGTGAGCACCTGGAAGAAGCTCAGGCCCAGCGCGCGGGCGGCCTCCGCCTGCCCCACGGGGACCGTGTTGATGCCCGAGCGCAGCGCCTCGCAGACGAACGTGCCGGTGTAGGCGATCAGGCCCAGGATCGCGAGGCGGAAGCCGATCTCCTTGGAGTTACCGCCTGCGAGCGTGATGCCCAAGGTCTGATCCAGGCCCAGCGAGCAGCCGAGGACCAGCAGGGTCAGCGGCGTGTTGCGCACGATGTTGACGTACGCCGTACCGAAGGTCCGCATCAGCGGTACCGGGCTGACCCGCATGCCGGCCAGCATCAGACCCCAGATCAGGGATCCGACCGCCGAGTAGAGGGTGAGCTGCACCGTCACCCAGAAGGCTCCGAGCACGTCGTACTGCCCGGAAGTAAGAAAGTCGAACACGTTGCCCTGCGCTCTCCCCAGGATGGCCGGTGAGGTGCGCCGCCGCCCACGGCAGGCGGGCGGCGGCGCACCTCACCGATGAATCAGCTGCCTTCGGTGATCTGCGGGGCCGGCTCGGCCTTGTAGCCGGCGGGGCCGAGGTTCGCGTCCACCGCCTTCTGCCAGGAGCCGTCCTCGACCATCTTCTTGAGCGCGGCGTTGACCTTGGTCTGGAGGTCCTTGTCACCCTTCTTCAGGCCGATGCCGTAGGGCTCGTCGCTCATCTTCAGGCCGACCAGCTTGAACTTGCCCTTGTTCTTCTCCTGCGCGGCGAAGCCGGCCAGGATCGAGTTGTCCGTGGTCAGGGCATCGACGGAACCGTTCTCCAGGCCGGTCAGGCACTCCGAGTACCCCGGGTACTCGCGCAGGTCGGCCTCCGGAGCCAGCTTGGTCTTGACGTTCTGCGCCGAGGTCGAGCCGGTGACCGAGCAGAGCTTCTTCTTGTTGAGGTCCTCGGGCTTGGTGATCGAGTTGTCGTCGGCGCGGACCAGCAGGTCCTGGTGGGCCAGGAAGTACGGGCCGGCGAAGTCGACGCGCGCCTTGCGCTTGTCGTTGATCGTGTAGGTCGCGACGACGAGCTTCACGTCGCCGTTCGCGATCAGGTTCTCGCGCTCGGCGCTGACGGCCTGCTTGAACTCGATCTGCTCGGGCTTGTAGCCCAGCTCCTTGGCCACGTAGGTCGCCACGTCGACGTCGAAACCGGTGAACTTGCCGTCCGGGGTCTTCAGACCCAGACCCGGCTGGTCGTACTTGATGCCGATGACGATCTTGTCCTTGCCGCCCTCGGCGGCCTTGTCGCCGCCACCCCCGCCGCACGCGGTCGCGGTCAGCGAGAGGACGACGGCCACGGCAGCGGCCGCGCCGGCCTTGAAAACCTTCATGGGTGAACTTCCCTCGGATGAGACGTTGTTGGACGACGAGCGACGACACACGTGCTCTGAGCCGCCACGGGATCACTACCAGACGAAGCCGTCAGTGGTGCAGGATCTTCGAAAGGAAGTCCTTGGCGCGGTCACTGCGCGGGTTGCTGAAGAACTGCTCGGGCTCGGCCTCTTCGACGATCTTCCCGTCCGCCATGAAGACGACGCGGTTGGCCGCGGACCGGGCGAAGCCCATCTCGTGCGTGACGACGACCATCGTCATGCCCTCGGCGGCGAGCTGCTGCATGGTCTCCAGCACCTCGTTGATCATCTCCGGGTCGAGGGCCGAGGTCGGCTCGTCGAAGAGCATCACCTTCGGGTCCATCGCCAGCGCGCGGGCGATCGCCACGCGCTGCTGCTGGCCGCCGGAGAGCTGGGCCGGGTACTTGTCGGCCTGTGTTCCGACTCCCACCCGGTCCAGCAGGGCCTGCGCCTTCTTCGCGGCCGCGGCCTGGTCCGTCTTGCGGACCTTCATCTGGCCCAGCATCACGTTCTGCAGGACCGTCTTGTGCGCGAAGAGGTTGAAGGACTGGAAGACCATGCCGACGTCGGCGCGCAGCCGGGCCAGTTCCCGCCCCTCCGAGGGCAGTTCCTTGCCGTCGATCGTGATCGTGCCCGAGTCGATCGTCTCCAGGCGGTTGATCGTCCGGCACAGCGTGGACTTGCCGGACCCCGAGGGGCCGATCACCACGACGACCTCACCGCGGGCAATGCTCAGATTGATGTCCTGAAGCACGTGCAGCGCGCCGAAGTGCTTGTTGACGTTGCTCAGTACGACCAGGTCGTCAGCGGCGGGCGCCGCGTCCTGCACGTCCTCGGTCACTGAATCTCCGCTCATCGGCCTCTTGCTCCGTCCTCCTCGGTTGGCAGGACAGTAGTGACGAGGCGCTCACACCGTCATCACATCTGAGGGAGAATTGAGCATAACGAAACGGCCTCGCACCGATACGCTCTGTGCGCGCCGCGGCGGTCGGGGTCACCCGCCCCGTACCGGGTACATAACGGAAGGCGCCCCGGGCCGGAACCCCCTTGACGTGGGACGCCGCATCGGCGTGGATGCTCTGTGGCCCTTTGACCGGGGGCCGCGACCGAGGAAGGAAAGGCAGGAGAGGGGGACGCAATGAGACTGCTGCTCGTCGAGGACGATGACCACGTCGCCGCCGCCCTGTCCGCGATCCTCGCCCGGCACGGCTTCCAGGTGACGCACGCCCGCAACGGCGAGGAGGCGCTGCAGGCCCTGCTGCCCGCCGGCGCCCCGCCCTTCGGCGTGGTCCTGCTCGACCTCGGCCTGCCCGACCAGGACGGCTACGAGGTGTGCGGCAAGATCCGCAAGCGCACCTCCACCCCCGTCATCATGGTCACGGCCCGCTCCGACGTCCGCTCGCGCATCCACGGCCTGAACATGGGCGCCGACGACTACGTGGTCAAGCCGTACGACACCGGCGAGCTGCTCGCCCGCATCCACGCCGTCGCCCGGCGCACCGGCGCCTCCGAGGAGGCGGCGGCCGCCGCCGCGTCCGGCGCCCCGGCCGTGGTCCGGCTCGGCGCGGTCAGCATCGAGCTGCCCACCCGCCGGGTCAGCGTCGACGGCACCGACGTACCGCTCACCCGCAAGGAGTTCGACCTGCTGGCCCTGCTCGCGCAGCGCCCCGGGGTCGTCTTCCGCCGCGAGCAGATCATCAGCGAGGTGTGGCGCACGAGCTGGGAGGGGACCGGGCGGACCCTGGAGGTGCACGTGGCCTCGCTGCGCTCCAAGCTGCGCATGCCCGCGCTCATCGAGACCGTCCGCGGGGTGGGCTACCGGCTCGTCACCCCCGCCGCCCCCTAGCGGGCCCCGGCCGTGCGCGCCCGGCTGCTCCCGCTGCTCGTCGTCCTGATGGCGGGCGTGCTCCTCGCCCTCGGCTTCCCCCTCGCCGTCAGCCTGGCCGCCGGGCAGCAGCAGCGGGTGGTCGTCGACCGGATCGACGACAGCGCCCGCTTCGCCGCCCTCGCCCAGTTCGTCATCGACGCCGAGGGCTCGGGCAGCAGCGGCGCGGCCGACCGCCGCGAGACCCTCCAGCTCGAACTCGCCCGCTACCAGGAGCTGTACGGCATCCGCGCGGGCATCTTCTACCGCGACGACAACGCCATGGTCCGGGCCCCCGGCTGGTGGCAGCTGCCCGAGGAGGGCGAGGGCCGCCGGGCCTTCGAGGAGGCCCTCGCCGGGCGCCGCAGCCACGACCCGGCACAGGTCTGGCCCTGGCAGACGAAGGGCAAGCTCCTCGTCGCCTCCCCGGTCGTCCTCGACGGCGACGTCGTCGCGGTCGTGGTCACCGAGTCGCCCACCGACCAGATGCGCGCCCGGATCCTGAACGGGTGGCTGCTCATCGTCGCCGGGCTGGCCGCCGCCATGCTGCTGGCCTTCGGTGCCGCCCTCCAGCTCACCCGCTGGGTCCTCAAGCCCGTCCGGACCCTGGACGCCGCCGCCCACGGCATCGCCACCGGCCGGATGAACTCGCGCGTCGCCGCCGCGAGCGGCCCGCCGGAACTCAGGCGGCTCGCCCGCTCGTTCAACGAGATGGCCGACAACGTCGAAGAGGTCCTGGAGCAGCAGCGGGCGTTCGTCGCCGACGCCTCCCACCAGCTGCGCAACCCGCTCGCCGCGCTGCTCCTGCGGATCGAGCTGCTCGCCCTGGAACTGCCCGAGGGCAACGAGGAGATCGCCTCCGTGCGCACCGAGGGCAAGCGGCTGGCCCAGGTCCTCGACGACCTGCTGGACCTGGCGCTGGCCGAGCACGCCTCCGCCGAGCTCACCCTCACCGACATCGGCGCGCTGACCGCCGAGCGGGTCGCCGCCTGGCGCCCCTACGCCGAGGAGAAGGGCGTACGGCTCACCGAAGCGGGCCGCTGCGCCGTCACCGGATGGGCCGACCCCGTCGCGCTGTCCAGCGCCCTCGACGCCGTGATCGACAACGCCCTCAAGTTCACCCCGGCCGGCGAGGAGGTCGAGGTCTCCGTCGCCGCGGCCGGATCCTCCGTCCACGTCGTCGTCGCCGACCGCGGCCCTGGCCTGACCGAAGAGGAGCTGCTCCGCGTCGGCGACCGGTTCTGGCGCAGCGGCCGCCACCAGAACATCAAGGGCTCCGGCCTCGGCCTGTCGATCTCCCGGGCGCTGCTCGCCGCGGGCGGCGGGACCCTGGCGTACGAGACGAACCCGCCGCACGGGCTGCGGGTCACGGTGAGCGTGCCGCGCAGCGCCCCGCACGGCGGATGACGCGCAGGCCGCGGGGGGCGGTGCTCAGGCCGTCGTCCAGGTGAGGGCGGTGCGGGCCGGCGTGGAGGCCGCGTACAGCTCGTCCACGGCCCGCACCTCGAAGACGGCCGCCCGCTCCCGCCCGGCGCGCACGACGCGGGGCAGGTACAGGGCGGTGCCGCAGGTGCCGCCGAGGAAGCGGCGGCTGCCGTCCGGGAGCAGCCGGTGCAGCTCGTGGTGGCGGACCGGGCCGGCCGCCGCCCGCCAGGACAGCCGGACCGCGGCCGCGCCGTCCGCCTGGGTCGCCGCGTCCACCGTCAGGGCATCCGGAGCCGACGGGCGCCGGCCGGCGGCGGTGTCGCGCACCGACACGGCACCGACCCGCCAGGACACCGCCGCCGCCCCCCGCGCCGTGATCCGTACGGCGAGCCCGTGGACGGTCCGGCCCGCCAGCGGCGCCAGGCCGACCCGCGCCCTGCGCCAGCCGCCGCCGGGACCGGCGGTGTCCGCCGCGAACCAGGTGTACGGGACCGGCTCCCCGGCGGCGGCCGGCTCGCGCACGGCCACCCCGACCTCGACGCGCACCGGCGCAGAGCCCGGCTCCGCGCCGTGCACCAGCTCCAGGACGGCGCGGCGGGGCAGGACCAGGCGGGTGCAGTGCAGGCCGACCGCGGCCGGTGCGGTGAGCCGGCCCGCCACGAGCAGGCTGGAGCCGCCGCGCCAGGCCCGGTCGAAGTCGAAGGTGACCTCGGGGCGCTCCCCGGCGGTCTCCACGACCCAGCGGCGGCCGGGGAGGCGGTCCTGCAGGCCGAGGTGGCTCCAGGGGGCGTCGGAGGCGACGCGGCCGTCCTCGTACCAGCGCTCGCCGTGGCCGGTGTTGAAGGCGCAGGCGAAGGGGAGGGCGCACACGGTGGACCGGTCGGCGACGACGCCCGCGGGCGCGCGCCAGCCGCCCGGGCCCGCGGGGGACGGCGAGGACGGCGAGGGCGCCGGGGAGTCCGGGGAGTCCGGGGAGTCCGGGAAGTCCGGGAAATCCAGGGAGGCGGAGGAGGCCAAGGGGGAGGGCGGCGGCGCCGGCCGGGCCGGGTCCAGGGACTCGCCCGTCCAGAACCGGTCGTCGGCGCGGTGGAAGGCGCCGGGGGAGCGGTCGGCGAGGTGGTTGCGGGTCCACTCGGGGCGGTAGAAGCCGTAGCTGACGACGTGGTCGCGCCCGCGCGGGACGATCGCCTCCCAGTCCACCGGGGAGTCCCAGCCGCGCGACTCCGTGTCGACGGCGGCCCACAGCTCGTGCCGGCTGCGCCCCAGCCGGTCGGCCAGCGCACCGGAGGAGAGCAGGCTCGGGGCGCTCCAGCGGAAGTCGAGGAACACCGTGTCGGCCACCGGGCCCGCCCGGTCCTCGAAGAACTCCTGGTTGAGCTGGTTCAGGGCGCCCTGCCAGCCGACGCGGCCGGTGCTGTTCATCGCGTCGTACCAGGTGATCCGCAGGCCCCGGGGCGCGCCGGCCGCGCGCAGGGCCCGCAGGAACTCCCGCATCCGGGTCGCGAGCGCGCTGTCCCCGCCGTCGGTCTCGGCGTTCACGAACCAGCCGTCGAAGCCGTACGCGGCCGCCACCTCGGCGAGCTTCTCGGCCACCGGGAACCGGCCGAGGGCGTCGCGCTGCACCAGGTCGCGGGTCCACTGCAGGTCGCCGCCGTACGCGACGGGCGGCAGGAAGACAGTGCCGAGGACGCGGACGCCGTTGCGGTGGGCGGCATCCACGACCGGCGCGTTCGGCGCGAGGACGATCCCCTCGCCGGCGGAGCCGCCCCAGAAGACCAGCTCGTCGAGGTAGGCCCAGTGCGTGAGGGCGTACGTGTCGGCGGTCGCGGAGCCCTGCGCGGGGTTCTGCGCGGTCGGCCCGAAGGAGACGAGCGAGGCGATCCGGGCCTGTCCGGCGCGGACCTGCGGGTGCGGGGGGACCGGCGTGAACCGCTGGGCGAGCGGAACGGTCGCGGTGTTGTGGGCCAGGTCCGGATCCGCCTCGGGGCTCCACTGCAGCAGGGACCGCCACACGATGCCGGGGCCGGGGGTTCCGTGGGGGAGCGAGTCGGGGAACCAGTAGGAGGCGTACGGGGCCGGGCCGGCCGGGGGCGCGGAGGCCGGGGCCGTGGCGGCGGGCCCGGGTGCGGCGGCGGGTCGCGGGGAGGCCTGCACCGGCCGGGCGGAAGCGCCCAGCAGGGCCCCGGCGCCGGCGCCGGCCCCGGTGGCGATCAGGCCGCGCCGGGTCGGGCGCGCGGGGGCGTCCGGGGGTGCGGCCAAGGGGGCGCGGGTGGGTGCCGGGGCGGGTACGGCTGTGGGTGTGGGTGCGGGTGCGGGTGCGGGTGCGGGGGCTGCGGTACGAGCCCCGGCGCCGTTGCCGGTCTCGGACATGCGGGCTCCTCCGTGAGGCGATCGGGTGGGGGGCGCGCGGGGGTGCGCGCCCGCGTGGGGGCGTGGAACGGCGTGCAACGGCGTGGAAGACGGAGCAGGAGGCTGGGGACCAGGCAGCTGGGGGAGCCGGGCAGCAGGGGCCGGCAGGGGCCGTCGGCAGGGGAATCGCCGGGCTCCGGTGTCACGCCACGTCGTGGACCCTGACGACCTCCGTGATGCCCCGGGAGGACAGGTGGGCGGGGTCCTCCGCCCGTTCCGCCAGCACCACCGCCGGGCGGGCCCCGGCGGCCGCCAGCGCCGCCCACGCCTCGAAGAAGGCGCCGCCCGGCGCGCACACCGACCGCCGCGGCGCGTCCTCCGCCCCGCCGACGTCCACGGCCAGCGCGGTGGCCCGGACCGGCGGGCGGTGCTCCCGGCCCCGCCACTGCGCCGCGATCCGGGCGACGGCGGCGCCGGCCGGCTTGGTCCGGCGGTCGTTGGTGAGCAGGCCGAGCCCGTACTCCAGCTCCGGGAAGTCGGCGAGCTCCCGCGACACGTCGTGCGAGCACCACCAGGTCACGCCCCACAGGTCCGCGCAGTCCAGCACCGCGGCGAGGGTGGCGCCGGTGAACGCGGCCGCGTGCTCGGGAGGGATCAGCGGCGCGGGCGCCCCCACCTCCTGGAGCCACACCGGCCGGTGCGGGTCCGCCGCGAAGGCCTTGGACAGCTCGATCAGGTACGCGGCGTGCTGCTCGGTCGCCGTGCCGGTACGCCCGTACCGCTGGGCGGTGCCGTTGAACACCCACGCGTGCACGGCGGTGGCCGCGCCCAGCCGGGCCGCCTGGGCCGCCGTGAAGGGGTGCCCGTCCCGGTACCAGGCGGCGTCGTACGCGGCGTGCAGGTGGAACCGGCCCGGTGCCCCCTGCTCGCAGGCGGCCAGCATCCGCTGCAGCCAGCGTCCGGCCTGCTCGCGGGTGATGCGGTCGGGGTCGGGGTGCGGGGCGTCGGAGAACTGGTTGACCTCGTTGCCGACGGTGAGGCCCAGGAAGTTGGGCCGGTCGGCGAGGGCGGCGGCCAGGGTGCGCAGGTACTCCTCCTGCCCGGCCACCACGTCCGGGTCGGTGAAGAGGCTGCGCCGGTGCCAGGTCCCGGTCCACGCGGGCAGGAAGTCGAAGCTCGACAGGTGGCCCTGGAGCCCGTCGACGGCGACGTCGAGGCCGCGTTCGGCCGCCGCGTCCGCGAGCGCGACCAACTGCTCGACGGCGCGCGGGCGGATCAGGCTCCGGTTCGGCTGGAACAGGGGCCACAGCGGGAACACCCGGACGTGGTCCAGGCCGAGGGCGGCGATCGAGTCGAGGTCGGCTCCCACCTCGTCGAGGTCGAAGTCGAGCCAGTGGTGGAACCAGCCGCGCGAGGGCGTGTAGTTGGCGCCGAAACGCACCCGGCGGGCGGGCGGGCCGGGCGGGGCGGCCTGGGCGGGCGGGGCAACGACGGTGCCGTCGTACATGGGAGGTCCCGTGAGTTCGGGGAATGCGCCGGACGCCCCAACGTGCCGGGCCGCGCGCACAGGCGTCAACCATGCCGATGCCGCCACGGGCCGCCTTTGGCCGACGGCGAGCGGCGCGGCGGGAGACCCGGAAGGATACGGCCCGAGCCCCGGAAGGGTACGGCCCGAGACCCGGCAGAGTACGGGCCCAAGCCCGGCCGCATACTGAAGTCCACCCCGTCCTGGAGCGCCGCCGTGACCACTCCCCGCCCCGCCTTCCCCACCTCCCGCGCCGTCGGAGCCGCCGCGGCGTCCGGCCCCACGGTGGCGATCGACATCGGGGGCACGAAGATCGCCGGCGCGCTGGTCCACCCCGACGGCACCATGACGGACGCCACCCGCCGCCCCACCCCGCGCGGTACGGACGCCGAGGGGGTCTTCGCCGCCGTCGCCGCGGTCGTCGCGGAACTGGCCGGATCGCCGCTGTGGGCCTCGGCGGCCCGCTGCGGCATCGGCAGCGCGGGCCCGGTCGATGCCTCCCGCGGCACCGTCAGCCCGGTCAACATCGGCGCGTGGCGCGACTACCCGGTCCGCGAGCGGATCGCGGCCGAACTCGCCCGCCACGGCGCCCCCGTCCCCACCGTGCTCGTCGGCGACGGCGTGGCCATGACCGCAGCCGAACACTGGCTGGGCGCGGCCCGCGGCCGGGCCAACGCCCTGTGCATGGTGGTCTCCACCGGCGTGGGCGGCGGGCTCGTACTCAACAACCAGCTCCACCCCGGCCCCACCGGCAACGCGGGCCACATCGGGCACATCAGCGTCGCCTTCGACGGTGAGCGGTGCGTGTGCGGCGGCCACGGCTGCGTGGAGTCCCTCGCCTCGGGCACGGCCATCGCCCGGTGGGCCCTGGCCCAGGGCTGGACTCCCGACGGGGATGCCACCGCGGCGGGCGTCGCCGCGGCCGCCGAGGCCGGGGAGCCCGTCGCCCGGGCCGCCTTCGACCGGGCCGGGCGCGCGCTGGCCGCCGCCATCGCGGCCACCGCGACCCTCGTCGAGACCGACATCGCGGTCATCGGCGGCGGCGTCGCCACCTCCGGCGACACCCTCCTCGCACCGATCCGCCGCCACCTCGCCGACTACGCCGCGCTGTCCTTCACCCGCGGCCTGGAGGTGGTCCCGGCCGTCCTGGGCACCCACGCGGGGCTGATCGGCGCGGCCGCGGCGGCGATCATGCTGCTGCCGGCCGGGTGACGGCCGCGGGAACCCCGACCCCGCCGGGCCCGCTCAGGGCTTGACCGAGCGGTAGTACCGCCGAGCGCCCTCGTGCAGGTCCAGCGGGTCCGTGTAGATCGCCGTCCGCAGGTCCACCAGCTGCGCCGCGTGCACCTCGTGCCCGATCCCGTCGCGGCTGTTGATCACCGTCCGCGTGAACTGCTCCGTCAGCTCCGGATCCGTGTCCTCGGTCGTCACCAGCAGGTTCGGCACCGCCAGCGTCGCCACCGGCGAGGTGTTGCGCGCCCGCGTGTACGCGTCCTGCGGCATCACCGCCGTCCGGTAGTACCGCGCCGGGCTGCCGCTGCCCTGCAGCGCCTCCACCAGGTCGCCGAGCTGCACGAGCCGGATGTCGAACCGCTCCGACAGCTCCCGCACCGCGTTCGTGGGCAGGCCGCCGGACCAGAAGAACGCGTCGATCCGCCCCGCCTCCAGCTCCGCGGGCATGGTGTCGATGCCGATGGACACCGGCGTGATGTCCCGCGCCGGATCCAGCTTGGCCGCCGTCAGCAGCCGCTCCGAGATCAGGCGCACGCCCGAGCCGGGCTGGCCGATCGCGACCCGCTTGCCCTTCAGGTCGCGCGCCGACTGCACCGGAGAGCCCGCCGGCACGACCAGCTGCACGTAGTCGTCGTACAGCCGCGCGCAGCCGCGCAGCTGCTCCGCGCCCGGCTTGCCGTCGGCCCGGTACTTGGACACCGCGTCCGCCGTCGCGATCGTGAAGTCGGCCTGCCCCGAGGCCACCCGCTGGAGGTTCTCCTGCGAGCCCTGGCTCGTCTCCAGCCGGACCCGCACCCCCGGCATGTCCCGGGCGAGCGCCTGCTCCAGCAGCTGGCCGTAGCGGTGGTAGACACCGGTGCGCACACCCGTGCTGAACGTCAGCCCGCCCTTGAGCTCCGGCTCCCCGAAGGGCCGCAGCCACCACACCAGGAGCCCGAGCACGGCGAGCACGGCCACCAGCCCCCACAGGGCGGTGCGCCTGCCGAAACGGGGCGGAACGTGAGCCATGGGCGCGATCCTGCCACCGACCGGCCGACCTGTCACGGGCCGCCCGGCGGCAGGGGGGACCGGAGGGTGTCCGCCAACCGCCTACCCTTGTTCCATGACCAGCAGCAGCGACCGGAGCACGGCAGTGGACGTCAAGGGAACATACGAGGTGCGCACCTACGGGTGCCAGATGAACGTGCACGACTCCGAGCGACTCTCCGGGCTGCTGGAAGACGCCGGCTACACCCGGGCCCCCGAGGGCTCCGACGGCGACGCCGACGTCGTGGTGTTCAACACGTGCGCCGTCCGCGAGAACGCGGACAACAAGCTGTACGGCAACCTCGGCCGGCTCGCCCCGATGAAGACCAAGCGCCCCGGCATGCAGATCGCCGTCGGCGGCTGCCTCGCGCAGAAGGACCGCGACACGATCGTCAAGAAGGCCCCCTGGGTCGACGTCGTCTTCGGTACGCACAACATCGGCAAGCTGCCCGTCCTGCTCGAGCGCGCCCGCGTGCAGCAGGAGGCGCAGATCGAGATCGCCGAGTCGCTGGAGGCCTTCCCCTCCACGCTGCCGACCCGGCGCGAGTCCGCGTACGCGGCCTGGGTCTCGATCTCCGTCGGCTGCAACAACACCTGCACCTTCTGCATCGTCCCGGCGCTGCGCGGCAAGGAGGAGGACCGCCGCCCCGGCGACATCCTCGCCGAGGTCGAGGCCCTGGTCGCCGAGGGCGTTTCCGAGATCACCCTGCTCGGCCAGAACGTGAACGCGTACGGCTCCGACCTGGGCGACCGCGAGGCCTTCAGCAAGCTGCTGCGGGCCTGCGGCCGGATCGAGGGGCTGGAGCGGGTCCGCTTCACCTCCCCGCACCCGCGCGACTTCACCGACGACGTGATCGCCGCCATGGCCGAGACGCCGAACGTGATGCCGCAGCTGCACATGCCGCTGCAGTCGGGCTCCGACCCGATCCTGAAGGCGATGCGGCGCTCGTACCGGCAGGAGCGCTTCCTCGGGATCATCGAGAAGGTGCGGGCCGCCATCCCGCACGCCGCGATCTCCACCGACATCATCGTGGGCTTCCCCGGCGAGACGGAGGAGGACTTCCAGCAGACGATGCACGTCGTCCGCGAGGCCCGCTTCGCGAGCGCCTTCACCTTCCAGTACTCCAAGCGCCCCGGGACCCCCGCCGCCGACATGGAGGGCCAGATCCCCAAGGAGGTCGTCCAGGACCGCTACATGCGGCTGGTCGCGCTCCAGGAGGAGATCTCCTGGGAGGAGAACAAGAAGCAGGTCGGCCGGACGCTGGAGGTCATGGTCGCGGAGGGCGAGGGCCGCAAGGACGGCGCCACGCACCGGCTCTCCGGCCGCGCCCCCGACAACCGCCTGGTCCACTTCACCAAGCCGGAGCAGGAGGTCCGGCCGGGCGACGTGGTCACCGTCTCCATCACGTACGCGGCCCCGCACCACCTGCTGGCCGAGGGCCCGACGGAGTCGGTCCGCCGCACCCGGGCCGGCGACGCGTGGGAGAAGCGCAACGCGGCCCCGCAGCCGAAGGGCGTCATGCTGGGCCTGCCCACGGTGGGCGCCCCGGCCCCCGCCCCCGCGACGGCCCCGTCCTGCGGCATCACCTCCTGATCCTCGTGACCTCCTGATCACCTCCTGACCCGCGACCCCCTTCCGGTCCGGCGGCTCCGCCGGGTTGGGAACGGTTCGGGGCGCGGGTACGGGCGGCCCCGGGGGGCGTCGGGGCGGCGGATAGGGTCGGGACATGCTCGTTGCCGCTGCCGTCTGCCCCGCCCCGCCACTGCTCGTGCCCGAGGTCGCCGCAGGGGCCGCCGCCGAACTCGGCGACGCCCGCACCGCCTGCTCCGACGCCCTCGCGGTGCTCGCCGCGTCCCGCCCCGACCTCCTGGTCGTCGTCGGCTCCGCCGACACCCCGGACGCCGCCGGACACCACCCCCAGGGAGCCGTCGGCGGCTTCCGCGGCTTCGGCGTCGCGGCCGACGTACGCCTGGGGCCGGGCGACGGCGGCTCCCGCCCGCTGCCGACCGCCCTCGCCGTCGGCGCCTGGCTGCTCGAACGCGCCCGCTGGGGCGCCGCCCCGCTCGAAGGCCTCGCCGTGGCCGCGGACCTCGCCCCCGCCGCGTGCCTGGAGGCGGGCCGCAGCCTCGCCGCGCGCGCGGAGCGCGTCGCCCTCCTCGTCATGGGCGACGGCAGCGCCTGCCGCACCCTCAAGGCCCCCGGCTACCTGGACGAGCGCGCCGCCGCCTTCGACGCCGCCGCCGGGCACGCCCTCGCCGCCGCCGACACGGCGGCTCTCGCCGCGCTCGACGCCGGTCTCGCCCGCGAGCTCCAGGCCGCCGGCCGCGCCCCCTGGCAGGTGCTGGCCGGCGCCGCCGAGGGCGCGGGCCTGGACGGCCGGCTGCTGTACGAGGACGCCCCGTACGGGGTGGGGTACTTCGTGGCCGCCTGGTCCTGAGGCGCGCGAAGGGGCGCGGGCCCGCTCGGCCCGCGCCCCTTTGTGCCGTGAACCGCGTCAGGAGGCCGGCGGCGGCGTCGGCCCGCCGGGGGCGTCCTTGTGCGCGATCCTGCCCAGGGTGTCCTTCGCCTTGCCCGTGCCGCTCGAGATCCGGTCGCTGTACTTCCCGTGGGTCTTGGAGTCCACGGCCCTGGCGACCTTGTCCAGCCCCTCGCCGATCCTGCCCTCGTGCTGCTGCGCGAGGTGGCCGACCTTGTGGCCGACCTTCTCCTTCGCCGGCTCGAGCTTGGCCTTCAGAGTGTCCAGCAGGCCCATGGGTCACCTTCCAGTGGCGGTAGCTACGTACGGGCGCTCTCCCCGGCCCCGGTGTCCGCGGCGGCCTGGGCCGACTGCTGCTTCGGGATCTCGACGGCCTCCGCCGCCGGAGCCTGGGCCTCGGCCGGCCGGTCCCCGGTCCCGGCCGCCTCGGCGGCCGCCGCCCCGGAATCCGCGGACTGCGTCTGCGCGGACTGCGTCTCCGTGGACTCCGTCTCCTCGGACTCCGTCTCCTCGGACTCCTTCTCCGCCGTCACCTCCTCCGCCGCGATCCCATCCGTCGCGTCGGCGGCCTTACGGCGAAAAAACCGATCAAAAACGCCCATGTTTACTCCCCTAACGTTACTCGTGCGGGTGAAGTTCCGCCCGGTCCGGCCCCGCCTGCGCCCGGCGCACGCCCGGCGGAACCTCGCCAGGGCAACGACGCCGCCACCGCCCCGTCACGTAACTCGATCGGGTACATGCCGGAGTGTTTGCGAGACTGGGGCAGTGAGGAATGCAGCCCCCGCCCCGCGGGTCATCGCCGTCGTCGGCCCCACCGCGGCCGGAAAGTCAGATCTGGGCGTCGCCCTGGCCCGCCATTTCGACGGCGAGGTCGTCAACGCCGACTCCATGCAGCTGTACCGGGGGATGGACATCGGCACCGCCAAGCTGACGACCGAGGAGCAGGGCGGGATCCCGCACCACCTCCTCGACATCTGGGACGTGACCGAGACCGCCAGCGTCGCCGAGTACCAGCGCCTGGCCCGCGCCGAGATCGACAAGCTGCTCGCCCAGGGCCGTACGCCGGTCCTCGTCGGCGGCTCCGGCCTGTACGTCCGCGGCGCCCTCGACGCCATGGAGTTCCCCGGCACCGACCCCGAGGTCCGCGCCCGCCTGGAGGAGGAGCTCGCCGAGCGCGGCCCCGGCGCCCTGCACCTGCGCCTGGCCGCCGCCGACCCGGCCGCCGCCGAGGCGATCCTGCCCAGCAACGGCCGCCGCATCGTCCGCGCCCTGGAGGTCATCGAGATCACCGGGAAGCCGTTCACCGCCAACCTGCCCGGCCACGAGTCGGTGTACGACACCGTCCAGATCGGCGTCGACGTCGCCCGGCCCGAGCTCGACGAGCGGATCGCGCTGCGCGTGGACCGCATGTGGGAGGCCGGCCTGGTCGACGAGGTCCGGGCGCTGGAGGCCCGCGGCCTGCGCGACGGGATCACCGCCTCCCGGGCGCTCGGCTACCAGCAGGTGCTGGCCGCCCTCGCCGGGGAGTGCACCGAGGACGAGGCCCGGGCCGAGACCGTCCGCGCCACCAAGCGCTTCGCCCGCCGCCAGGACTCCTGGTTCCGCCGCGACCCGCGCGTGCACTGGCTCAGCGGGGCCGCCGCCGACCGGGGGGAACTCCCCGGGCTTGCGCAGTCGTTGGTCGAACGAGCGGTTACAGCCTGATCACGTGATGGCATCGGGACGCCCCGCGCGCCCGTTCGGGGCCCCGAGCCGTGCCATCATCAAATTCCGCAGGTGTGGTCACCAGCGGTGAACGGCGGCAACGGAGTCCGAGTGGGGAGGGCGCGTGGCGATGGAGGCCGGCCCTCGTGACACCGGCCGGGACGGGACGAAGCGGGAAGCGGACCCGACGCTTCTCGGCGAATCGCCCGTGCCCGACGAGCTCGGCCTGCCCGCCGACCCGGCCCGGCTGACCTCCGACGGCCCGGACGCCCCCGACCCCGCCGACGGCGAGGTCCCCGCGGGCCCCGAGTTCGAGGTCGAACTGCGCCCGCAGCGCCGCCTGCGGATCTGGCAGATCGCCCCGATCGTGATGCTGGCCGCCGCCGGCTCCCTGATGTTCGCCTTCCCGCTCGCCTTCGAGTTCGGCGACGGCGGAGCCGTGGTCGCCATGCTCGGCTTCCTGATCTGCGCCTGCGCCGGCGGCTGGGGGATGATGGCCGCGCGGCGCGTCGGCTACACCTGGCCCGGGCTCCCGCCCCGCGGCAGCGGCCGCCGCCCCGACTGGCGCATGGCCGCGCTGTACGCCCTCGTCGCGCTGGTCGTCGTGGGCCTGGCCGTGTACCGGGTGGCCCGGCTCCGCTAGCCGCCCCGACGGCACTCCCCGCCGGGGACCGCGAGGGCCTCCTGCGCCGCCCGGGCGACGCCCGTGTCCACGCCCCGGACGCCGCCGACCTGCGCCAAGGCCCGCTCGGTACCATGAGCGCGTGACGCAGAAGAGCCTCTCCTTCCTCAAGGGCCACGGCACCGAGAACGACTTCGTGATCGTCCCGGACCCGGACAACACCGTCGAGCTGCCCGCGGCCGCCGTCGCCCGGCTGTGCGACCGGCGCGCCGGCATCGGCGCCGACGGAGTGCTCCACGTCGTCCGCTCCGCCGCCCACCCCGAGGCGGCGCACCTGGCCGACGAGGCCGAGTGGTTCATGGACTACCGCAACAGCGACGGCTCCGTCGCCGAGATGTGCGGCAACGGCGTCCGCGTCTTCGCCCGCTACCTCCAGTACGCCGGCCACGTCGAGCCCGGCGACCTCGCCGTCGCCACCCGCGGCGGCGTCAAGCGGGTCCACCTCGACAAGAGCGGCGACGTCACCGTCTCCATGGGCCGCGCCGTCCTCCCCGAGGACCAGGTCACCGTGGTCGTCGGCGACCGCGCCTGGCCCGCCCGCAACGTGAACATGGGCAACCCGCACGCCGTCGCGTTCGTCGAGAGCCTCGACCACGCGGGCAACCTGTACGAGCCGCCGCCGTACCACCCCGCCGAGGTCTACCCGACCGGGGTGAACGTGGAGTTCGTCGTCGACCGCGGCCCCCGCCACGTCGCCATGCGCGTCCACGAGCGCGGCTCCGGCGAGACCCGCTCCTGCGGCACCGGCGCCTGCGCCGTCGCCGTGGCCGCCATCCGCCGCGACGGCGCCGACCCCTCGGTCACCGGAGAGCCCGTCACGTACACCGTGGACCTGCCCGGCGGTACCCTGGTCATCACCGAACACCCCGACGGCCGGATCGACATGACCGGGCCGGCCGTGATCGTCGCGGCGGGCGAGTTCGACCCCTCCTGGCTCACCGAAACGGCTTTCGCCTGAAGGTTCCCTCTCATGGGTGATCCGTTTCACGCTCTGCGAGAGGTGGACTGCGCCACGTGGTGGGGTCGGTAGCATCAGACACCGGCCCTGAGGGCTTCACCCCATGCCCACCGCAGCCGGTAGAAGCCGCCGGAGGTGCCCATGAGTGCAGAGGCCACAAACCCCGAAGCACGACCCGACGCGCGCCCCGAACTCCGCAGACGGGGCCGGACCCGCATTGACCTGCGCCGACTCGGGCGCGCGGCCCTCCTCGGGCCCGCGCCCCGGGACCGGCTCCCCGACGCCATCGGCCACGTCGCCGAGGCGCACCGCGCCCACCACCCGGACGCCGACCTGTCCGTCCTGCGCCGCGCGTACCTGCTCGCCGAGACCTCGCACCGCGGTCAGATGCGCAAGAGCGGTGAGCCGTACATCACACACCCGCTCGCCGTCACCCTGATCCTCGCCGAACTCGGCGCGGAGACCACCACCTTGACGGCCTCTCTGCTCCACGACACCGTCGAGGACACCGAGGTGACCCTCGATCAGGTCCGCGCGGAGTTCGGCGACGAGGTCGCCTTCATCGTCGACGGCGTCACCAAGGTCGAGAAGATCGACTACGGGGCCGCCGCCGAACCCGAGACCTTCCGCAAGATGCTCGTCGCCACCGGCAACGACGTCCGCGTGATGTCCATCAAACTCGCCGACCGGCTGCACAACATGCGCACCCTCGGCGTGATGCGCCCCGAGAAGCAGGCGCGCATCGCCAAGGTCACCCGCGACGTCCTCATCCCGCTCGCCGAACGCCTCGGCGTCCAGGCCCTCAAGACCGAGCTGGAAGACCTCGTCTTCGCGATCCTGCACCCCGAGGAGTACGAGCACACCCGCGCCCTCATCGCCGCCCACGCCGGAGAGAGCGACCCGCTGCCCGGCATCGCCGACTCCGTGCGCGCGGTGCTGCGCGACGCCGGGATCGCCGCCGAGGTGCAGGTGCGGCCGCGGCACTTCGTCTCCGTGCACCGCGTCGCGCTCAAACGCGGGGAGCTGCGCGGCTCGGACTTCGGCCGCATCCTCGTCCTCGTCGGCGAGAACGCCGACTGCTACGCGGTGCTGGGGGAGTTGCACACCTGCTTCACCCCGGTCGTCTCGGAGTTCAAGGACTTCATCGCCGCCCCCAAGTTCAACCTGTACCAGTCGCTGCACACGGCCGTGGCCACGCCCGAGGGGTACGTCGCCGAGGTCATCGTCCGCACCCGGCAGATGCACCGGGTCGCCGAGGCCGGCGTGGTCGCCCTCGGCAACCCGTACGCGACCTCCACCGCCGGGTCCGCCACGGGCTCCGCTGCGGGCCCGGCCGAAGCCGCCGACGGCGACGAGGAACGGGTCGACCCCACCCGGCCCGGCTGGCTGGCCCGGCTGCTCGACTGGCAGCGCTCCGCCCCCGACCCCGACGCCTTCTGGAGCGGCCTGCGCGCCGAACTGGCCCAGGACCGGGAGATCACCGTCTTCCGTGCCGACGGCGGCCCCCTGGGCCTGCCCGCCGGCGCCAGCTGCATCGACGCCGCCTACGCCCAGTACGGCGAAGCCGCCCACGGCTGTATCGGCGCCCGGGTCAACGGGCGCCTCACCTCCCTGGGCGCGCGGCTGTCCGACGGGGACACCGTGCAGCTGCTCCTCGCCCAGGACTCCTCCTCCGGGCCCGCCGCCGACTGGCTGGACCACGCCCGGACCCAGGCCGCGCGGATCGCCATCACCACCTGGCTCGAACAGCATCCCGACGGGCCCAAGCCCACCCCCGCCCCCGCCCGGGCCCCGCTGTCCGTGGTCGGGGCCCGCGGCGGCGGCGCGAACGCCGTCGCCGACCTGCCCGACGCCACCGTCCGGCTCGCCGGCTGCTGCACGCCGGTGCCGCCGGACGCCGTCGCCGGGTTCGTGGTGCGGGGCGGGGCCGTCACCGTCCACCGCGTCGAGTGCGCAGCCGTCGCCCGGATGCGGTCCCTGGGGCGCACCTCCGTCGCCGTGCACTGGCGGGCCACCGCGGACTGCCGGGTGACCCTGCTCGCCGAATCGTTCGGCCGCCCGCACCTGCTGGCCGACCTCACCGAGGCCATCGCCCGCCAGGGTGTCGAGGTGGTCTCCGCGACCGTGGACCCCCCCGTCGAACAGCGCGTCCGGCACACCTACACCCTCCAGCTCCCCGACGCGACGGGCCTCCCGGCGCTCATGCGGGCCATGCGGGACGTACCCGGCGTCTACGACGTCAGCCGCGCCTAGCGCCGTGACCGGGGCGCCCCGGGCCCTCGGCGGCGGCGCGCCGCGCACCCGGCCGTCAGGTGCGGCGCGTCGCGGGCCCCGTTCGGGTGGACCCGTCGCGCGCCGTACCCGGGCGCGCGGCGGGCGCTGGTATGCGGTGGGGGATGCAGCTCACCTCCCCGCGCCTGCGCGCCGCCCTGCTCGCCGCGGCCTCCCTCACCCTCGTCGCCGCCGCGCTGCCCCCGCCGACGCCGCTGGGCATCGGCGACCCCCTGTTCCCGCAGCTGGGGAACCCCGGGTACGACGTCCTCTCGTACGACCTGTCCCTCACGTACAAGGACAACCAGACCCCCCTCGAGGCGGTCACCCGCATCGACGCCCGAGCCCTGGAGCCGCTGGAGCGGATCAACCTGGACTTCACCCACGGCACGGTCGCGTCCGCCGAGGTGAACGGGCTGCCGGCCGCCTTCGAGACCGTCGGTGAGGACCTCGTCCTGACCCCGGCGACCCCGGTGGTGGCCAGCGGGCCGCTGCACGTCACCATCCGGCACACCAGCGACCCGCGCGGCATCGCCGACGGCGGCTGGGTGCCCACCGAGGACGGCCTCGCCATGGCCAACCAGGCCGACGCCGCCCACCGCGTCTTCCCCTGCAACGACCATCCCGCCGACAAGGCGTACTTCACGTTCCGCATCACCGCCCCGGCCGGGAAGACGGCCGTCGCCAACGGCGTGGCCGGGGCGCTGCCGCTGCGCATCGCGGGCGCCGCGACCACGTGGACGTACCGCACCCTGCACCCCATGGCCACCGAGCTCGCCCAGGTCTCCATCGGCGACTCGGCCGTCGTCGGCGGCACCGGGCCGCACGGGCTGCCGCTGCGCCACGTGGTGCCCGCCGCGGACCGGCAGCGGCTGGAGCCCTGGCTGAAGAAGACCGCCGGGCACGTGGAGTGGATGGAGCAGCGCGTCGGCCCCTACCCCTTCGAGAACTACGGCGTGCTGATCGCCAAGGCCAAGACCGGCTTCGAGCTGGAGACGCAGACCCTCTCCCTCTTCGAGAGCGGCCTGTTCGGCGGGGACGGCTACCCCGAGTGGTACGTGGAGGCCGTCATGGTCCACGAGCTCGCCCACCAGTGGTTCGGCGACAGCGTCACCCCGCGGACCTGGTCCGACCTGTGGCTCAACGAGGGGCACGCCACCTGGTACGAGGCGCTGTACGCCGACGGCCTCGGCACGTACTCCATGGAGCGGCGCATGCGCGAGGCGTACCAGCGCTCCGACCAGTGGCGGGCGGCCGGCGGGCCCCCGGCCGCCCCCAAGCCCGCCGCCCCCGGCGAGAAGATCGGCCTGTTCCGGCCCGTGGTCTACGACGGCGCCGCCCTGGTGCTCTACGCCCTGCGGCAGGAGATCGGCGCCGCCGCCTTCGACCGCCTGGAGCGGCGCTGGGTGGCCGAGCACAAGGACGGCACCGCCGGAACGGCGGACTTCGTCCGGCTCGCCTCGGCGGAGGCCGGGCGCGACCTCGGGCCCTTCCTGCAGCCGTGGCTGTACGGGAAGACCACCCCGGCGATGCCCGGGCACCCGGAATGGGGCGGCACGAAAAGCATGTGACCCCCGGGGAACGGGCATGCCACCATCAACAGGGCCGGGCGGCCGGCCGCACGCCGCAGGAATCCTGCAGGGCACCTGTGGGGAATCCGCGGGCGGCGCGAGACGTTGGACACGACAGCGGCAGCACGCGGCCGTACGGGTCTCGGCCTCGCAGGTCGCAGCCGTGCAGGCCGCGTCCGGGGCGGACGCCCCGGCCGCGTACTGTGGCCCGGCACCCGCTGCCGCGGGCGCACCGACATCGACGCAACGACGTAAGGATCCAATGACCTCCTCTTCTTCCCCTTCCCAGGACGCGCGGGACGCACGGGAGCAGCACGTGCGCGACTCGCAGAGCTTCACCGAGAGCCTTCGGGCCGACGCCCTGATGGAAGAGGACGTCGCCTGGAGCTACGAGATCGACGGAGACCGCGACGGCGACCAGTTCGACCGCTCCGAGCGTGCCGCGCTGCGCCGCGTCGCCGGCCTCTCCACCGAGCTCGAGGACGTCACCGAGGTCGAGTACCGCCAGCTGCGCCTGGAGCGCGTGGTACTCGTCGGCGTGTGGACCTCCGGCACGGTGCAGGACGCCGAGAACTCCCTCGCGGAGCTCGCCGCCCTCGCCGAGACCGCGGGCGCCCTCGTCCTCGACGGCGTCATCCAGCGCCGCGACAAGCCGGACCCGGCCACCTTCATCGGCTCCGGCAAGGCGCGCGAGCTGCGCGACATCGTCGTGGAGACCGGAGCCGACACCGTCGTCTGCGACGGCGAACTCAGCCCCGGCCAGCTCATCGCCCTCGAGGACGTCGTCAAGGTCAAGGTGGTCGACCGGACCGCGCTGATCCTCGACATCTTCGCCCAGCACGCCAAGTCCCGAGAGGGCAAGGCACAGGTCGCCCTGGCGCAGATGCAGTACATGCTGCCGCGCCTGCGCGGCTGGGGTCAGTCGCTGTCCCGGCAGATGGGCGGCGGCGGCGGTGGCGGCATGGCCACCCGAGGCCCCGGTGAGACCAAGATCGAGACGGACCGGCGCCGGATCCGCGAGAAGATGGCGAAGATGCGCCGGGAGATCGCGGAGATGAAGACCGGCCGCGACATCAAGCGGCAGGAGCGCCGCCGCAACAAGGTGCCCTCGGTCGCCATCGCCGGCTACACCAACGCCGGCAAGTCCTCGCTGCTCAACCGCCTCACGGGTGCGGGCGTGCTGGTGGAGAACGCCCTGTTCGCCACCCTCGACCCGACCGTGCGCCGGGCCGAGACGCCCAGCGGCCGGATCTACACCCTGGCCGACACGGTCGGCTTCGTCCGGCACCTGCCCCACCACCTGGTCGAGGCGTTCCGCTCCACGATGGAGGAGGTCGGCGACTCCGACCTGATCCTGCACATCGTGGACGGCTCGCACCCGGCCCCGGAGGAGCAGCTCGCTGCCGTCCGCGAGGTCATCCGGGAGGTCGGCGCGGTCGACGTGCCCGAGATCGTGGTCGTCAACAAGGCCGATGCCGCGGACCCGCTCGTCCTGCAGCGGCTGCTGAGGATCGAGCGGCACTCCATCGCCGTCTCGGCGCGCACCGGGCAGGGCATCGAGGAGCTGCTGCGGCTCATCGACGCCGAACTGCCGCGGCCCGCGGTCGAGGTGGAGGTGCTGGTTCCGTACACGCACGGCTCGCTGGTGGCCCGTACCCATGCCGAGGGCGAGGTGGTCTCCGAGGAACACACCCCGGAGGGCACGCTGCTCAAGGCCCGGGTCCACCCCGAACTGGCGGCGGAACTGGCCGCGTTCGTCCCCGCCGAGCGGTAGCGGGGAACAAAGAACAACAGGAACAACAGCTGCAACCGGCAACAACCGGCAGCAACAAGCGACAACGAGGGCCCCCTGCATCCGGCAGGGGGCCCTCGCCTCTTTCCCCGGGTCCTCCCGGGTCCTCCCGGGTTACTTGAACTTGGCGCTCACGGCGTCGTAGATGCCCTTGGCCTCCGGGCCGAGCCGCGGTCCGGCCAGCCAGCCCGCCTTCGCCGGGCCGATCGAGGTGTTGGACACCAGCGCCGGCTTGCCGTCACTGCCGGCGGCCACCCAGCCGCCGCCGGAGGAGCCGCCCGTCATCGTGCAGCCGATCCGGTACATCACCGGGTCATTCGCCTTCAGCGTCAGCCGACCCGGCTTGTCCGTGCACTGGAACGCCTTCTGGCCGTCGAACGGAGCCGCCGCCGGGTAGCCCGTCGCCGTGATGGACGCGACCTTCGGCACCGCCGGGGCGTTGAACTCGACCGGGAGCGCCGCCCCGACCGTCTCCTCCAGCGACTTGCCCGTGCTCTTCTCCGGGGTCACGTGCAGCACCGCGAAGTCGTACGGGGCACCAGCGCCGCCCGTCGGACCGCCGGTCGCGATCCACTGGTCCGAGGTCTGCGCCCAGTCGCTCCACCACACGCCATACGGGGCCACCTCCTGCCGCGGCGCGCCCTTGAGCTGCGCGGTCGGCTTGCCCTGGTTGTTGTAGGAGGGGACGAAGGCGATGTTGCGGTACCAGCCGCCCGCCTTGCCCGCGTGCACGCAGTGGCCCGCCGTCCACACCAGGTTCGACTTGCCCGGGTGGGCCGGGTCCTTCACCACGGTCGCCGAGCAGACCATCGAGCCCTCGGGGCCGTCGAAGAACACCTTGCCCGACACCGGGACGCTCGTGTGGTACGGCGTGGCCGCCGCCTTCGCCGTCACCGCGGCCGGGGTGGGGTCGGTGACGCCCTGGTCCTTGCCCGCGTCCGGGTCGACGGCCGGAGGCTGCGGGATCTTGTCGGCCTCCCGCATGCGGTCCGGGTCCCACAGGCCCTCGATGATCGGGTTGATGTAGTCGCCCGCCTCGCGGAGCCAGTCCTCCTTCTTCCAGTTCTTCCACTCACCTCCCCGCCACTTCTCCAGGTCGAAGCCGTGCTGCTTGAGCTTGTCCTTGAGCTGGTCCGGGATCTTGATCGTCCCGTCGGCTCCGGACGGGAGGCTCGCCGCCACGGTGGGCTTGGCGTCGCCGCCGGCCTCCCCGTCGCCGGGGCCGCAGGCGGCGGCGGTCATCGCGAGTGCCGCCGCGCACAGAATCGCGGTGACCGGTCGGTTCGGTCGCATGTCGTGAATCCCCCTGGTGGTTCCGGGCGTGGGACGCGGCCGACGGGACATGCCGGCCGCTGAGTGCAGCACCCCACTATGCCGCTGCCGTTGGGGACGACACAGCCGGGGGCCGCGGTTCCGCCCGGCCACCGCCGTACCGCCGCACCACGCAAGGATCTTGGCTCTCGCCCGTGTTCCGCCGCCGTCACCGTCGTTGGTACGTACGGGGGATGGGGGGACGGTGTGATGTCCGAGGCGCAATCCGGCCGAGCCGGGGCAGCCGGCGGAACCGGTGGAGCAATCCGTGCGGGAGGTCGACACTCGTGGCGCTGACCGAGCAGGACGCAGCCTCGGCGCAGGTACCGCCGCAGCCGGACAGGGCCGGGGGCGGCCCCGGCGCGGCGGAGGGCATCCTGCGCCGGCAGGCCCTGCGGGAATCCGCCGCCCGCACCTACGCCCGCTCGCTGCCCATCGTCCCCGTACGGGCGCGCGGCCTGACCATCGAGGGCGCGGACGGGCGGCGCTACCTCGACTGCCTCTCCGGCGCCGGCACGCTGGCCCTCGGGCACAACCATCCCGTGGTGCTCGAAGCCATCCGCGGCGTACTGGACTCCGGCGCCCCCCTGCACGTCCTCGACCTCGCCACCCCCGTCAAGGACGCCTTCACCACCGAGCTGTTCGCCACCCTGCCCGCGGAACTCGCCTCCGACGCCCGCATCCAGTTCTGCGGGCCCGCCGGAACGGACGCCGTCGAGGCCGCCTTGACCCTCGTGCGCACCGCGACCGGGCGCTCCGGGCTGCTCGCCTTCACCGGCGCCTACCACGGCATGACCGCCGGAGCCCTCGGGGCCTCGGGCGGGGCCCCGGACGTCCGGGTCACCCGGCTGCCGTACCCGCAGGACCTCCGCTGCCCCTTCGGCGTCGGCGGCGCCGAAGGGGCCCGGCTCGGGGCCCGGTGGACCGAGAGCCTGCTGGACGACCCCAAGGGGGGTGTGCCGGCGCCCGCCGCGATGATCGTCGAACCGGTGCAGGGCGAGGGCGGGGTCCACCCCGCCCCCGACGCCTGGCTGCGCCGCATGCGGGAGATCACGAGGGCGCGCGGGATCCCGCTGATCGCGGATGAGGTGCAGACCGGCGTCGGCCGCACCGGCGCCTTCTGGGGCGTCGACCACGCCGGGGTGGTGCCGGACGTGATGGTCCTGTCCAAGGCGATCGGCGGCAGCCTCCCGCTCGCGGTGATCGTGTACCGGTCCGGGCTCGACGTGTGGGGCCCCGGGGCCCATGCCGGCACCTTCCGCGGCAACCAGCTGGCCATGGCCGCCGGGACGGCGACGCTTGCGTACGTACGGCAGAACCGTCTCGCCGAGCGCGCCGCCGAGCTCGGCGGGCGGATGCTCGCGCAGCTGCGGGCCCTGGCCGCCGAACACCCCTGCATCGGGGAGGTCCGGGGCCGCGGCCTGATGCTCGGCGTCGAACTCGCCGACCCCGAGACCCGGGCCGCCGCCCCCGAGCTCGCCGCGGCCGTCCGCCGGGAGTGCCTGCGGCGGGGCCTGATCGTCGAACTCGGCGGCCGCCACGCCAGCGTCGTGCGGCTCCTCCCCCCGCTGACCCTCACCGACGAACAGGCCGCGGCCGTCCTGGACCGCCTGGCCGACGCCATCCCCGCCGCCGCCCCCCAGCCCTGACAAGGACCCCCATGCCCGACCCCGCGCCCCGCCCCGAACCCACCCGGCCATCTCTGCACCCGGGCGCGGCCACTCAGGCCGCCCCCCACACCCAGACGACAGCCCACCCCACACCCCCCGAACCACCCCAACCCCCACCGCCAGGCCCGCCACCAGCCGCCGGAACCACACCCGCCCCCCAACCGACCCTCCACCTGCTGCCGCCGGGACCGGCAGCGGCACCGGCTCGGGAATCGGCGGCCGGCCCTGCGGCAACTCCGCCCACCGCGCCCCCACCCCGCCCGGCGCCGCCCCACACCGCAGCCCCGGCAGCCACCCCCCGGCTGCCTGCGGCGCAATCCGCAGCGGCCGAGGCGGCCGACATTGCACACCCACACCCTCCGGCGGCACCGCAGACCACACCCCAAGGACCCGCTACCCCGGCCCCGCTGCCGACAACGAAGCCCCTGCCCCCGACGGGCCCCGCCGCCCGGCCTGCCACAGCAGCCGAGGCGACCGCCGCGGCGCACCCGCGGCCTCGATCGGCAGCACCGGAGGCGGCCACCGTGCCGCCCCCATGGCCTCCGGCGGCAGGGCCGGGACCTGCCACCCCGGCCCAGCCCCCGACGGCGAACGCCGCAGCGACAACGGACCCCGCGGCCCGGCCTGCCGCAGGGCATGCGGCAGCACCGGAGACGGCCACCGTGCCGCCCCCATGGCCTCCGGCGGCGGGGCAGGCACCCGCAAACGCGGTGCCGGCGGACCCGCAGCGTCCGACCGGCACCCCCGGCCCCGCGCCCGAGTCCGGCACCCCAGCCCCCGCCCACGCGGCCGCGGGGCAGCCGGGCACGGCCCCAGAGCCGCTTGCGGGCAGCCTGAGCCGGCCCGGCGCGGCCCACTCCGGCCAGGTGACGGCCGGGGGCGGAGCCCGGCCCGAATCCGGCCCGCTGGGCTGCCAGCCTCCACAGGCCGACCCCGCGCCCGAGGTCGGCACCCCGGCCCCCGCCGGCCCCCACGCGGCCGCGGGGGAGCCGAACACGGCCCCGGAGCCGCTTACAGGCAGCCTGAGCCGCCCCGGCGCGGCCAACTCCGGCCAGGTGACGGGCGGCGGCGGAGCCCGGCCCGAATCCGGCCCGCTGGGCTGCCAGCCTCCACAGGCCGACCCCGCGCCCAAGGCCGACCCCCCAGCTCCCGCCCATGCGGCCGCGGGGGAGCCGGGCACGGCCCCGGAGCCGCTTGCGGGCAGCAGGGGCAGGCCCGGCGCGGCGGACTCCGGGCGGCCGACGGTCGACGGCGAAGGCCGGTCCGGGTCCGGCCCGCTGGGCCACCGGACCCCACAGGCCGACCCGGCGCCGCAGCCCGACCGGTCGGCGGGCCCCGCGCCCGCCGCCGCCCCGGGCAACGCGCGAGCGACCGGCACCCCCGCCTCCGCGGGACCGACCGGCACCCCCGACATCGCGGCAGCAGCCGGTGCCCCCGAGATCGCGGCGGCCGCCGGCACCCGCAACACTGCGGGTGCCGGCATCCCCGCCGCCGGCGGCGAGGGGGCCGGAGCGGGCCGGCCGGTCGCCGCGGCACCGGACGTGCCGGTCGCCGGCCGGGCGCCGCAGGCACCCGCAGCCGGGGCCCTGCCGCAGGGGCCGGCCGGCCCGCGCCCGGTCGGCCGGGACGGGGGCGGCGGCCCCGGCGCAGACCCGGCGGTCGCCCAGGCGCAGCCGGCCACCGCCGCCGCAGCCATGGTTCCCCGGCAGAACCACGGCACGCTCCGCCCCCGGATCGGCGCGACCGGGCTGCCCGGGCCCGAACCGGCTCTGCTGCCCGACCCGTTGGACCACCCCGATCCGGCCGTGGCCGCCGAGGCCGCCGCCGTGGAGAACCTCCTGCGGTGCTGGGTACGGGAGACCGGCCTCGGCCGCCCCGACGGCCCCGCCGGAACCCTGCTGCGCATCCCCCTTCCCGCTTCCGGCACCGCACTTCTCGTCGCCGTCCGCTACTGGTCCCCGACCGGCTGGCACCGCTTCGCCCCGGCCCGGCTCGAGGGCACACCCCCCACCGCCCCGGCCCTGGACGCCGTCACGCTCGCCTCCCTCCTCGCCCGCGAGGGCCACGCCGGCGGCCGTGGCGGCACCGACCTCGTCGCCCGGGTCGCCGACTCGGTGCGCCGCACCACCGACTTCATCGCCGACCGACGCGAACGGCCCACTCCGCCCCCGCCCGTCGCCGGCGAACTCTTCCTCACCGCCGAACAGTCCCTCCTCCTCGGCCACCCCCTCCAACCGGACCCGAAGAGCCGCGAAGGACTCTCCGACGCCGAAGTGCGCCTCTACTCACCCGAACTCCACGGCTCCTTCCCCCTGCACTGGTTCGCCGTCGCACCCACCGTCCTCGCCACCGACTCCGCCTGGACCGAACGCGGCCGCCCGGTCTCCGCCGCCAGGCTCCTCGGCCGGCTCGCCCCCGGCCTCCCGCTGCCCGACGGCACCACCCCCCTTCCCCTGCACCCCTGGCAGGCCCGCGACCTGCTCCAACGACCAGCCGTCAGCGCCCTGCGCGATGCCGGACTCCTCCACGACCTCGGCCCCTACGGTGAGCCCTGGTATCCCACCTCCTCCGTGCGCACCGTCCTGCGCCCCGGTGCCCCGGCGATGCTCAAGCTGTCCCTCGGCCTGCGCATCACCAACTCCCGCCGCGAGAACCTCCGCAAGGAACTCCATCGCGGCGTCGAGGTGCACCGGCTGCTCCGCACCGGCCTGGCGGAACAGTGGCAGGCGGCCCACCCCGGCTTCGACATCGTGCGCGACCCCGCCTGGGTCGCCGTCGACGCCCCCGACGGCACCCCCGTCCCCGGACTCGACGTCGTACTGCGCCACAACCCCTTCCGCTCCCACGACGACGCCGTCTGCATCGCCGCACTCACCGCGCCCCGACCCAGGCCGGGGCGCGCCACCCTGCGCTCGCGTCTCGCCGAGACCGTCTCCCGGCTCGCCGCCATGACCGGACGGCCGACCTCCGCCGTCGCCGCCGAGTGGTTCCTGCGCTACCTCGACCACGTCATCCGGCCCGTCCTCGCCTTCGACGCCCTCGCCGGCATCGCCCTGGAAGCACACCAGCAGAACACCCTCGTCGTCCTGGACCGGGCCGGCTGGCCCGTCGGCGGCCGCTACCGCGACAACCAGGGCTACTACTTCCGCGCCTCCCGCCGCACGGAACTGCAGCACCGGCTCCCCGGCATCGGCAGCACCAGCGACACCTTCGTCTCCGACGCCGTCACCGACGAACGCTTCACCTACTACCTCGGCATCAACAACGTGCTCGGCCTCATCGGGGCCTTCGGATCGCAGCGGCTCGCCGACGAACGCGTCTTGCTCGCCGCCTTCCGCCGCTTCCTCGGCAAGGCCTGCGCCCTCGGACCCGTGCCCGCACGGTTGCTCGACTCACCCACCCTGCGCTGCAAGGCGAACCTGCTCACCCGCCTGGGCGGCCTCGACGAACTCGTCGGCCCCGTCGACTCCCAGTCCGTCTACGTCACCATCGCCAACCCCCTCCACGATTGAGCGCCGATGCCCTCCACCGACACCCCCGCCGCCCCGTTCGGCCCCACCACCACCGACACGGCCGCCCTGCACCTCACCGCCGAGCTGCGCCTGACCGCCCAGCTGCTGCCGCTGCTCGCCGAGGCAGACCTGCTCGACTCCCCGGCTGCATGGAGCACCGCCGCCACCCCCGCCGGCGCCTTCCGCCTCGAACCCGTCCGCCTCGGGCGCGACCTGGAACTCCTCACCGGCTGGATGAACGACCCCGCCGTGGACGCCTACTGGGAACTCGCCGGGCCCGCCTCCACCACCGCCGCCCACCTGCGGGCCCAGCTCGACGGCGACGGCAGCAGCATCCCCTGCCTCGGCCTCCTCGACGGGATCCCCATGAGCTACTGGGAGATCTACCGGGCCGACCTCGACCCGATCGCCCGCCACTACCCCGCCCGCCCTCACGACACCGGTATCCACCTGCTCATCGGAGACGGCACGAACCGCGGCCGCGGCCTGGGCACCACGCTGCTGCGCGCCGTCGCCGACCTCGTGCTCGACAACCGTCCGCGCTGCACCCGCGTCATCGCCGAACCGGACATCCGCAACACCCCCTGCCTGTCGGCCTTCCTCAACTCCGGCTTCCGCTGCGCCGGCGAAATCGAGCTCCCCGCGAAGCACGCCGCCCTGATGGTCCGGGAACGAGCGCTCCGCAACCTCCTCTGACTGCCCCTCACCGCTCCGCCTCCGCTCCGTCGCACCCTGCTCCGACCGCTCCGACCGCTCCGACCCGCTCCGTCCCGACCCCGCTCCCCACCGTCTCGCCCCCCACTACCCGCTGCTCCGTCCCGTCCCGGCCGACGGCCTCACATCGAAAACTCTGCGCCGCGCAGCAAAGTTCCCGGTTTCCGAGGAGTACCGTGCCGAATTTCTCCGCCGCCCTCGACACGTCCCCGCCCGCGCCGCCGCAGGCACGTCTGGCAGCTGGTCCTCGACGACGGCAGCAGCCTCGGCTTCCGCGCCCGCCGCCGCGCGTACAACAGCTGGCAGGTCGCAGCAGACACCCTCACCCTCACACCTCCCGCCCCCTCCACGGCCCCCCGACCGCTTTCGCCGACCCGTTCGCCTTCCTCCTCCGTGCGCGCCGGCTCCTCGGCCTCGACGGCGCCACCCTCGACCACCTGGTCCGCGAGCTCAGTGCCACCTCGCCGCCGACGCCCGCATCGCCCACACCGCGCTCACCGCCGCCGTCCTCGCCGATCTCGACCACGCCGAGCGCGAAGGCCACCAGACCGGACACCCCTGGCTCGTCCTCAGCAAGGGCTGCACCGGGCTGTCCGCCGCCGACACCGCCGCCTGGCCCCGAGACCCGCACCCGCCAGCGGCTGCCCTGGCTCGTCGTCCACACCTCCCTGGCCGCCCACCGTGGCACGGCCGGCCTGGAGGACCCCGCACGTCTCCACGCCGTGGAACTCGACCCCGCCACCCAGGCCGCCTTCGACGGCACCCTGCGCGAGCGCGGGCTCGACCCCCGCGCTTTGTTCCTCCTGCCCGTCCAGCCGTGGCGGCATCATGCTGCCGCTCAGCGTCCTCAACACCATGGTCTGGCGCGGCCTGCCCCCGACCTCTGCCTCGCGGCTCCCGCCGTCACCCCCTGGCCCCACGCCTGCCCTCCGCGACGCCGACCCCTTCCTGCGCGAGGAATGCCGGGTCGTCCCGCTCGGCGAGGTCGCCTCGGTCACCGTCCCCTGGCTGGAGCAGCTCCTGGCCGCGCTCCTGCCGCCGCTCCTGCACTTCCTCCACCGCTAGGGCACCGTCTTCTCCCCGCACGGGGAGAACACCACCGTGATCTTCGACGAGCGCGACGCGTCCCCGTTCTGATCGCCCTGAAGGACTTCGTCGACGACATCGACATCAGCCGAGAGCCGCTGCCCGAGCTCGCCCCCATGCCGGCCCCGGTCCGCGCCGTACTGCGCGACAAACCCGCGGACTGTCTGCCCCAGCACCTCCCCGCCGAACTGTTCGTCGGAGTCCTCTGCTGCCTCGCCGCCCTGTGCGAGGACGGCCTCGGCGTCCCGGAACCCGCGTTCTGGTCCCTCGTACGGGCGGAGATCGTGCGCCACGGGAGCGCTTCCCCGAGCTCGGCCCGCGCCACGAGCTCTTCGACCTGCTCCCACCGCGCATCGGCCGGCTCTGCCTGAACCGCAACCGCCTGTACGCGGACGGCTACCGGGACCGCGCCGACCGCCCGCAGGCGGTCCGGCACGGCACCGCGCCCCCTCCGTTGTATCGGCCATGATGTGCCGCTGTGGCCGTCACTGTCGGTGGCGCCCCGTAGGGTTGGAGGTGCTATGACGAAGCCCTCCCTCACCGACCTGCTGCACGCCGCCGTCTCCGCCGTCGGCGGCACGGAGCGCCCCGGCCAGGTCGCCATGGCCCAAGCCGTCGCCGAAGCGATCGACGACAACACGCACCGGCTGATCCAGGCCGGCACCGGCACCGGAAAGTCCCTCGGATACCTGGTACCGGCCCTCGCACACGGCGAGCGCGTGGTCGTGGCCACCGCGACCCTGGCCCTCCAGCGCCAGCTCGTCGAGCGCGACCTGCCCCGGACGGTGGAGGCGCTGCATCCGCAGCTCCGGCGCCGCCCGCAGTTCGCCATGCTCAAGGGCCGCTCGAACTACCTCTGCCTGCACCGGCTCCACGAGGGCGCCCCGCAGGACGAGGAGGAGGGGCTCTTCGACCAGTTCGAGGCGGCCGCCCCGACCAGCAAGCTCGGCAAGGACCTGCTGCGGTTGCGCGACTGGGCCGACGAGACGGAGACCGGCGACCGGGACGACCTCACCCCCGGCGTCTCCGACAAGGCCTGGGGACAGGTCTCGGTCTCCTCCCGCGAATGCCTGGGCGCGACGAAGTGCGCGTACGGCGCCGAGTGCTTCGCGGAGGCCGCCCGCGAGCGGGCCAAGCTCGCCGATGTCGTCGTCACCAACCACGCGCTCCTCGCCATCGACGCGATCGAGGGCGCCCCGGTGCTGCCGCAGCACGAGGTGCTGATCGTGGACGAGGCCCACGAGCTGGTCTCCCGGGTGACCGGCGTCGCCACCGGGGAGCTCACGCCCGGCCAGGTCAACCGCGGGGTGAAGCGCGCCGCGAAGCTGGTCGACGAGAAGACGGCCGATGCCTTGCAGACCGCCGCCGAAACCTTCGAGCGGGTCATGGAGCTGGCCCTGCCCGGCCGGCTGGAGGAGATCCCCGAGGACCTGAGCTACGCGCTGATGTCCCTGCGCGACGCCGCGCGCAACGTGATCTCGGCGATCGGGGCGACCAGGGACAAGTCCGTCCACGACGAGGACGCGGTCCGCAAGCAGGCCCTGGCCGCCGTGGAGAACATCCACGCCGTGGCGGAGCGGATCACCCTCCGCTCGGAGTACGACGTCGTCTGGTACGAGCGGCACGACCGGTTCGGCGCCACCCTCCGCGTCGCCCCCCTGTCGGTGTCCGGCCTGCTCCGCGAGAAGCTGTTCGAGGACCGCTCGGTTGTCCTGACGTCGGCGACGCTCAAGCTCGGCGGGGACTTCAACGGGGTGGCGGCCTCCCTGGGCCTCTCACCCGAGGGCGTCGAGGCGGACGACGCACCGGTCTGGAGCGGCCTGGATGTGGGCTCCCCGTTCGACTACCCCAGGCAGGGCATCCTCTACGTGGCCAAGCACCTGGCCACGCCGGGCCGCGAGGGCACCCGCGGCGACATGATGGACGAGCTCGCCGAGCTGATCGAGGCGGCCGGCGGCCGCACCCTCGGCCTGTTCTCCTCCATGCGCGGAGCCAAGGCGGCCGCCGAGGAGCTCCGCACCCGGCTCGACTTCCCGATCCTGCTCCAGGGGGAGGAGACGCTGGGCGAGCTGATCAAGAACTTCGCGGCGGACCCGAAGATCTGCCTGTTCGGCACGCTGTCGCTGTGGCAGGGCGTGGACGTGCCCGGTCCCAGCTGCCAGCTGGTCGTGATGGACCGGATCCCGTTCCCGCGGCCCGACGACCCGCTGATGAGCGCCCGGCAGAAGTCGGTCGAGGAGCACGGCGGGAACGGCTTCATGGCCGTCGCGGCGACGCATGCGGCTCTGCTCATGGCCCAGGGCGCGGGCCGGCTCGTACGGGCGGCCGGTGACCGGGGTGTCGTGGCGGTCCTGGATCCGCGGCTGGCCACGGCCCGGTACGGGAGCTTCCTGAAGGCCACGCTGCCGGATTTCTGGTACACGGTGGACCGCAACCAGGTGCGCCGCTCGCTGGCGGCCATCGACGCGGCCGCGCGGGCCGACGGGAAGTGACCGGCACCCGCCGACGGGAAGTGACCGGCAGCCGGACATAGGACAGCTCCGGGACCGGCGCAGTGGGTCCCGGAGCTGGACAGGGGGCGCGGGATCAGACCCGGCGCAGTACGGCGACGACCTTCCCGAGGATGGTCGCTTCGTCGCCGGGGATCGGCTGGTAGGCCGCGTTGTGCGGGAGGAGCCAGACGTGGCCGTCCTCGCGCTTGAAGCGCTTGACCGTGGCCTCGCCGTCGAGCATCGCGGCGACGATGTCGCCGTTCTCGGCGACGGGCTGGCGGCGGACGGTGACCCAGTCGCCGTCGCAGATCGCGGCCTCGATCATGGAGTCGCCGACGACCTTGAGGACGAAGAGCTCTCCGTCACCGACGAGCTGCCGCGGGAGGGGGAAGACGTCCTCGACGGACTCCTCCGCGAGGATGGGGCCGCCGGCCGCGATCCGGCCGACGAGGGGAACGTAGGAGGCGGCGGGCTTGCCGGTGGTGTCGGTGGGCTGGGAGCTGGGCTGGTCCGAGCCTCGGACCTCGTACGCCCGCGGGCGGTGCGGGTCGCGGCGCAGGAAGCCCTTGCGTTCGAGGGCCATCAGCTGGTGGGCGACGGAGGAGGTGCTGGACAGGCCGACCGCCTGACCGATCTCGCGCATCGACGGCGGGTAGCCGCGGCGCTGCACCGAATCGCGGATGACCTCGATGACCCGCCGCTGCCGGTCCGTGAGCCCGGAGCTGTCGGCGCGGATGCCTGGAGGTCGTCCTGGCAGCGAGCGTGCGGGGCGCAGGGCCTCCGTCTCCGGGTTCGGGCTTGCGTCGTTCATGGCATGCACCGGCTCGAGTCGGCTCTGGGAGCGGTTCTGGGCAGTGATGGCGGCACTGTCTGCGGTGGTGGTCACGTCGGCCCCTCTCGAAATGTTCTCCCTAGCTGGACAACGGTAGTTGCTTTCGAAAGGTTGCGCCAAACACACGTTCGAGTGAAAAATCGCAGATCGCCCGTCGTGTTCGCATCGAGAGGTGTATGGGCGATCAACCGGCCGAACGCGGGTTCGGTCGTCCGCTCGCGGCTTACGGTACCCTTCCGGGTCGGATCCGGGTCGGATCCGGGCGGGTCGGTCGGGCCGATGGCTTCCGGTCCTGCCCCCAGTGTGGCACCGCGGGCCCCCGTGTCCGGTGACCGGACGCCTCGACACGCGGAACGATCCAAATCCACCGCAACCCAAGATCTAGTGGTTGGATGAGCCCGGCCACCCAGAACTAGTGGTCCGCGGTCTCGCGAGGTCTCCGGGATCGCATATGCTTGTGGCTGCTCCGCAGGCCCCCGACAGAGCCCGTCTCCGTCGTTCCGGTGCCTGGTGGGGTGATTCAGTCGTGCCAAGAGGGAGGGTGAGGGAACCATGCACTGCCCCTTCTGCAGGCACCCCGACAGCCGCGTCGTCGACAGTCGCACCACGGACGACGGCACGTCGATCCGCAGACGCCGCCAGTGCCCCGACTGCTCCCGTCGCTTCACGACGGTGGAGACGGCCTCGCTGATGGTGATCAAGCGCAGCGGGGTGACCGAGCCCTTCAGCCGTACCAAGGTCATCTCCGGCGTGCGCAAGGCGTGCCAGGGGCGGCCCGTCACCGAGGACGCCCTCGCCAAGCTCGGCCAGCGGGTCGAGGAGGCGGTGCGCGCCACCGGAAGCGCCGAGCTGACCACCCACGACGTGGGTCTGGCCATACTCGGCCCGTTGCAGGAGCTGGACCTGGTCGCGTACCTGCGGTTCGCGTCCGTGTACAAAGCGTTCGACACCCTTGAAGACTTCGAGACCGCCATCGCCGAACTGCGCGTGCCGCGGCCTCAGCCCGAAGAGTGCGGGCCCGGCGGGACCGGTCAGGTCCCCGTGCCCGCCTCCGCCGCCGACTGAGCGGACGGCGGCCGCGCATCCCGCCGCGGCCCGCCCGACCGGTCTGGCGAAGAAACGTAACAAGACACAGCACTGTGCCGCGGACCAGGAATAACGCTGGCACTTTAGGGCGTTTTTGCCCGCATATGGGAGGCAGGCGGCATGACAGAGACGGCGAGCAGCTCGGCACGTGGTTCCCGCACCAAGGGGACCAAGGCCGCCAAGGGCGGCCTGCGGATCGAGCGCATCCACACCACCCCGGGCGTGCACCCGTACGACGAGGTGAGCTGGGAGCTCCGTGACGTCGTCATGACGAACTGGCGCGACGGCTCGGTCAACTTCGAGCAGCGCGGCGTCGAGTTCCCCGACTTCTGGTCGGTGAACGCGGTCAACATCGTCACCAGCAAGTACTTCCGCGGCGCCGTCGGCACCCCGCAGCGCGAGACCGGTCTGAAGCAGCTCATCGACCGCATCGTGAAGACCTACACGAAGGCCGGCGAGGACTACGGCTACTTCGCGTCCCCCGCCGACGCGGAGATCTTCGAGCACGAGCTCACGTACGCCCTCCTCCACCAGATCTTCAGCTTCAACTCGCCGGTGTGGTTCAACGTCGGCACGCCCCAGCCGCAGCAGGTCTCCGCCTGCTTCATCCTGTCCGTCGACGACTCCATGGAGTCGATCCTCGACTGGTACAAGGAAGAGGGCATGATCTTCAAGGGCGGCTCCGGCGCCGGCCTGAACCTCTCCCGCATCCGCTCCTCCAAGGAGCTGCTCTCCTCCGGCGGCAACGCCTCCGGTCCCGTCTCCTTCATGCGCGGCGCCGACGCCTCCGCCGGAACGATCAAGTCGGGCGGCGCCACCCGCCGCGCGGCCAAGATGGTCGTGCTGGACGTCGACCACCCGGACGTCGAGGACTTCATCGAGACCAAGGTGAAGGAGGAGGAGAAGATCCGCGCCCTGCGCGACGCGGGCTTCGACATGGACCTGGGCGGCGACGACATCACGTCCGTCCAGTACCAGAACGCCAACAACTCCGTCCGCGTGAACGACGAGTTCATGACGGCCGTCGAGAACGGCACCACCTTCGGCCTGCGCGCCCGCATGACCGGCGAGGTCATCGAGCAGGTCGACGCCAAGGCCCTCTTCCGCAAGATGGCCGAGGCCGCGTGGGCCTGCGCCGACCCGGGCATCCAGTACGACGGTGTGATCAACCACTGGCACACCTGCCCCGAGTCCGGCCGCATCACCGCGTCGAACCCGTGCAGCGAGTACATGCACCTGGACAACACGTCCTGCAACCTCGCCTCGCTGAACCTGATGAAGTTCCTCAACGACGACGGCAAGGGCAACCAGTCCTTCGACGCCGTGCGCTTCGCCAAGGTCGTCGAGCTCGTCATCACCGCCATGGACATCTCCATCTGCTTCGCGGACTTCCCGACGCAGAAGATCGGCGAGAACACCCGCGCCTACCGCCAGCTCGGCATCGGCTACGCCAACCTCGGCGCCCTGCTGATGGCGACCGGCCACGCGTACGACTCCGACGGCGGCCGCACCCTCGCCGCCTCCATCACCTCGCTGATGACCGGCACCGCGTACAAGCGCTCCGCCGAGCTGGCCGCCATCGTCGGCCCGTACGACGGCTACGCCCGCAACGCGGACGCCCACAAGCGCGTCATGAAGCAGCACGCCGACGCCAACGCGGCGGCTCCGCGCACCGAGGACCTGGACAACGCGATCTGGGCCGCGGCGACCGAGGCCTGGCAGGACGTCCTGCGCCTCGGCGAGAAGAACGGCTTCCGCAACTCCCAGGCCTCCGTCCTCGCGCCGACCGGCACCATCGGTCTGGCGATGTCCTGCGACACCACCGGTGTCGAGCCGGACCTGGCGCTGGTGAAGTTCAAGAAGCTCGTCGGCGGCGGCTCGATGCAGATCGTCAACGGCACCGTCCCGCAGGCCCTGCGCCGCCTGGGCTACCAGGAGGAGCAGATCGAGGGGATCGTCGCCCACATCGCCGAGCACGGCAACGTCATCGACGCCCCCGCCCTGAAGACCGAGCACTACGAGGTCTTCGACTGCGCCATGGGCGAGCGCTCCATCTCCCCGATGGGCCACGTGCGCATGATGGCCGCGATCCAGCCGTGGATCTCCGGCGCGATCTCGAAGACGGTCAACATGCCGGAGTCGGCGACCGTCGAGGAGATCGAGGAGATCTACTTCGAGGCGTGGAAGATGGGCGTCAAGGCGCTCGCGATCTACCGCGACAACTGCAAGGTCGGCCAGCCGCTCTCCGCCAAGAAGAAGGAGGAGGAGGAGGCCGAGGTCACCGAGAAGGCCGAGGAGACGATCCGCGCGGCGGTCGAGAAGGTCATCGAGTACCGCCCCGTCCGCAAGCGCCTGCCCAAGGGCCGCCCGGGCATCACCACCTCCTTCACGGTCGGCGGCGCCGAGGGCTACATGACCGCCAACTCCTACCCGGACGACGGTCTCGGCGAGGTCTTCCTGAAGATGTCCAAGCAGGGCTCCACCCTCGCGGGCATGATGGACGCCTTCTCCATCGCCGTCTCGGTCGGCCTCCAGTACGGCGTGCCGCTGGAGACGTACGTCTCGAAGTTCACTAACATGCGCTTCGAGCCGGCCGGCATGACCGACGACCCGGACGTGCGGATGGCGCAGTCGATCGTCGACTACATCTTCCGCCGCCTGGCCCTGGACTTCCTGCCCTTCGAGACCCGCTCGGCGCTCGGCATCCACACCGCCGAGGAGCGCCAGCGCCACCTCGACACCGGTTCCTACGAGCCGCTCGAGGAGGAGGTCGACACGGAGTCCCTGGCCCAGTCCGCCCCGCTGACGGCCGTCCCCGCGGCCCCGCAGGCGCAGCCCGTGTCGGTCCCGGCCCCGAAGACGGCGCACTCCAGCGCCGAGCTCGTGGAGATGCAGCTCGGCGTCTCCGCGGACGCCCCGCTCTGCTTCTCCTGCGGTACGAAGATGCAGCGCGCCGGCTCCTGCTACATCTGCGAGGGCTGCGGCTCGACCAGCGGCTGCAGCTGACCTGCTGATCCGCTGATCCGCCCGTCGGCCGGGTAGCCGCGCAGGCGGCCGGGCAAGACGGCACGAAGGGGACCGACCGGTGGTCGGTCCCCTTCGGTGTCGGTGGCGTCGGGGGAGGCCGGCGGTTGGCGTGCAGAGCCGTCGTGCCGATCATGGTGGGCAGCGGGGTGCACAGGCGCCCCGCGGCTTCGAGAGCGAAGACACGGGGAGCGGGGGAGTCATGTGGAGCGGTGACGAGCTGGATCTCGACGCGTATCTGGCACGGATCGGGTACGACGGACCCGTCGGCGACGACGGGGAACTCCGGCCGGACCTCGCGACGTTGTACGCAGTGCACCGGGCCCACACCGGTGCGATCGCCTTCGAGAGCCTGGACGTGCTGTTCGGCCGCCCCGTCGGGCTGGACGTCAAGGACATCGAGGACAAGCTCGTGCACGGCCGCCGCGGCGGCTACTGCTACGAGCAGAACCTGCTGCTGGCCGCCGCCCTGGAGCGGATCGGCTTCGAGGTCTCCGGGCGCGGCGCCCGCAACCGCACCCGGGGCGACACCCTCCTGCCGGTGACGCACGCCGTCCTCGTCGCCACCGTGGAGGGTGAACCCTGGCTGTGCGACACCGGGTTCGGCCACCAGGGGCCGCGCGAGCCCGTCCCGCTCGCGCGCCCGGGAACCGAGAGCACGCAGGGGGAGTGGACGTACGCCGTGCGCGAGGAGGAGGACGGCATCCTCGCGCTGTCCATGCGGCGCGGCCGGAGCTGGCGGGACCTGTACGCCTTCTCACCGCAGCGCTACCACCCCGTCGACTACGTCCTGCTCAACCACTACAGCTCCTCGCACCCCCGCTCCGCCTTCATCGGGCAGGTGATCGTGCAGCGGCCGGGCGACGCCGTCCGCACGGCGCTCGTCGGCAGCGAGCTCACCCGCCTGTATCCCGACGGCCGCACCGAGTCCGAGCACGTCGCCCCCGGCGAGCTCCTCGCCGTGCTCGAGCGGGAGTTCGGGCTTCGGCTGGGCGAGCGGGACGTAGAGGACCTGGCGCGGATCAACCGCGCTGGGGACTGACCGCGGCCGCGCCGGGCCCGTACCATGACGCCGTGCTGGTCAAGTGGATTCGCTGCACGGTGACGGACCGACGCGGGTTCGAGCGCGGGCAGCGCAAATGGGCGGGGCTGCCCGGCGAACCGGGATTCCGGGGACAGGGCGGTGGCTGGAGCCGGGGGAGGCAGGGGGTCGCGCATGTATTCGCGTTCTGGGAGAGCCGTTCCTTCTACGACTCGTTCATGGCGCGCTCGTACGACCGTCTGGCCGCCGCACAGACCGGCACCTACACGAACGCCCGGGTCACCCTGTTCGACCACCGCTTCGACGTGAAGACCGGCTTCGAGCCGCGCTTCACCGATGCCGACGTGGTCCGCGTGGCGCACACCCGGGTGCGGGAGGGCCGCGTGGACCACTTCGCCCTCATGCAGGAGAAGGTGTGGAACCCGGCCATGGCCGGGTCGCCCGGCATGATCCGCGGCCTCTTCGGGGAGGCCCCCGGCCGGGAGTTCCTGGTGCTGTCCATGTGGCACGCCGCCGCCGAGCACGGCAAGTACCGCCAGGAGCGGGTCGAGCGCCTCGGCCTGCGCGCGCAGACCGAGGCCGACGTCGAGGCCCTCACCGGCGACGTCGTCGACCTCGAATCGGCCTGGACGGTATGACCGTAGGGAGAGCGGAAGGCCGACCGGCGCGCCCGGATGCAGGGCGCGCCACCGGCCGCATAGGGTCGTGGGATGGTACGACCACGGCGCATCGTCCTTGTCCGGCACGGGGAATCGGAGGGCAATGTCGACGACACGGTGTACGAGCGGGAGCCCGACCACGCCCTGCGGCTGACCCGGCGCGGCCGCGAGCAGGCCGCGCAGGCCGGCGAGAAGCTGCGTGAGATCTTCGGGGACGAGCGCATCAGCGCGTACGTCTCTCCCTACCGCCGGACCCTGCAGACCTTCCGGGAGCTGCGCCTCGACCCCGCGCGGGTCCGGGTGCGCGAGGAGCCCAGGCTGCGCGAGCAGGACTGGGGGAACTGGCAGGACCGCGACGACGTGCGCCTGCAGAAGGCCTACCGCGACGCCTACGGCCACTTCTTCTACCGCTTCGCGCAAGGCGAGTCGGGCGCGGACGTCTACGACCGGGTGGGCTCCTTCCTGGAGAGCCTCCACCGCAGCTTCGAGGCACCGGACCACCCGCCGAACGTGCTGCTCGTGACGCACGGGCTGACCATGCGCCTGTTCTGCATGCGCTGGTTCCACTGGTCCGTGGCCGAATTCGAGGCCCTGTCCAACCCGGGCAACGGCGAGTACCGCATGCTCCTGCTCGGGCCGGACGGCCGCTACCGGATGGACCGCCCGTTTGAGCGGTGGACCACACCCGAGCCTTACGACCTGGACGGCTAAAGTGACGCGCAATGACCGCTGACTCCTCTTCCGAAAGGCGCTACGCACGCGCCCTCGCCAGCCTCCGCGGGCTGGCCCTGGGGGACGCCCTGGGCTCCCAGTACTTCGTCCCCGTGAACTACCCCCTGCTCAAGCGCCGCGAGCTGCCCGCCGGCCCCGGGACCTGGCAGTGGACCGACGACACCGAAATGGCCTGCTCGGTCGTTGCGGTCCTCGCCGAGCACGGACGCATCGACCAGGACGCCCTCGCCAACTCCTTCGCCCACCACCACGACTTCGACCGCGGCTACGGTCCCGCCGTGAACCGGATGCTCCGCCTGATCCGGGAGGGCGAGGACTGGCGCACCCTGGCCGCCGAGCTGTTCAACGGGCAGGGGTCGTGGGGCAACGGCGCGGCCATGCGCATCGCGCCGCTCGGCGCCTGGTACGCCGACGACCCGGAGCAGGCCACCCATCAGGCGGAGATCTCCGCCTACACCACCCACCAGCACCGCGAGGCGGTCTGCGGGGCGATGGCCGTCGCGGCGGCGGCGGCGTTCGCGGCGGATCCGCTGGGCCCGCCCACGGCCGCCGACCTGCTGGACAACGTGATCGCCCTCGTGCCGCGCAGCGCGGTCGGCGCCGGACTGCGCCGGGCGCGGGACATGCTCGACTACGGGGACGCGACCACGGTGGCGGCGGTCCTCGGCTGCGGCCGGCGCACCAGCGCCCACGACACCGTGCCGTTCGCCCTGTGGTCGGCTGCCCGTTCGCTGGACGACTACGAGCGGGCTTTCTGGACCACCGCGCAGGTGGGCGGTGACGTCGACACCACCTGCGCGATCGTGGGCGGGGTGCTGGGCGGGCGCGGGGAGGACATGCTGCCGGCCGCCTGGCTGGCCCGGACGGAGGACCTCCCGGGCTGGCTGCCCCGGACCCCGGCCGTCTGACGCGGTCTGACGCGGGCGCGCCCCCGACGACGCCCGCCGCCGACGGCGCCGTGGCAGCGGGCGTGCCGCCGAGCAGATTGTCACGGTCCTGCCACAGGCCTGCCCAAGCGCCGGTAAAGCCGCACGTCACGGGCCTACCCTGTCCGCCTCGCCGCCCCATGGTTCCACGAGGCGGCTGACAGGGAGGGGAACCCGATGTCAGAGAACGCCCGCGGAGCGGCGGACGCCCACTCCGACGACGTGGCCGGCGCGGCCGACCCAGCCGGCGGGGGCGAAGCCGCAGGTGCCCCGGCCGCGTCCGCCGCCCCGGCAGCCGCAGACCCAGCCGCAGCAGCAGACCCACTCGCATCACGAGCCCTAGCCGCATCCGCCGACCCGTCGGCCGCGGCCGCCCGTACCGCCGGCGGGGCAGGCGCTCACGCCCCGGGCCAGGCCGGCCCCGCCCCGGACGCCGTGCCTGCCGGATGGGATCCGCGGGCCTGGCAGGCCTATCGGACCCGGCAGGACCGGGCCCGCAAGGGCGCCTGGTCCGTCGCGCCGCTGCGCTGGGCCACGGCCGCAGAGCCCGCCGAGGCCGCGCCCGTGCCCACGGCGGTGCTGGTCTCCGCAGGCGCCGCCGGCCTCGCCGCGGCCCTCTTCCTCGGCGACGGCCTCGGCCTCGGCCTGCTGCTCGCCGCGGTGCCGGCCGTCGCCGCCGCGTACGCCGCCGCGCGCACCGCCCGCCGCACGGCACACCCCTGGACCGTGGCCTGGGCCCTGCTCGCCGTGCCCGCGCTGCGCGACGCCGGCTGGCCGGCCACGCTCGCCCTGCTCGCCGCCGTCCTCACCGGTGCGCTGGCCCTGCACGGCAGCCGCACCTGGGCCGGTGTGCTGCTCAGTCCGCTGGGCCTCGTCGACTCCCTTGTGACCGGCAGCCACTGGGCCTGGACCGGGCTGCGCTCGCGCGGCAGCGGCGTCGACCGGGCGCGCTTCGTGCCCGTCGCCAAGGCGGTCGGCGTGGCCGCGGTCCTGCTGGTGCTGTTCGGCGCCCTGTTCGCCTCCGCCGACGCCGCCTTCGCGGACCTGCTGAGCGGGCTGGCCCCCGACGTCTCCGTCGGTGACGGGCCGGTGCGCCTGGTGCTCTTCGCGGTCGGGGCCGTCCTCGCGCTGGCCCTCGCCCGTACCGCCGCGGCCCCCTCGCGCTGGGACCGGATCCGGCCGGCCCCCGGCAAGCCCCGCTCCCGGGTCGAATGGGCGCTTCCGCTCATCGTGCTCGACCTGCTCTTCGCCGGCTTCAACGCGGTCCAGCTGGCCGTCCTGTTCGGCGGCTACGACAAGGTCCTGCGCAGCACCGGGCTCACCTACGCCGAATACGCCCGCCAAGGCTTCTGGCAGCTGCTGTGGGCCACCCTCCTCACCCTCGCGGTGATCGCGCTCGCACTGCGCTGGGCCCCGCGCACCGGATCCGGCGACCGGCGGCTGGTCCGCGCCGTCCTCGGCACCCTGTGCGTGCTCACCCTGGTCGTGGTCGCCTCCGCGCTGCGCCGCATGGACCTGTACGTGGAGGCGTACGGGCTGACCCGGCTGCGGCTGTCGGTGGCCGCGATGGAACTGTGGCTGGGCGCGGTCATCGTCCTGATCATGGCCGCGGGCGCCTTCGGGGCGCGCTGGCTGCCGCGCGCGGTGGCGGCCAGCGCGGCCGCCACCGTCCTCGCCTTCGGGCTGCTCTCGCCCGACGGCATGGTCGCCGAGAACAACGCGGACCGCTTCCACCGGACCGGCAAGATCGACCTGGCGTACTTCCAGTCGCTGTCGGCGGACGCGGTGCCGGCACTGGACCGGCTGCCCGAACCCCATCGCTCCTGCGCGCTGCGCGGCATCAACGACGACCTGTCCAAGGCGGGCCGGGTGCCGTGGTACGCGATGAGCCTCGGCGAGTACCGGGCCCGCAGGATCCTCGACTCGCGGCCGGTGACCGCCTCGTACGAGGTCTGCTCGCGGCTGGGGACCTTCGCGCGCAGCATGGGCTAGCAGCGGGCGCGGTTCGGGCACGGCGCTCCCGAGCCCGGCCGTCCGGCGGCCCCGGCCGTCCGGCGGCGCCGGCCGCGGCCGCCGGGCTCAGGCCGGCGGTCCCGATTCGGCGGCTGCTCCGGCGAGGGCCGCCAGGTCGCTCTTGCGTACCCGGATGACCAGCAGCGCCGTCGCCAGGGCGAGGCCGGCCATGGCGACGGCCGCGAGGAAGGCCGTCGCCATGCCCTGCGTGAGGACGACGTCCCCCCAGGGGTCGGGCAGCCGCCCGGTCTGCTCGAAGGCGGCCAGCTGGGCGGCGTCGGCGCGGGCGGCGAAGTCCGCGGCCTGCTTCTCGGCCTCGGTGCGGCCGGCCGTGCCGAAGACGGTCACCAGGATCGACAGGCCCAGCGAGCCGCCCACCTGCTGGCTGGCGTTGAGCAGCCCCGAGGCCGCGCCCGCCTCCTGCCGGGCGACCCCCGAGACGGCGGTGAGGGTGAGCGTCACGAAGTTCAGGCCCATGCCGAAGCCGAACAGCAGCATCGGCCCGAGGACGCCGGAGACGTACGAGCTGTCGGTGCGGATGAACGCCAGCCAGGCCAGCCCGATGCCGGTCAGGCCCGATCCGGCGACCATGAACGGCTTGGGGCCGAACCGGGGGAGCAGGCGCTGCGAGAGGCCTGCGGCGGTGATGATCGCCGCGGTGACCGGAAGGAAGCCCAATCCGGCCTCGATCGGGGAGAAGTCCAGGACGTTCTGTACGAACTGGACGATGAAGAAGAACATGCCGAACATCGCGGCCGCGAGGCCCAGCATGATCAGATAGGTGCCGGCCCGGTTCCGGTCGGCGAACATCCGCAGCGGGACGATCGGGTCCTGGGCCCGGGACTCGATGACCGCGAACAGCCCGAGCAGGACCGCGGCGGCGGTGAACGACACGAGGGTGAGCCCGTCCCGCCAGCCGTCCTCCGAGGCGCGGATGAACCCGTAGACGAGCGAGGCCATGCCGCCGGTCGAGGTGAGCGCCCCGGCGATGTCGAAGCGGCCCGGGTGGCGCTCGGACTCGGCGATGTAGAGCGGGGTCAGGACGGCGATCAGGACACCGATGGGGACGTTGACGAACAGGACCCAGCGCCAGTCCAGCCACTCGGTCAGCATGCCGCCGGCCAGCAGGCCGATGGCGCCGCCTCCCGCCGAGACGGCGGCGAACACGCCGAAGGCGCGGTTGCGTTCGGGGCCTTCGGCGAAGGTCGTGGTGATCAGGGCCAGCGAGGTGGGCGAGGCGATGGCCCCGCCGACCCCCTGCAGGGCGCGGGCGGCCAGCAGCTGCCACGGCTCCTGGGCGAAGCCGCCCAGCAGCGATGCCAGCGTGAAGAGCAGGATTCCGGTCAGGAACACCCGCCTGCGGCCGAGGATGTCGCCGGCCCGGCCGCCGAGGAGCAGCAGACCTCCGAAGGCCAGCGTGTAGGCGCTGATCACCCAGGAGAGGTCGGTGGTGGAGAAGGCGAGGGCGGTCTGGATGTGCGGGAGCGCGATGTTCACGATCGTCGCGTCGAGCACGACCATGAGCTGGCATGCGGCGATGACGACGAGTGCCACGCCGGGACGGCCCTCGCGGCGGGCCGCGCCGGGTATCCGGGCCGCGGCCAGTTGTTGGCTTTTCACCATGGAACCCCCCGTAGTGAAAGAGTGAACGCATCCGTTCACCGGGGGCCACCGTAGGAGGCAGCCGTAACCGGAGACAACCGTTCGCCATGGCGGAAAATGCGTGCGAGGGGCACGTGGGCCGGCTGTGACGGCTATGACGGCAGTGACGGCACAGACGCACGGCGCGCGGGTGTGCAGGCGGCCCCGGAACTCGAACGGGCGATTTCCGACGCGGCCTTGGGACGCCGATCGGTGAGGTCCCGGACTGCGGGTGGGTCCGGGGCGGGCTGTGCCGCTGTGGCCGTGGCTTTGGCTGCGATTGCGGGTGTGGGCGGCATGCGGTCGCCCGACGGTCAGACGCTCCGTGTGGTCCTTCACGAATGCGATCCCATCCCTGTGCGGCGTGCACGGGCGCGATCCGGGTGGGGCTGCGCCAGCCGCGAACCGGATGATCGGGGATCTTCTGTGGCAGGGGATTGACAGGGGTGATGGGCGAACGGATGAGGCGGGTCCGTTTGCGCTGGACGTCCTTGCGGTGATGCCTGATGCATCGCCCGAAGATGTGCGGAAGCGAAGGAGGGGATCCGGGCGCCGAGGAAAGGCCCGACCGGGTGAGGGGGCCGCAGCGCAGTCCGTGAGCCGCCGCGCCCACTGTGCCCGGGCCGGGGTGTGCAGGCGGCTCGGGGCGGCGTAACCTAACTGGCGCCATGCCGTACGAAGCACCCACCCACACCGTCGAACGCTCCCTCCGCGCAACCACCGGCGCCAAGGTCATCGCCGGGGTCGACGAAGTCGGACGAGGGGCCTGGGCCGGTCCGGTCACCGTGTGCGCGGCGATCACCGGACTGCGCCGCCCGCCCGCAGGGCTCACCGACTCGAAGCTGCTGACGCAGAGGCGGCGCGACGCCCTCCTCGAGGTCCTGGAGGCCTGGGTCACCGCATACGCCCTGGGACACGCCTCCCCGGAGGAGATCGACGAGCTGGGGATGACCGCGGCACTGCGGCTGGCCGCGGAGCGCGCGCTGGAGGCGCTGCCGGTCCGGCCCGACGCGGTGATCCTCGACGGCAAGCACGACTACCTCGGCTCACCCTGGCAGGTCCGTACGGTGATCAAGGGGGACCAGTCGTGCGTGGCCGTCGCAGCCGCCTCCGTCATCGCCAAGGTCCGGCGCGACCGGATGATGGCCGAACTGAGCACGCAGGGCGGCGGCTTCGAGGTCTTCGGCTTCGGCGACAACGCCGGATACCCCTCGCCCGTGCACCGGGCGGCGCTCGAGGAGCTGGGTCCCACCCCGTACCACCGGCTCTCGTGGTCCTACCTCGACGCCCTGCCGCGCTGGCGCCACCTGAAGAAGGTCCGCCGCAGCGAGGAGTCGATGGAACTGGAAAACGGAGGCCAACTCGGCTTCGATTTCTGATCGCACCCACGTGCCACCGGCCGGTACGTTTCGTACCGGTGTTTGAAAGTCACCCACTCATGCCTCTCACCCACGAGGAGCCTCAGATTCACGAGAGTGCCCAGGGTCCCCGCGTCACGCCGGCCGCGAGCCGCACCGCGCCGACCCCCCGCCCCGTACCTGGTCCGCGTCCCGCCGCCGTCCCGCGGCCCGGGCGCCCCGGCCCCGCCCGGCCCGCACCGCCCGCGCAGCGGGCACCACAGGCCGCCCCCGGGTCCGTTCCCGCCACCGCCGCACCGTCCGTCTCCGCGGCGGTTCCGCAGATCCAGCTGATCCCGGCCTCCGCCCAGGGTGCGCTGGACGCGGCCGAAGAGGCCGTCGACCTGCTGCTCGACACCGGGCGCGCTCCCGGTGACGTCCTGGTTCTCACCACCGGCGACCTGCACCCGTGGGCCGCCCACGAGCTGTCCTTCGGCGAGGCCGCGTACTGGGCCCTGCACGACGCCGGGGACGACGTCTTCTACGCGGACGCGGCGCAGGTCGAGCGCGCTGCGGGCCGTCCCGTCGTGGTCTTCGCGGCCAACGGCGGACCTGCCGAAGCGGCCGCCGCGGCACTGCCCGCCGCGCTCGCGCGGGCCGGTGCGCTGCTGATCGTCTGCGGCGACCCGAAGGAGATCAACTCCGTACTGGGCGCGGGCGTCTGACGCCCCGTGACCCGGTGCGGGCGAGGGGCGGGGCTGGCCGGGTGCCGGCCCCGCTGAAGCCCTCGGCCCGACCGCCGTACGCCCGCTCCCGGGGTGTACGGCCGCGACGCCTGCCCGGATGCACGCCGGACGTGCGCGGTGGCGGGGCCGACACCGCCGTCGCGGCGGGTGGCACGGGGTGCGGCTGTAGCAGTCGTCGCCGTCGCCGTCGCGGGACGGCGGGCGTGTACCGGCGTACGGCCGCTCGGCGAGGGGCGCCTCGGCGCAGCGCGGTGTCAGCGGGCAGCGGTACGGCGCAGGGCCTCGGCCGCGCCGCCCCCGGTGCGCAGGTTCACCGGGGGGAAGTCGGCCCCGGTGTCGCCGAGCCGTTCGGGCCGTGAATCCGAGCTGGGGTGCCGGCCGCCCCGGCCCTCGCCGAGCACCTGCCAGCCGCCTCGGGTCAGCGTGATGTACGCCCCGCAGCGCAGCCCGTGGAGGGTGCAGGCGTCCCGCAGCCCCCACATCCAGGCGCCGTCCTCCTCGGTCCACCGCTCGTCGCCCTCGCGGCAGTACATCAGCACCGCCGTGCGGACCGGCGTGCGGCGCCGCAGGTCGTGGGGGATGACCCGGCGCAGGGCGGCCAGCAGGGCGTTGCGGTAGTCCCAGCCGTCGGCGGAGGCCGACCGCGGGACGAACGAGGCGCTGGCCACGAGCCGTTCCTCCGGGCCGAGGACGGCTATGACCGCCGTCGAGGGGCTCGGGTCGTGCCGGGAGTGCAGTCCGCTGACGACCTCGCGGGGATTGGTCAGCAGGGGAATGCCCGCCGCCGTCCACTCGGCGGGCTCCAGCAGTCTTCCGTGCCGGCTGGCGCCGCCGGTCGTCGTCAGTGACGTCGTCGAGGGCGGGGCGAATCCGAAGGCCACGGTCCTCCCTTCGGGTACTCGCCCGCGGACGGGCACAGCTGACGTGCGGGCGCGCCGCAGCACGGCCCAGGGAGTGCCGTCGAGCCGAGCGGGAGCACTCCGATTCTCGCGTGGCCTGCGAGCATGCGGCAACGAGCAATTGGCGCGGCCGACCGGAATTCGCCGGTATGCCGTTCATATCCTTGCCCCGCCGCGCTGAGGATGACTCAAACGGCTATGGCTGGAGCGCGAGTACCAGCGGAAACACCTCCTTCGCCCCTGCCTGCCGCAGCAGCCGGGCGGCCACCGCGAGCGTCCAGCCGCTCTCCGAGCGGTCGTCGACGAGGAGAACCGGACCCGCCGCCTCGGCCAGCGTCGCGGCCAGCGCCGGGGGAACCTCCAGGGCCTGGTGGAGCCCGCGCACCCGCTGGGCGCTGTTGGAAGAGGGCAGGCCGAACTCCGGGACCCGGTCGGTGTACGCGAGCGCACCGAGCAGCGGAAGCCTGCCGACCTCCGCGATCCGGGCGGCCAGCGAGCCGATGAGCTGCGGCCGGCTGCGCGAGGGCAGGAACACCACGCCGACCGGCCGGGCGGACGCGTCGGGGGCGCCGGACGCCCAACCGCCCGGCCCCCGGGCCCAGTCGGCGAGGACCGCCACCACCGCCTGCGCCACGTCCGGCGGGATCGGCTGGTCAGGGGCCCCCGCGGCGAGCATCGGGCGCAGCCGGTTGCCCCAGCCGATGTCGGAGAGCCGACCGAGCGCCCGTCCCGTGGAGGCCTGCTCCGCCGCGGGGATGCGGCCCTTGAGGTCGACGCCGACGGCGGCGAGCCCGGTCGGCCACATCTTGCGCGGCTCCAACTCCACGCCGGGGCGGCCGAGCTCGCCGCGGGCGGTGTCCAGTGCCGTACTGGAGACGTCCGCCGTGAAGCGGGCGCCGGCGCAGTTGTCACAGCGCCCGCACGGGGCGGCCTGCTCGTCGTCCAGCTGGCGACGCAGGAACTCCATGCGGCAGCCCGAGGTCGCCGCGTAGTCCCGCATGGCCTGCTGCTCCGCGGCCCGCTGGCGGGCCACCCACGCGTAGCGCTCGGCGTCGTACACCCACGGCTCGCCGGTCGCGGTCCACCCGCCCTTGACCCGGTGCACCGCCCCGTCCACGTCGAGGACCTTGAGCATGGTCTCCAGGCGGGTGCGCCGCAGGTCCACCAGCGGTTCCAGAGCGGGCAGCGACAGCGGGCGGCCCGCCTGCGCCAGCACGTCGAGGGTGCGCCGCACCTGCTCCTCCGGCGGGAAGGCGACCGAGGCGAAGTACTGCCAGATGGCCTCGTCCTCCCGGCCCGGCAGCAGCAGTACCTCCGCATGCTCCACGCCGCGGCCGGCGCGGCCCACCTGTTGGTAGTAGGCGATCGGCGAGGAGGGCGAACCCAGGTGCACCACGAAGCCCAGGTCGGGCTTGTCGAAGCCCATGCCCAGGGCGGAGGTCGCCACGAGGGCCTTGACGCGGTTGGCCTGGAGGTCGTCCTCCGCCTGCTGGCGGTCGGCGTTCTCCGTCTTGCCCGTGTACGAGGCCACCGTGTGCCCGCGGTGGCGCAGGTAGGCGGTGACCTCCTCGGCGGCGGCCACCGTCAGCGTGTAGATGATGCCGGAGCCCGGCAGCTCGCCGAGGTGGTCGGCGAGCCAGGCGAGCCGGTGCGCCGCGTCCGGCAGCGACAGCACGGCGAGGCTCAGGCTCTCGCGGTCCAGCGGGCCGCGCAGAACCAGCGCGTCCGTGCCGGCTCCGGTGCCCAGCTGCTCGGCGACGTCCGCGGTCACCCGGGCATTGGCCGTGGCGGTCGTCGCCAGCACCGGGACGCCCGGCGGCAGGTCGGCCAGCATGGTGCGCAGGCGCCGGTAGTCGGGGCGGAAGTCGTGCCCCCAGTCGGAGATGCAGTGCGCCTCGTCCACCACGAGCAGACCCGTCGCGGCGGAGAGCTTGGGGAGCACCTGGTCGCGGAAGTCCGGGTTGTTGAGCCGCTCGGGGCTGACGAGCAGGACGTCGACCTCGCCCGCCGCGACCTCCGCCTGGATCTGCTCCCACTCCTCGGGGTTGGCCGAGTTGATCGTGCGGGCGTGGATCCCGGCGCGGGCGGCGGCCTCGACCTGGTTGCGCATCAGCGCGAGCAGGGGGGAGACGATCACGGTGGGGCCGGCGCCGGCGGCCCGCAGCAGCGAGGTCGCGACGAAGTACACCGCTGACTTGCCCCAGCCGGTGCGCTGGACCACCAGGGCGCGCCGCTTGTGCGCGACGAGGGCCTCGATGGCGCGCCACTGGTCCTCGCGCAGGCGTGCGCTGCCCGTGGGGTCGCCCACCAAACGGGCGAGTACGGAGTCGGCCGAGGACCTCAGGTCTGCGTTCATGCCCCCATGCAACCCGATGCCTCCGACATCGCGCCAATGGCGGCGCGCACCTGTGGACGTTGAATGATCAACAGAGTTATCCACAGCCCTTTCGGGATCGGCGGGTGCGCGGGACCGTCGGGGCATGACGAACAACCACGCACCTCGCACCCCGTCCGGACGGCCCTGCATCAGCCCCTCCGGCTCACCGGCCGAACCCCAGATCACCTTGCGCAGTCCGGCCGAACTGGCCGACGCCCTGCCCTACATGCTCGGGTTCCACCCCACCGACTCCCTCGTCCTGGTCGCCGTGCACGGGGAGGGCGGGCGCTTCGGCGGCCGGCTCCGCCTCGGCATCCCCCCGTCCCCGGCGGAATGGGAGGACACCGCCCGGCAGGTCGCCGAATGCCTGGTCCAGGGCAGCGAGCGGCGCGCCGGCAAGCCCGACGGGATCATCGTCTTCCTCTGCCAGGACCCGGCCGCGGGGGAGAGCGGCCAGCGGGTGATGACCCGGCTGCGGCCGCTGGCGCAGCGGATCCGGCTGGCCTGCGGGGCGCTGGACGTGCCCGTCCTGGAGGCCCTGTGCCTCTCCGCGGGCCGGTACTGGTCGTACTGCTGCCCCGACGAGCGCTGCTGCCCCGCCGAGGGCACTGCGCTGGCTGCCGGCGGCACCTCGGTCGCGGCCGCGGCGGCCACCTTCGCCGGGCTGAGGATCCGCGGCTCCCTGCGGGAGCTGGAAGGCCGGCTCGCACCGCTGCGCGGGCCGGTCGCGCGGGAGATGGAACTGGCCCTGGACCGGGCGGCCGCCGAGCTCGTGCCGAAGATCCTCGACGGGGCCACCCGGCAGGAGGTCGGCGCCGAGACCGTCACCCTGGCCCGCACCCTCATGCGGCGCCTGACCCTCGCACCCCCCGTCGAGGGCGGCCCCTGTGCGGACGACTGGGACGACGCCCTCCTCGGGCACGACGAGGCCGCCGCGCTGATCCTCGGCCTGCAGGACCGCGAGACCCGAGACGTCGCGGCCGAGTGGATGGAGGACGAGGAGGCGGCCCCCGCCCTGCGCCTGTGGCGGGCGCTGGCCAGGCGGTGCGTCGGCGCCTACGGGGAGCATGCGGCGGCCCCGCTGACCCTCGCCGGCTGGGTCTCGTGGTCCACCGGGGACGAGCCGACCGCCCGCATCGCCTTCGGGATGGCCCTGCAGGCGGACGCCGAGTACCGCTTCGCCCAACTGCTCCACCACGCCTGCAACGAAGGCATCGACCCGGAGGGCCTGCGGGCCTGCCTGCGGGCCGAGCGGCAGCGCCGCGAGCCCGGCGGCAAGCGCCGCCCCACCGTGCGCCCGCCCGGCCGCCGCGAGCGCAAGCCGGCCCGGCGCGACCCCCGCCGCACCGCACGGAGCGACCGGTGAACGCGGCGCGCACCGCCGGCCGGCAGGCCGGGCACCGCTGCGGGGGCGGTGTCCGGCGGGATCCCGGAGGGCGGCGCCCGGCCGCGGAGCCGGTACGGCGGCCCCAGGGCGGGCACCGCGGGCCGCAGACCCGGTCGGCGGCGGTCCCCGTGACCCGGGCGGGGGCGAGGGCGTTCCCCTGGAGGGTGGCCCGGGCCCGGCCGTGCCGCCCGGTGCAACCGGACCGGGCGCAGAGCCTCCAGACAAGGCGACCCATGGCCCCTCCCGTACCTCCCGCCCGCAGGCCCGAGTTGCCGCCCGTGCACGCCGCCGTCATCTGCGTCTCGGCGCCCTGCCTGGTCATCTCGCCCGAGCACGGCCAGCTGACCGGGCACGGGCTCGACGGGATCTACCGCTCGGGGCGCCGGCTGCTGTCCCGTTGCGTGCTGCGGGTCGGCGGCCGGGACCCGGTCGCGGTGCAGGGGCGCAGCCTCGGCGCCGACCGGGCGGCGTTCACCGCCACCGTCCGCACCGGCGCCGAGGCGGGCCCCGACCCCGACATCGGCGTCGAGCGGGTGCGGCACGCGGACGGCACCGAGCGGATCACCCTGCGCAGCTTCGCCTCCCGTCCGCTGCGGCTGCCGGTGGAGATCCGGCTCGGTACCGACCTCGCCCAGCTGGCCGCGGTCGCCGCTGGCCGGGCCGGCCCGGAACTGCCCGCAGGCGTGCATGCGGCCGGGCTGCGCTGGAGCACCGGGGAGGCCCAGGCCGTCACCACCGCCGAACCGGCCCCGGACGACGCCCTCGCCTCCTCGGGCCTGCTGCGCTGGCAACTCGAACTGGGGCCCGGGGAGTCCCGCACCATCGAACTGCGCACCGGCCAGGCCCGCGCCTCCCGGGCCCCGGCCGGGCAGGTGGCGAACCCGCTGGCCGACGCCCGGGCCGAGGGGGACGACCCGCGGGCCGAGACCTGGTTCCGGACCAGCGTCGAGGACCTCGGCGCCCTCCTCCTGCGCGACCACGAAGAGCCGGCCGACGCCTACGCCGCCGCCGGCGTGCCGTGGCGGCTCGGACTGGCCCCGGCGGAGTCGCTGTGGGCCGCCCGCATGGCGCTGCCCCTCGGGACCGGGCTCGCCGCGGCCACCCTGCGCACCCTGGCCCGGATCCAGACCGGCGGCCGGGGCCCCGACGCCGGGAAGATCCCCGGTCCCCTGCGCGGGGCCGGCCCCCACCTGCCGCCCGGCTGCACCGGCACCGAGGCCACGCTCGCCTTCCCCGCCGTCCTCGCCGAGGCACGGCGCTGGGGGCTCCCGCAGGGGGAGGTGGAGCGGCTGCTCCCCGCGGCCGAGCGGTGCCTGGACTGGCTGCGCGGCGCCCTCGGCGGGGACGGGTTCCTCGCCGATCCCGACCCGGGGCCGCGCCGCTGCGAGACCCAGGCCCATGCGCACCGGGCCGCACTGCTCGGCGCCGACCTGCTCGCCGGATGCGGGCGGCCCGGCGCCGCGGAGTGGCAGGAACGGGCGGCAGCGCTGCGGGCGCGGTTCCGGGAGGCGTTCTGGATCGACGGTCCGGATGGCGGCCGGCCCGCCGCGGCCCTGCATCCCGACGGGCGCCCGCTGCCCCGCCTGACCGGCGCCACGGCCCACCTCCTGGACACCGGACTGCTCGGCGGCGGCCTACTGGCGCCGGGACTGCTGGACCGGGTCCGCACCGAGCAGCTCGCCCGCCTGCTCGGCGCCCCCGCGATGGACTGCGGATGGGGGTTGCGCAGCATGGCCGCCCGCGAGCCGGGGCACAACCCGTTCGGCCACCGCTCCGGCGCGGTGCGGGCGCACGAGAGTGCCGTCGCGGTCGCCGGCCTCGCCCAGGCCGGCTTCGAGAAGGAGGCCGCCGCCCTGCTGCGGGGACTGCTCGACGCCGCCGAGCGCTTCGGCTACCGGCTGCCCGAGATGTACGCCGCCGAGCAGCGCACCGCCGGCAGCGCGCCGCTCCCGCACCCCGCCGCGTGCCGCCCGGCCGCGGTCGCCGCGGCCGCCGGGGTCCACGCCCTGGCCGCGCTGGCCGGGATCCGCCCCGACGCCCCCGCGGGCACGGTCGCCCTCGTCCCGATGCCCGGCGCGCCCCTCGGCGCCCTGCGCCTCGCGGGCCTGCGGGTGGCGGGGGAGCCGTTCGCCGTGCGGATCAGCCGGCTCGGCCTCGGCATGGTGGAGGAGGCGGCAGATGCCCTGCAACTGGGCGGGTAGCCTGCGGGTCGTCGTCTTCGGGATCACCAAAGCTCTGTTTATCGTCAGGAAGACGACTATGATCGCGGCATGTCTCCCTACGACCCGTCGGCCTTCCCGCCGTTCGCCGTCACCGTCGACCTGGTCGTCCTCACCGTTCGGCGCCACGCGCTCTGTGCCCTCGTCGTCCGGCGCGGTGAACAGCCGTTCCAGGGCCGCTGGGCCCTGCCCGGCGGCTTCGTGCGCGGAGAGGAGGACCTGTCGGCGGCCGCGGCCCGGGAGCTCGCCGAGGAAACGGGACTGTGCGCGCACGACCCCGCCGCCCCCGGCGCCGGAAACGGGGCGCACCTGGAGCAGCTGGCCACGTATGGCGACCCCAAGCGCGACCCGCGGATGCGCGTCGTCAGTGTGGCGCACCTGGTGCTCGCCCCGGACCTGCCCGCCCCCCGGGCCGGCGGAGACGCCAACAGCGCCCGCTGGGCCCCCGTCGACGAGCTGCTCGCGGCCGAGCAGGAGGCCGCCTCCGGCCTCGCCTTCGACCACGCCCGGATCCTGGCCGACGGTGTGGAGCGCGCCCGCTCCAAGATCGAATACTCCTCCCTCGCCACCGCCTTCTGCCCGCCCGAGTTCACCGTCGGCGAGCTGCGCCGGGTCTACGAGGCCGTGTGGGGCGTGGCCCTCGACCCGCGCAACTTCCACCGCAAGGTCACCGGAACCCCCGGGTTCCTGGTGCCGGCCGGGGGGACGACGACCCGTCAGGGAGGGCGGCCCGCCCAGCTGTTCCGCGCCGGCGGGGCCACCCTCCTCAACCCGCCGATGCTGCGCCCGGAAGCCTGACGCCCCAGCGCCGACACGACCGCGCCCGTACACCAGATACGGCGAAAATCGGACATATCGCGTTATCTTGCTTAGGGTATTCACTCTGCCGCAGAGCGGTCTCACCCCCCGCGAGAGAAGCGATGCTCCAGGCCATCGGACTCACCAGCAGACCCCGTCGAAACCTCCCGCCCCTCGTGGACGACCTCACCTTCGAGGCCCGCCCGGGAACCGTCACCGCGCTCCTGGGCGAGCCGGGGTCGGGCAAGACCACCGCGCTGCGGCTGATGCTGGAGCTCGAACCGGGGCGCGGCGTCACCTACTTCCGCGGTCGCCCACTGCACCGGATCCCGCATCCCGGCCGCGAGGTCGGCGTGCTGCTCGGCGACGTCCCCGGCAACCCGGCGCGCACCGTCCGCGGCCAGCTGCGGATGCTGTGCGCGGCGGCCGGAGTGCCGGCCTCCCGCGCCGACACCCTGCTGGAGGTCGTCGGCATCGCAGGCCTTCGGGACCAGCCGCTCGGCTCGCTCTCGCTCGGCATGGACCGGCGGCTGGCGCTCGCCGCGGCACTGCTCGCCGACCCGTGCACCCTGCTCCTCGACGAGCCCGCCGCAGGCCTGTCGGCCCGTGACCGCGGCTGGCTGTACGGGCTGCTGCGCGGGCATGCGGAGCTCGGCGGGGCGGTGCTGTTCACCACCGACGACGCCAAGGAGGCCGCCCGCAGCGCCGACCGGGTCGTCAGCATCGCCTCGGGCCGGCTCGTCGCCGACCAGGACGTCGCCGATTTCGCCCGGACCCGGCTGCGGCCGCGGGTCGCCGTGCACACCCCGCACGCAGCGCGGCTGGCCGACGTGCTGGGCCGGGAGGCACGGGCCGGCCGGCGGGTGGTGGAGATCGTCGAGGAGAGCGGTACCCGGCTCTGCGTGTACGGCAGCAGCTGCGCCGAGGTCGGCGAAGCGGCCTTCCGGCACGGGGTGCTGGTCCACCAGCTCGCCGACGAGACGGGCGACGCCCGGGTGGCGCCCCCGGCCCCGGCCGCCGTCCCGCAGGCGCGCACCGGCGCCGGGGCGGTGCCCGCCACCGCCGAGCCCGCAGCCAGGACGGCGACCGCGGCGGCCGCCGGGTTCTCGGGCGGGGCCGGCTCGGGGGCGGCGGCCGAAGCCGGTCCGCTTCCCGGCGCTCCTGCCGCCGCCCCTGCGCCCGCCCCTGCCTCTGCTCCTGCTCCCGCTCCTGCCCCCGTGCCCGCCGGCGCAGGGGGCACGGGAGGGGCCCGCCCCGGCGGGCCCGCCGGGGCCCGGGCGTGGGGCGAGGGCGGGGGCGGCATCGCGGAGCAGGCCGCGGCCGGAGCCGGAGCCGGAGCCGGAGCCGAAGACGGGGTCGGGCCCGCGGGCGCGGCCGTGGACCCCGGCGGGCGGGAGTGGGCGGCCTCGAGGCGGCCGGGGATGGTGACGCGGCGGGTGGGCGGGCCGTTGCGGCCGGTGCGGTACGAGCTGTTGCGCGTCTTCGGGACGGCCGCGCCCGCCCTGACCGCCGGCCTGGTCGTCGCCGTGTCCGTGCTGACCGCCCTCGTGCTCGCCCGGATCGGCCAGGTCCCGCGCGGACGGGTGCTGGCCGCCTGGCCGGAGGCGTTCCCCCTGCCGCCCGCCGCCCTCGGCGCCGGGCTGCTCGGCGCGCTGGCCTTCGGCGAGGAGTACCGTTATCCCGCCCTGGCCGCCGCGCGCGGGACCGTCCCGCGCCGCCTCGGCCTGCTCGCCGCCAAACTCGCGGTGGGCGCGGGCCTCGCCCTGGCCCTGGGTGTTCTCGCCGTGGCTGCCGATGCCGCCGCCCTCCGGCTCGTCTTCGGCAGCGGCTCCGTCCCGCTGCGCAGCGCCGCCCAGTGGCTCCTCCCGGCGGCCGGCTGGGCCGGCCTGCTCGTCGGCTGCGCCTGGGCCGGGGTCCTCGCCTCCGGCGCCTTCCGGTCCGCCGCCGCGGGCATGGGCGCGGTGCTGGCCGTACCGGTGATCGCGGTGCCGCTCGTACGCAAGGTGCTGGAGGGGCCGTCCGCGTACCCGGTGGCCGGGCTCGCGGCGCGGCTGCGGCGGCTGGCCGGGGCCCAGTGGCCGGCGGAGGCCGACCGCCTGGTGGCGGGTGCCCTGCAGGTGGTGGCCCAACCCTGGGGTACGGCGCTGGTGTTGTCTCTGATGGTCCTGTTGTGCGCCTATGGGTTCACCGGACTGCGCAGCCGCGTCCGTTGGTGACCGGTTCGGCATCGGATCGCGCCGCAACCGGACTGAACGCGCCTGCGTCAGGTGAACGAGACCACAACTCCCCGTAAAAGGCCCGGTTCTTTACGATAAGTCGTCAATTGCGCAGGTGGCGCCTATCACCCTTTCGTGTGCTTTTCACCAAAGACCTCAAGGGTGATGAAGACGCGGCCGACAAAGGATTCGTGAGTACCCTTGCGCACACCATGATGACCGCCGCCCGCCATGCCGACTCAGGCCTCGTCGGGCCGGGCGAACTAGACCGCTACCCCTACGCGGAGACACCGGGGACCGACCGCGTCGGTGCGCCCCACTGGGACGGCCCCGACGTGGAGTTGAGCCGGGTCGGCCGGCGCGCGGCCGGCAGTCGCGGCCGCGGCCTGCACGGCCAACTCGTCCAGCAGCTCGGCCAGATGATCGTCTCCGGCGACCTCGGGGCGGACCGCCCCCTGGTCCCGGAGGAGATCGGCCAGCGCTTCGAGGTCTCCCGCACCGTGGTCCGCGAATCGCTGCGCGTCCTCGAGGCCAAGGGCCTCGTCAGCGCGCGCCCCAACGTCGGCACCCGCGTCCGGCCGGTGGCCGACTGGAACCTCCTCGACCCCGACATCATCGAGTGGCGGGCCTTCGGCCCCCAGCGCGAGGACCAGCGCCGCGAGCTCAACGAGCTCCGCTGGACCATCGAGCCGCTCGCGGCCCGCCTCGCCGCCGGCCACGGCCGCGCCGATGTCCAGCAGCGCCTCGCCGACATGGTCGAGATCATGGGCCACGCCCTCGGCCAGGGCGACGCGATCACCTTCGCGCGCGCCGACAACGAGTTCCACGCCCTCCTGATCCAGGTCGCGGGCAACCGCATGCTGGAGCACCTGTCGGGCATCGTCTCCGCCGCGCTCCAGGTCTCCGGCAGCCCCACGACCACCTGCGACCGCCCGAGCGAGGCCTGCGTCGCGCACCACGCCCGCATCGTCGAGGCCCTGGCCTCCGGCGACGCCACGGGGGCCGAGAGCGCCATGCGCCAGCTGCTGACGGTGCACCCGGAGGTCGAGCGCGTGGTCCCCGCCCCGCGCGAGCACTGACGCGGACGGGACGGGAACAAGGGCACACGGACGCAGGCGGAGAGGGACTCGCACACGTCGCCGGACCCGGCCGGGTCCGGCGACGCCGGCGTGGGCACCCTTTCGGCGGCCCTTCCGCCGGACTCCCCGACCGGCCCTGCAGCGTCCTTCCGGAGCCCCCGCAGCCCTCCGGCGCCTTCCCGAGCGCTTCCGCCAGCCCGTTCGGGCCCTGGTCACGGCGTCGCAGCCGCTGTCCCACCCGGCGCCCCACCTGCTGTCCCACGCGCGCCCGGACCCCCGCAGCCGGCGCCGAGCCCCCGGGGTGTGACTCGGGCCACCAAGATTTGCGCGTAACGCTCAGCGAGGTCACGCGATGACCTAGAGAGGTGATGGCCGACGGAGGGAAGACAGCAGCCCTTGCGGGTGCTGTGCAGCTCCCCGGCCCCTGCCCGCGCCCCGGCCCACCCCAGTCGGTGGTCGTCGGCTCCGGTCCAGCACCACCCGGCCCGGGGTCGGAACCCGTTTCCATCGTTCCGAGAGGTTGTTCGTGTCGGCCAGCACATCCCGTACGCTCCCGCCGGAGATCGCCGATTCCGAGTCTGTGATGGCGCTCATCGAGCGGGGCAAGGCCGAGGGGCAGATCGCCGGCGATGACGTGCGTCGGGCCTTCGAGGCTGACCAGATTCCTGCGACCCAGTGGAAGAATGTTCTGCGCAGCCTCAACCAGATCCTCGAGGAAGAGGGTGTGACGCTGATGGTCAGTGCCGCGGAGTCGCCCAAGCGCACCCCCCGCAAGAGCGTCGCAGCGAAGACCCCGGCCAAGCGGACGGCCACGAAGACCGCCGCGGCGAAGACGACGGCTGCGCGGACCGCCGCCGCGGCACCGGCGGCCGGAACGGTTGACCCGGAGCCCGCGGACGCCCTCGCCCAGGAGCCCGGGGCCGAGCCCGCTGCGAAGAAGGCCACGGCGAAGAAGACGGCGGCCAAGAAGGCCGCGCCCGCCAAGAAGGCCGCGGCGAAGAAGACGGCGGCCAAGAAGGCCGCACCCAAGAAGGACGCCGACGAAGCCGGCGAGGAGGAGCTCCTCGAGGAGGGCCCCGCCGAGGTCAAGGGCGAGGTGGAGGAAGAGGAGGACGGCGGCGAGGCCAAGGGCTTCGTCATCTCCGACGACGAGGACGACGCCCCGGCCCAGCAGGTCGCCGTCGCAGGCGCCACCGCCGACCCCGTCAAGGACTACCTCAAGCAGATCGGCAAGGTCCCCCTGCTCAACGCCGAGCAGGAGGTCGAACTCGCCAAGCGCATCGAGGCGGGCCTGTTCGCCGAGGACAAGCTGGCCAGCTCGGACAAGCTGGCGCCCAAGCTGAAGCGCGAGCTCGAGATCATCGCCGAGGACGGCCGCCGCGCGAAGAACCACCTGCTGGAGGCCAACCTCCGCCTCGTGGTCTCGCTGGCCAAGCGCTACACCGGCCGCGGCATGCTCTTCCTGGACCTGATCCAGGAGGGCAACCTGGGCCTGATCCGTGCGGTCGAGAAGTTCGACTACACCAAGGGCTACAAGTTCTCCACGTACGCGACCTGGTGGATCCGGCAGGCGATCACCCGGGCCATGGCCGACCAGGCCCGCACCATCCGCATCCCGGTCCACATGGTCGAGGTCATCAACAAGCTCGCCCGCGTGCAGCGCCAGATGCTCCAGGACCTGGGCCGCGAGCCCACGCCGGAGGAGCTGGCCAAGGAGCTCGACATGACCCCCGAGAAGGTCATCGAGGTCCAGAAGTACGGCCGCGAGCCGATCTCCCTGCACACCCCGCTGGGCGAGGACGGCGACAGCGAGTTCGGCGACCTGATCGAGGACTCCGAGGCGGTCGTCCCGGCCGACGCGGTCAGCTTCACGCTGCTCCAGGAGCAGCTGCACTCCGTGCTCGACACGCTGAGCGAGCGCGAGGCCGGCGTGGTCTCGATGCGCTTCGGCCTCACCGACGGCCAGCCCAAGACCCTCGACGAGATCGGCAAGGTCTACGGCGTCACGCGCGAGCGCATCCGCCAGATCGAGTCCAAGACCATGTCGAAGCTGCGCCACCCGTCCCGCTCCCAGGTGCTGCGCGACTACCTCGACTGATCGGCCGGGCGGACGCGGCAGGAATACGGGGCGCACGCACGGCAGCGGCTGCGGCCACGCGCGGGTGCGCCCGGACACGCGGCATTCCACTCTGGGTGCAGTCATGCACACCCGGAGTCAGGAGGCCCGATGCGTCGTCCCTTTTCCCGAGCTCTGGCGGGCGCGCTGGCCCTGGCGGCGGGAGCGGCCGCCGCGCCGCTGGCCCAGGCGCCCCAGGCGGCCGCGGACAGCGTCGTGATCGGCGGGAGGCCGGTGAAGGCCGCCGACAGCCCCTGGGTGGTGGCCCTGGCCAGCCGTGACCGGTTCGGGCGTACGCGGGCCGGGCAGTTCTGCGGAGGCGTCGTGGTGGCTCCGACGAAGATCGTGACGGCGGCGCACTGCCTGGGCGGCCAGGTGCTGGGCGGCCCCGTCGAGTCCGTGCCCGACCTGAGGGTGATCACGGGGCGTACGGAGCTGCTGCGCGAGGACGAGGGAAGGGAGATCGCGGTGCGCTCGGCCCGGGTGAACCCGGACTACGACCCGCGGAGCAACGCCGGGGACCTGGCCGTGCTGGAGCTCGCGGAAGCCGTGCCCGAGCGGTACGTGCTGCCGATGGCGCAGGAGGGGCACCCGGGCTACACGCCGGGCGGCGAGGCGGCGGTCTACGGCTGGGGCGACACGAGCGGGTTCGGCGACTACGCCACGGCGCTGCGCGCCGCGCGCGTCACCGTGCTGTCGGACGAGGTGTGCCGGCGGGCATACCCGGGGGATGCGGACGGGCAGTACCGGCCGGAGGCGATGGTGTGCGCCGGGCACCGCTCGGGCGGGCGCGACGCCTGCCAGGGGGACAGCGGCGGACCGCTGGTCGCGCAGGGGAGGCTGATCGGCCTGGTCTCCTGGGGGCGTGGCTGCGGGCGGGCCGACAGCCCGGGGGTCTATACCCGGATCGCACCTTTGGTCGACTTCGTCACGGCCCCCGAGACGGCCTCGCGGCGCACCGCCGTCCCGAACGTCGCCTTGGAGGTCCCGAGGGGCCCAGAGGCGCCTGCAGGGACCGTACAGGGGCACCTGGGGGCTGCGGGCGCGGCTGCCGCGCACGGCGGCACCGGTGCATCCGGGGCCCCGGGTGCACCGCTGTGGGGCGGCCTGCTGGATCCGCTCCACCGGGGACGTCCGGACCGCCGCTGAGCGGGCCGCGGGTCCGGGGGACCGGACCGCGGATATGAGGACGGGCGGCACTCCTGGGTCTCAGAAGCGCCGCCCGTCGACCGGCCTGGCCGGTCCTGGCTCGTCGGATGCGAGGTAGGCCTGTGTCAGCGGTCCTCGGTGTCGGCGTGAGCCGCCGGAGCGGACGTCAGCCGCTCGGTCTCATCCTGTATTTCCGCGGCGATCTTCTTGAGTTCCGGCTCGAACTTACGCCCGTGGTGGGCGCAGAAGAGCAGTTCACCACCGCTCAGCAGGACGACGCGCAGATATGCCTGGGCGCCGCAACGGTCGCATCGGTCAGCGGCCGTCAGCGGGGTCGCGGGTGTCAGAACAGTAGTCACGTCGCCTCTTCTCTAGCTCGACGAGCTGTCGTACCAGGGTCAACATCCAACCAGGCCGAAAACGTTCCCGCTCGCGGCTTTTCCTCGAAACTTCCTTCCGAAGCTGGCCGGCTGCTGCCGGTTGGCGGCGAAGGAGCCGTATTGCGTTGCTTTACGGTTTCGCGTTGTCAGTCGTTCGCTTGTCGCAGTTCCGTCCTCCCCGGCGTGAGTGCCGGTGTTCATGAGGACGTGCCCGAACCCTAAATGGTTCATGCCTGGAAGGGAACGTGATGTTTGCTTCACCCCCCCGGGGGATCGAACATCCGTGCGGATCTGCACTAGGCTGAGGAAGGCGCGAGGGTGGCGTTGCATCGGCTCTACCAGGCCTCGGTACCCTTCGACGGGCAACCGAGCCACCCTGCGCCCGACCGGGCCAGAAAAGAAATTCAGCGAGGAGCGAACTGCGTGACCGCCGACACGTCCGTGCCTTCCAGCGCGCTGCTGTCCGGAGCAGACCGGGACGGCTCCAACTACACCGCGCGGCACCTGCTCGTCCTCGAAGGCCTCGAGGCCGTCCGCAAGCGTCCCGGCATGTACATCGGGTCGACCGACAGCCGCGGCCTCATGCACTGCCTCTGGGAGATCATCGACAACGCCGTCGACGAGGCCCTGGGCGGCTTCTGCGACCACATCGAGGTCGTCCTCCACGACGACGGCTCCGTCGAGGTCCGTGACAACGGCCGCGGCATCCCCGTCGACGTCGAGCCCAAGACCGGCCTGTCGGGCGTCGAGGTCGTCATGACCAAGCTGCACGCCGGCGGCAAGTTCGGCGGCGGCTCGTACGCGGCCTCCGGCGGCCTGCACGGTGTCGGCGCCTCCGTGGTCAACGCCCTCTCCTCCCGCCTCGACGTCGAGGTCGACCGCGGCAGCTCCACGCACGCGATCAGCTTCCGCCGCGGCGTCCCCGGAGTCTTCACCGAGCAGGGACCGGACAGCCCGTTCGACCCCGCGAGCGGCCTGCGCAAGATCAAGCGGATCGCCAAGGGCAAGACCGGCACCCGGGTCCGGTACTGGGCCGACCGCCAGATCTTCCTCAAGGACGCCCGGCTCTCGCTGGAGACGCTCTACCAGCGCGCCCGCCAGACCGCCTTCCTCGTCCCCGGCCTGACCATCATCGTCCGGGACGAGCGCGGCATCGACGGCGCCGGCAAGACCGAGGAGACGTTCCGCTTCGACGGGGGCATCAGCGAGTTCTGCGACTACCTCGCCCAGGACAAGGCCGTCTGCGACGTGCTGCGCCTGACCGGCCAGGGCACCTTCAAGGAGACCGTGCCCGTGCTCGACGAGCGCGGCCACATGACCCCCACGGAGGTCACCCGCGACCTCGGGGTGGACATCGCCCTGCGCTGGGGCACCGGGTACGAGACCACCGTCAAGTCCTTCGTGAACATCATCGCCACCCCCAAGGGCGGCACCCACATCACCGGCTTCGAGCGCGCGGTCACCAAGACGGTGAACGAGGTGCTGCGCTCCGCGAAGCTGCTGCGCGTCGCCGAGGACGACGTCGTCAAGGACGACGCCATGGAGGGCCTGACGGCGGTCGTCACCGTCCGGCTCGCCGAGCCGCAGTTCGAGGGCCAGACCAAGGAGGTGCTCGGCACCTCCGCGGCCGCCCGCATCGTCGCGGCCGTCGTCGCCAAGGAGCTCAAGGCCTTCCTGACCTCCACCAAGCGCGACGACAAGCAGCAGGCCCGCGCCGTGATGGAGAAGATCGTCGCGGCCGCCCGGACCCGTATCGCCGCCCGCCAGCACAAGGAGGCGCAGCGCCGCAAGACGGCCCTGGAGTCCTCCTCGCTGCCCGCCAAGCTGGCCGACTGCCGCAGCGACGACGTCGAGCGCAGCGAGCTCTTCATCGTCGAGGGGGACTCGGCCCTCGGCACGGCGAAGCTGGCCCGCAATTCCGAATTCCAGGCGCTGCTGCCGATCCGCGGCAAGATTCTGAACGTCCAGAAGTCGTCGGTCTCGGACATGCTGAAGAACGCCGAGTGCGGCGCGATCATCCAGGTCATAGGGGCCGGCTCCGGCCGGACCTTCGACGTCGACGCGGCGCGCTACGGGAAGATCGTCCTCCTCGTCGACGCCGATGTCGACGGCGCGCACATCCGCTGCCTGCTGCTGACGCTCTTCCAGCGGTACATGCGGCCGATGGTCGAGTCGGGCCGGGTCTTCGCGGCCGTTCCGCCGCTGCACCGGATCGAGCTGGTCCAGCCCAAGAAGGGCCAGGACAAGTACGTCTACACGTATTCGGACAACGAGCTGCGCCAGACCCTGCTCGAGTTCCAGCGGAAGAACATCCGCTACAAGGACTCGATCCAGCGCTACAAGGGCCTCGGCGAGATGGACGCGGACCAGCTGGCGGAGACCACCATGGACCCGCGCCACCGCACCCTGCGCCGCATCAACATCGGCGACCTCGAGGCCGCCGAGGGCGTCTTCGACCTGCTCATGGGCAACGAGGTGGCCCCCCGCAAGGAGTTCATCACCAGCTCCGCCGCGACCCTGGACCGCTCGCGCATCGACGCCTGAGCGGGCCCCGGGAGGCGCCGCCGCACACCTGTGCGGCGCCGCCTCCCCGTATCCCGGAGGGCCGCCTCCATCACCTGTTGGAGTGAAGACCACCGGGACACCAGTCCGGAAACCGTCCATACCGCACATCCTTGTGGCACGCCGCCAAGGCGGCAGCGGACAAGGAGTGTTCGGTGGACAAGCACGAAGGTCCCGACCCCGGAACGATCCGGCTGGACGACCCCTGGTACGACGCGCTCGCCGTCGGCTGGGGCGAGGGCGAGGGCGGGGGCGGGGACGCGGCTCCGCCGCACGCGGCCGCCGGCCGGTCCGCGCCCGGAAACCCGCACGGGACCGCGGCCGGAGACCGGCCCACCAGGGCCGACATCTACCTGGAGGTACAGCGCAGCGCCGCCTTCCAGGAGGTCCGCAGCCGCTACCGCGGGTTCGTCGTCCCCGCGACCGCCGGATTCCTCCTCTGGTACGTGGCCTACGTCGTCGCGGCCACCGCGGCGCCCGGCGTGATGGCCCGGCCCGTCGCCGGGGCGGTGAACGTGGCGCTGCTCGCGGGACTCGGACAGTTCCTCAGCACCTTCGTGCTGACCTGGGCGTACGCCCGGCACGCGCGGCGGCGCCGGGACCGCGCCGCCCTCGACCTGCGCTGGACCGTCTTCGAGCAGGAGCGGGGCCGCGGGGCCGGTGCGGGCGCCGGGGAGGCGGGCCGGTGAGCACCGAGCACCAGACCCTCGCGCTGATCCTCTTCAGCGCCGTCATCGCGGTCACCCTGGGCATCACCACCTGGGTCAGCCGCAACCGGCACGGCTCGGCAGAGGAGTTCTACGCCGGCGGCCGACTGTTCTCCCCCATGGAGAACGGTTTCGCCATCGCCGGCGACTACATGTCGGCCGCCTCCTTCCTCGGCATCTCCGGCCTGATCGCCCTCTTCGGATACGACGGCCTGCTGTACTCGGTGGGCTTCCTCGTCGCCTGGCTGGTCGTCCTGTTCCTCGTCGCCGAACTGGTCCGCAACTGCGGGCGCTTCACCCTCGCCGACGTCGTCGCGGCGCGGATGAGCGAGCGTCCCGTCCGGATCGCCGCCGGCACCTCCTCGGTCACCGTCTCGGTCCTGTACCTGGTCGCACAGATGGTCGGCGCGGGCAGCCTGGTGGGCCTGCTGATCGGGGACTCGGGCACCGCCGCGCGCACGCTCACCGTCATCGCGGTCGGCGCGCTGATGGTGGTCTACGTGACCTTCGGCGGGATGCGGGCCACCACCTGGATCCAGATCGTGAAGGCCGTCCTGCTCATGGGCGGCGCCGTCACCCTCACCGTGCTCGTCCTGCTGCACTTCCACGGGGACTTCGACCGGCTGCTGGCCACCGCCGCCGAACGCAGCGGACAGGGGCCGAAGTTCCTGAGCCCGGGGCTGAAGTACGGCGGTGACTGGACCGCCCGCTTCGACTTCATGAGCCTGGGCCTCGCGCTGGTCCTCGGGACGGCCGGGCTCCCGCACATCCTGTCGCGCTTCTACACGGTGCCGACCGCGCGGGCGGCCCGCCGGTCCGTGGTGTGGGCGATCGCGCTGATCGGCGGCTTCTACCTGATGACCATCGTGCTCGGCTTCGGGGCCGCCGCACTGGTCGGACCGGCCGAGGTACGCGCCTCCAACGCCTCCGGGAACACCGCGGTCCCGCTGCTCGCGGCCTTCCTGGGCGGCGGGGCCGAGTCCACCGGAGGAGCGGTGCTGTTCGCCGTCGTGGCCGCGATCGCCTTCGCCACGATCCTGGCCGTGGTCGCCGGGATCACCCTCGCCTCCTCCGCCTCGGTCGCCCACGACCTGTACGCCTCGCTCCGGCGGCGCCGGGCGCGCGGGCGCAGCGAGGTCGCGGTGGCCCGGGGCGCGGCCGTCGGGATCGGGGCCGTGGCCATCGCGCTGGGGCTGCTGGCGCAGGACCTCAACGTCGCGTTCCTGGTGGGGCTGGCCTTCGCGGTGGCCGCCTCGGCGAACCTGCCCGTGCTGCTGTACTCCCTGTTCTGGCGCGGCTTCACCACGCGCGGCGCCGTCTGGTCGGTGTACGGGGGACTGGTCCCGGCCGTGGTGCTGGTGGTGCTCTCCCCGGTGGTCTCGGGCAGCCCCGACTCCCTCTTTCCGGGGGTGAGCTTCCAGTTCTTCCCGCTGCAGAACCCGGGACTGGTCTCGATCCCGCTGGGTTTCCTGGCCGGCTGGATGGGCACGGTCACCTCCCCGGAGGAGCCGGACGCGGCCCGGCACGCGGAGACGGAGGTCCGCTCCCTGACGGGGGCCGGGGCCGTCTGAGCGGTGCGCCCGCCTCCCGGTCCGCGGGCGAGCGGGCCCGACGCGGGGGCCGGCCCGCGGTCAGCTGCCGTCCGACGGGAGCCAGGAGTACAGGTGCTCCGGGCGGCCCGTTTCGCCGTAGCGCAGGGACAGGGTGACGCGGCCGGTGCGGTCCAGGAGCTTCAGGTAGCGCTGAGCGGTCTGGCGGCTGATGCCGGCCCGCTCGGCGATCTGCTGGGTGGACAGCGGGCCTTCGGCGGAGCGTAGGACGCGGCGGACCCCTTCCGCGGTGGTGGGGGAGTGGCCCTTGGGCAGCTCGTTGGGGGATCCTGCCGCCGCGAGGGTGCCGAAGATCCGGTCCACCTCGGCCTGTTCGGCCTCGCCGCCCGTCTCCAGGGTGCGGCGCAGGGCCGCGTACGCCTCCAGGCGGGAGCGCAGGCCGGGGAAGGTGAACGGCTTGACCAGGTACTGGAGGGCGCCGAGGCGCATCGCGGTCTGCACGGTGGCCAGGTCCCGGGCGGCCGTGACCATGATCACGTCGGTGTGGTGGCCGAGCTGGCGCAGCCCGCGGACGAGGTCCAGGCCGCTGCCGTCCGGGAGGTAGTGGTCCAGGAGGATCAGGTCCACGGGGCGGGCGGCGAGGAACTCCAGCGCCCCGGCCGCGGAGTGGACTTGGCCGGCGACGCGGAAACCGGGAACCTTCGCGACGTACGCCGCGTTGATCCGGGCAACACGCATGTCGTCGTCGACGACCAATACGTGGATCGGGGATCCGCTCACCGCAGGGCCTCCGGGAGTACGACGGAGAACTCCGCCCCTCCGTCCGCTGCCCCGCCGGCCCGGACCGTGCCGCCCTGCCGCTCGGCGAGGCGGCGCACCAAGGCGAGGCCGAGGCCGCGTTCGCGCCGGCCCTGGGGCTGCTTGGTCGACCAGCCTTCGGTGAAGATCTCCTCGCGTCGGGCCGCCGGAACGCCGGGGCCGCTGTCACGGACGCGCAGGACCGCCGTGCGGCCTTCGCACCGCAGCTCCACCTCCACCAGGGGCGCCGCCGAGCCGGCCGCCGCGTCCAGGGCGTTGTCCACCAGGTTGCCGGTGATGGTGACGAGGCCGCCGGGGTCGACCAGGCGGTCGGGGAGGAAGGTGGTGTCGGCGAGGCGCAGCGGGACGCCCCGCTCGGCGGCCACGGTCGCCTTGCCCACCAGAAGGGCGGCCAGCAGCGGGTCGCGGACCTTCTCGGTGACCTGCTCGGCGGTGCTGCGGTGGCCGCCGACCACCTCGGCCACGAACTCCACCGCCTCCTCGTGCAGGCCGAGCTCCAGCAGGCCGAGGAGGGTGTGGAGGCGGTTTGCGTGCTCGTGGTCCTGGGCGCGCAGGGCGTCGATCAGGCCCCGGGTGGAGTCGAGCTCGCGGCGCAGGTGCTCCAGCTCGGTGCGGTCGCGCAGGGTGGCGACGGCGCCGCCGTCATCGGTGGGCATCCGGTTGGCGACCAGCACCCGGCGGCCCCGGACGGCGAGCAGGTCGCGGCCGGTGACGCGGCCGGTGAGGACGTCGGTGGTGCGGCCGGCGCCGAGGACGTCGTCGAGGGCGCGGCCGGCGGCGGTGCGGGCGGCCTCCGGGGCGAGGCCGAGGAGGCGGGCGGCCTCGTCGTTGACCAGGCGGACGCGGCCGTCGCCGTCGAGGGCGATCACGCCTTCGCGGATGGAGTGGAGCATCGCCTCGCGCTCGGCGAGCAGCGCGGCGATGTCGGAGAAGGCCAGGTCCCGGGTCTGCCGGTGGATCCGGCGCGAGAGGAGGTAGGCGGCCAGGGCGCCCGCCGCGAGGGCGCCGCCCGCGTACGCGAGGAGGCCGGGGACGGCGTGGAGCAGGCGGGCGCGGACGCTGTCGTAGGCGATGCCGACGGAGACGGCGCCGACGATCTCGCCGTCGGCGGCGATGAGGGGGACCTTGCCGCGGGCGGAGCGGCCGAGGGTGCCCTCGTCGATCTCCATGACCTCGCGGCCGGCGAGGACGTCGCTCGGGTCGGTGGAGACGGGCTGCCCGATGCGGTCCGGGCCGGGGTGCGAGCGGCGGATCCCGTCGAGGTCCATGACGACCACGTACTCCGCGCCCGTGGCCCGGCGGATCCGCTCCGCCGAGGCCTGCACGGGGCTGTCCGCGGTCGGGCCGGAATCCAGCAGGTCGGCAGCGAGCGAGGGGTCGGCCGCGGCGCTCTGGGCGATGGCCAGGGCGCGGCGCATGGCCTGGTCGTCGAGCTGCGTCCCGAGCGGGGCGAGGAACAGCCCGGTGGCCAGCACGGCGACCCCGGCGGCAATGGCCAGCTGGGTCAGCAGGATCTGCGAGACGGCCCGACGGGGCAGCCCGATGCGCGGAGCGCGCAGGGAGGGGAACCGCATGACGAGCAACGGTAGGCCGCCCCGGCCCGAACCGGAATCCTCGCGCGGCGCCGGCGCACGGGCCGGCGGTGCCCTGCCAGCCGTCGCGCTGCCGGGCCGGCGCCCCCGCACGGGCCGGCGGAACCGGAATCCTCGCCTGCCGTCACCGCTTCGGTGCCTGCTGTGCCGTCGGTGACCTCAGTGCCTGCTGTGCCGCCAGGGCCGCCGCGCCGTGAGCTCGCTGTCCCGCGGGCCGCACTGCTCGGAGCCGCGCGGCGGTGTATCCCGGCTGTGGTCGGCCGGGTGGAGGGTGGCCCGGCCCGGCCCGGCCCGGCCCGGGTCAGGGGAGGGGTTGTGGGGGCCGGGGTCCTTGGTAGTGGCCCGTGGGGCGCATGCGCAGGGGGCGTTCCTGGTATTCCTCCAGCGCGTGGGCCATCCAGCCGGCCGTGCGGGCCACCGCGAAGACCGTCTCACCGGCCTCCGCCGGCATCCCGCACGACACCGTCAGCACCGCCAGGGCCAGGTCCACGTTGGCGTGGAGGCCGGCCCGGCGGGCCGCCGCCGTCGCCACCACCTCGCGGGCCGCCGCCAGGGCGGGGCCGGCGGCCGGCAGGGTCTCCAGCCGCGCGAACAGGGCCGTTGCGCGGGGGTCCTCGCCCCGGTACAGCCGGTGGCCGAGGCCCGGCACCCGCCGCCCCGCACGCAGGTGGTCCGCCACGACCGGCGCGGCCCCGCCCCGCTCCAGGGCCTCGACCAGCGTCCGGTGGGCGAGGCGTCCGGCCGCGCCGTGGAGCGGGCCCTCCAGGACGCCGAGGCCGGCCGAGACCGCCGCGTACGGGTTCGCCCGGGCCGACGCTGCCACCCGTACGGCCAGGGTGGAGGCGGCCAGGTCGTGGTCGATGAGCAGGGCGAGGGCCAGGTCGAGCGTGCCCAGGGCCACCGGGTCGGGTTCCCGCGCGGTCAGCCGGGGCCACAGCCGGGCCGCCAGCAGGGCGCCGTCGTCCCCCTGGCCCGCCTCCGGCTCCCGTCCCAGCAGCGGCAGCGCGCCGACCAGCGTCGGGATCAGGCAGCGGGCCGAGCCGAGGACCGCCTCCGCGGACAGGTCGAAGCGCAGCGGGTCCGCCACCGCCGCGGCCACGGTCGCCACCCGCAGCCGGTCGACCGCCCCGCTGTGCTCGGGCAGCGCGGCCACGGCCCGCCGCGCCGCCGCCAGCGCCTGCGCCGGGGCCGTGAGGCGGGCCCCGCGCGGCAGGGTCCCCGTCCACAGCCACTCGGCGACCTCCTCGTAGCAGTACCGCGAGGCCAGCTCCACGGCGTCCACGCCGCGGAACGCGTACCGGTCCGGCTCGATGAGCGTCAGGGAGGTCCGCACCGCGAGCTCGCCGCCGACCGGCGGTGCCGCCTCGCGCCGGCTGCGCCGGGCCAGGGCCTCGACCTCGGCCGCGTCGAAGCTGCTGCCGCGGCCGACCGCGTCGCGGCGGCTGGTGAGCTGGCCGCGGCTGACGTACGCGTACACGGTCGCGGGCTTCACGCCCAGCAGCTCCGCCGCCTGCCGGGTGCTGAGCCGTCGTTCGCCCGCGCCTTCCGCCTGATCGTTCATGATGGCCAGGGTATACAGGTTGATTCAATCAACATTGACATTGATTCCGTGCATAGTGGATGGTCACTGCATGAACACCACCGTTGAAGTGCCCCGCGGTCTCGCGGGAGTCGTGGTCACCGAGACCGGTCTCGGGGACGTCCGGGGCCGTGAGGGCTTCTACCACTACCGCCAGTACTCGGCCGTCGAGCTCGCCGAGAGCCGAAGCTTCGAAGACGTGTGGCACCTGATGTTCCGCGGGGCGCTCCCGGCCGACGCCGCCGAGCGCGCCGCCTTCGCCGCGGAGATCGCCCCGCTGCGCCGACTGCCCGCCGAGGTGCAGGGCGCCCTGCCCGCCCTCGCCCGGGCCACCGCCCTCTCGGGCCCCCTCGCCGGCCTGCGCACGGCGCTCTCCCTGCTCGGCGCCTCCGCCGGCTTCCGGCCCGTCTACGACCTCGCACCCGAGCGGCGCGCCGCCGACGCGCTGGCCGCCTGCGCCGCCGTACCGACCCTGCTGACCGCGCTGCACCGGCTCGGGCAGGGCCTGGAGCCGGTCGAGCCGCGCGACGACCTCCCGTACGCCGCGAACTACCTGTACATGCTCACGGGGCAGGAGCCCGACCCGGTCAAGGCGCGGGCGGTCGAGCGGTACCTGATCTCCACCGTCGACCACGGCTTCAACGCCTCCACGTTCACCGCCCGCGTCATCGCCTCCACCGGTGCCGACGTCGCCGCCTGCCTGACCGGGGCCGTCGGGGCGCTGTCCGGCCCGCTGCACGGGGGCGCCCCCAGCCGCGCCCTGGACACCCTGGACGCCATCGGGACGGCCGACCGCATCGACCCCTGGATCCGCGAGCGGGTGCTCGCCGGCGAGCGGATCATGGGCTTCGGCCACCCCGTCTACCGGACCGAGGACCCGCGCTCGCGGATGCTGCGCGACATCGCCCTCGGATTCGGCGGCCCCCTCGTGGACTTCGCCGTCGAGGTGGAGCGGCGCGTGGAGGCGATCCTCGCCGAGCTCAAGCCCGGCCGGGAACTGCACACCAACGTGGAGTTCTACGCAGGCGTGGTCATGGAGCTGTGCGGTCTGCCGCGCGAGATGTTCACCCCGACCTTCTGCGCGGCGCGCGTGGTCGGCTGGAGCGCGAACGTGCTGGAGCAGGCGGCCGATTCGAAAATCATCCGTCCGGCCGCGCGGTACGTCGGGCCGCAGCCGCCCCGGCCGGTTCCGCCGCTGATCTGAGTACGATCGGCGGGGTGAACAGCAGGCAGCCCGACCCGCCGCGCTCCGTCGCGCCCATCCCCGTCGTCGTCCTCGCCGGATTCCTCGGCTCCGGCAAGACGACCTTGCTCAACCACCTCCTCGGCAACCGGGGCGGCACCCGCATCGGGGTCGTCGTCAACGACTTCGGATCCATCGAGATCGACGCCATGTCGGTGGCCGGCCAGGTCGGCGACTCGATGGTCTCCCTCGGCGGCGGCTGCCTGTGCTGCGCGGTCGACGGCAGCGAGCTCGACGCGTACCTGGAGAAGCTCGCCGAGCCCGTCCACCGCATCGACGTCATCGTCATCGAGGCGAGCGGGCTGGCCGAGCCGCAGGAGATGATCCGGATGCTCGTCGCCAGCGAGAACCCGGCGATCCGGTACGGCGGCCTGGTGGAGGTCGTCGACGCGGCGGAGTTCGACGCGACCCGGACCCGGCACCCCGAGACCGACCGGCACCTCGCCGCCGCGGACCTCGTGGTGCTGAACAAGGCCGACCGGGTGGAGCCGGGCGAGCTGGCCCGGATCGAGGCCGAGCTCGGCAGGCTCTGCCCCGGCATTCCCGTCGTCGCCGCCGACCACGGGCGCATCGATCCGGAGCTGCTGTTCGACCGCCGGCCGTGGACGGAGACCCAGGGGCAGCTGTCCTTCGAGGACCTGATCTCTCAGGCCCGGGACCACGCCGACGACGGGCACGACGGGCACGCCGGCCACGCCCACACGGTGTACGAGAGCACCGAGTTTGTGTCCCGGCAGCCCATGAACCCGCGGCGGCTCATCGACTTCCTCGACCGCCGCCCGGCCGGGCTGTACCGGATCAAGGGCTTCGTCCACTTCGACGTGCCCGGCCACGAGGAGCGCTACGAGGTCCACGCGGTCGGCCGCTTCCTGCGCTTCGCCCCCGGCCCCTGGGGGCGGGGGGAGCCGCGGCTGACCCGGCTGGTGCTCATCGGCTCCGGCACGGACGGGCCCGGCCTGCTGCGGGAGCTGGAGGCCTGCCGGGAGGACGCGCCACAGGATGCGGGGCCGGAGAGCATGTGGGGCGTGCTGCGCTACGTGGCGCGGCCCGCCCCGGCCGGACCCGTCGCGCAGGGCGGGGCCGGCGACGGACCGGGGGACGAAGACGGGGACGGGGACGAGGTGCCCGCGGCAGCCGGGGTCTGAGCCGGCCCTCAGCCCTGCCGTGACCGGTACAGGTCCCGGAGCAGGGCGATCTCGGCCCCGTGGTGCAGCAGTTCCTGGTTGACCCACCAGGCGATGTCGACGAACGGCTCCTCGGCGTCGCCGCCGTGGGGGTACGTGCAGTACCCGACGGTGTCGAGCGCGGCGTCGTCGACGCTGAGCAGTGCCCTGCGCCAGGCGTCGGCGGCGGCGCCGAACGCGGCGAGGGCCGTGGCGGCGTCCCCGCTGACCGCGTAGTCGTCGCGGGTGAGGCTGCGGGTGCCGGCGGTGTGGTCGGCGCGCAGGGTCAGCATCTCGCTGAGGTGGCTCAGCCGCCACGCGATCGTGGTGAACGGCGGCGGCCACGGGTGCGGGTACGCGGCGGCGTCGCGGCCCCAGTCGCCGGTGCCGGCCAGGAGGGTGGCCCGGGGGCCCGGGCCGTCGGTGCGGCGGCGTACGGACCAGCAGTCCGCAACCGGCTCCCAGAGGTACTCCTCGTCCGTCAGGGGGCCGACCTCGGTGTCCGTACCGTCGCCGCTGTCCATGAGGGGACCCGCCATGCGGTCGGCGAGGCGCCGGTGGGCGAAGTCGAACTGCCGGAGCAAGGGGGCCAGGCGGGGCGGGGTCACGGGGCGGCTCCTGGGGCGGGGGCGGGTGGCTTCGGTCGGGGAACGGGCGGGCGGGGGTCAGGCGACCTCGACGCCGTAGTCGTGCAGGAGGTCCTCCAGTCCGCCGCGGTAGCCCTTGCCGCCCGCCACGAAGTCCCAGTCGCCGTTGGGGCGGCGCCGGAAGGAGCCCAGGACCAGTGCGGTTTCGCCCGGGCGGCCGTCGGAGACGTCCAGCGTGCCGAGTTCCGTGCCGTCGGCGGCCAGCAGCCGGATCCGGGCGTCCGTGAAGCCGGCCAGGTCGGCGTGCGGGTCGGCCTCCGGGTCGACCGCGGCGACCAGGGCCAGCCGGTCGGCCCGCTCCGGCAGGGCGTCGAAGGAGACCGCCAGTGCGGCCTTGTCGGGTGCCCTGTGCGCAACGCTGCGGACCGAGCCGTCCGGGGTCTGCGGGTTGTTGTAGAAGACGAAGTGGTCCTCGCCGAGGACCCGGTTGCCCTGGCAGACCAGGGCGCACACGTCCAAAGCGACCCGGCCGGACCACGTCATGCCCAGGACGTTGTGGTCCGGGGCGGCGGGCGCACTGCGGGCCGCGGAGGCCGCCGCCCCGGACGGGCCCAGGCGGCCGCGCAGGCCGTGCTGGTGCAGGAGCTCCACCAGCGCGGGGCCCGGCACCAGTTCCAGCGGCTTGCCGTCGGCGAAGGTGTACGAGCCCGGCCCGAAGGAGGCCGTGGTGACCAGCACCCCCTTGTTCGCACCCTTGTCCTGGACCGTGCCGTACAGATCGCGCACGGCCGTCGGCGGCACCGTGTTCCGGTAGCGCTTGACCTGCACCACGATCCGCCCGCCCCGGATCGGCGCCGGGTCCAGGGCCTCCACGTCCACCCCGCCGTCGCCGGAGCGCTGGGTCGTGACCGCCTCCATGCCCATGGCCCGGAACAGCTCCGCCACCAGGTTCTCGAAGTCGATCGGGTCCATGGCGAAGAGGTCCGGCTCGTCCTCCTGCGCGCCGCCCGCCTGCCCGCCGTGGCTGACGACACCGCCACCCACCTCGTCGGGCCGGCGCCCGGGCCGCACCGCCGTCAGCTGGTCGGGGCGCGCCGACAGCTGCCCGCCCAAGCCCGACACGAGGCAGTCCACCGCGCTGACCTGCTCCAGCCGCAGCCCCGCGAACGCGCTGCGCCCCGCCGGCACGGTGGCGAGCACGAAGCGCGCCTCCCGCCCGGTGGCCGGATCGTGGCAGTCCACGAAGCCGTTCACCACGACGGAGTCCAGCACGCCGAACTCGTCCGCCGCGTACAGCTCGCGCACCACCAGCAGCATGCACTGCGCCAGCAGGTCCCGGTACAGCGCCCGCCGCTCCGTGACCGGGCGGGGCTTGACCTTGTCCTGGCCCGTGCTCGGCAGGTACTGCACCGCCCTGGCCTCGGGCACCACCGCGTAGCCGGGCAGCTCCCAGTCCAGCACCAGCTGGCGCGCGGCCGGGTCGTACGCGGCCGACACCTGCCGCGGCAGGCTCTCCGGCCAGGCCGCCGAGGCGTACAGAGCGGCCGAGAAGTACTCCACGGCGGCCTCGGCGTCGCCCGAGCGCAGGGCCTCGGCCAGCTCGGCGAGCCCGCTGTTGTGCGCCCGTACCCCGGCGAGCTGCTCCTCCGCCCACCGGTCGTACTCCCGGCGGTACGCCGCCAGCTGCTGCTGCCGCTGTGCCTCCGCGGCACTCGCCGCCTGCCAGGCCTCGGCGTACCGGGCGTGCGCCTCCCGCTCCGCCTGCGCCCGGTGGTTCGAGCCGAGCGTCCAGCCGCTGCTCTGCTGCTGGAAGTCCTCGAGGCGGGGCAGGGGCACCGGCTGCGCCAGCGCCCCCGGGTTGAACGGCTCGAGCTGCTCGGACCGCACCAGGGCGGCCATCCGGAAGGCCGGCGCTCGGCAGCCCGCCACCAGCAGCCGCTTGAGCGCGTCCACCTCGGCGTCGAGCTGCGCGGTACGCCGCAGGGCCTCGGCCTCGCGGTACTGGCGGTGGCTGCGGTCGGCCTCCCGTTCGTAGGCCCGCCGGCGCCGCTCCGCCTCCCGCTGCTGGATCACCTGCGTCTGCTGCTGCCGGCGCTGGGCCTCGGCCCAGTCCCCGATCAATCCGCCCGGCCGACGACTCATCAGCTGTGTACTCCCCCCACCAACACCGAGAGGGAAAACACTAGTCGGCATTCGGGTGGTACGTCCCGCGGGTCGCACCACCCGAACGCCTCGGTCCGTCCTACAGCGGGGCCCCCGCCACCACGGCCACGGCACCGGGCAGCGCGGCCCCCGAACCGTCGCGGCGCGGGTCCGCCGCGGGCAGCTCGACCGGGCTGCCGTTCGCGGACGCCGCCCGGGCCGGCGCGTTGCCCGCCCAGGCCAGGGTCAGCATGTCCTCGCCCTTCAGGAAGCGCTGGCAGCGCACGCCGCCGGTGGCGCGGCCCTTGCGCGGGTACTGGTCGAACGGGGTCAGCTTGCCCGAACGCACCGAGTCGTCCAGCGTCCCGTGCGAGCCGGCCACCGTGAAGACCACGGCGTCGCGGGCCGGGTCCACCGCCGAGAAGTGGATCACCTTGGCGCCCTCGGCGAGCTTGATGCCCGCCATGCCGCCCGCCGGGCGGCCCTGCGGGCGCACCTGTCCCGCCGGGTAGCGCAGCAGCTGTGCGTCGTCGGTGATGAAGACGAGGTCCTCCTCGCCCGTGCGCAGTTCCACCGCGCCGACGATGCGGTCGCCCTCCTTGAGGGTGATGACCTCCAGCTCGTCCTTGTTCGCCGGGTAGTCCGGCACGACGCGCTTGACCACGCCCTGCTCGGTGCCCAGGGCCAGGCCCTGCGAGGACTCGTCCAGCGAGGTCAGGCAGACCACCTTCTCGTCCGGCGCCAGCCCGGAGAGGAACTCCGACAGGGGGGCCCCGCCGGCCAGGTTCGGCGCGGCGTGGGTGTCCGGGAGCTGCGGCAGGTCGATCACCGACAGCCGCAGCAGGCGCCCGTGGGAGGTGACCGCGCCGACGTCGGCCCGGGCCGTGGCCGCCACCTGCGAGACGATCAGGTCGTGCTTGGCGCGGGCCCCGCCCTCCTCGCACGGAACCGGGTCGCCCGTCGCCGTGCGGGCCAGCAGGCCCGTCGAGGACAGCAGCACCCGGCACGGGTCGTCCGCGACCTCCAGCGGAACCGCCGCGACCGGGGCCCCCGCCGACTCCAGCAGGACGGTGCGGCGCTCGGTGCCGAACTTCTTGGCGACCGCTGCCAGCTCCGAGGAGACCAGCTTGCGCAGCTCGGCGTCGGAGTCCAGGATCCGGGTCAGCTCCTCGATCTCGGCGGTGAGCCGGTCGCGCTCGGACTCCAGCTCGATCCGGTCGAAGCGGGTGAGCCGGCGCAGCGGGGTGTCGAGGATGTACTGGGTCTGGACCTCGCTCAGCGAGAAGCGCTCCATCAGGCGCTCCTTGGCCTGGGCGGAGTTGTCGCTGTCGCGGATGATCCGGATGACCTCGTCGATGTCGAGCAGGGCCACGAGCAGGCCCTCGACCAGGTGGAGGCGGTCGCGCCGCTTGCCGCGGCGGAACTCGCTGCGCCGGCGCACGACGTCGAAGCGGTGGTCGAGGTAGACCTCCAGCAGCTCCTTGAGGCCCAGCGTGAGCGGCTGGCCGTCGACCAGGGCCACGTTGTTGATGCCGAAGGACTCCTCCATCGGCGTCAGCTTGTAGAGCTGCTCCAGCACGGCCTCGGGGTGGAAGCCGTTCTTGACCTCGATGACCAGGCGCAGGCCGTGCGCGCGGTCGGTCAGGTCCTTCACGTCCGCGATGCCCTGGAGCTTCTTCGACCCGACCAGGTCCTTGATCTTCGCGACGACCTTCTCGGGGCCGACGGTGAAGGGCAGTTCCGTGACGACCAGGCCCTTGCGGCGCGCGGTCACGTCCTCCACGGACACCGTCGCGCGGATCTTGAAGGTGCCGCGGCCGTTCTCGTACGCGTCCTTGATCCCGGACAGGCCCACGATCCGGCCCCCGGTGGGCAGGTCGGGACCCGGCACGAAGCGCATCAGCGCCTCCAGGTCCGCCTGCGGGTAGCGGATCAGGTGGCGGGCGGCCGCGATGACCTCGCCCAGGTTGTGCGGGGGCATGTTGGTGGCCATGCCGACCGCGATCCCGGACGCGCCGTTGACCAGCAGGTTCGGGTACGCGGCGGGCAGCGCGACCGGCTCGCGCTCCTGGCCGTCGTAGTTGGCGGTGAAGTCGACGGTGTCCTCGTCGATCGACTCCGTCATCAGTGACGTCGCGTCGGCCATCCGGCACTCGGTGTAGCGCATGGCGGCCGGCGGGTCGTCGTTGCCCAGGGAGCCGAAGTTGCCGTGGCCGTCGACGAGCGGCAGCCGCATCGAGAAGGGCTGCGCCATGCGGACGAGGGCGTCGTAGATCGACGCGTCGCCGTGCGGGTGCAGCTTGCCCATGACCTCGCCGACGACGCGGGCGCACTTGACGTACCCGCGGTCGGGGCGCAGGCCCATCTCGTTCATCTGGTAGACGATGCGCCGGTGGACCGGCTTCATGCCGTCCCGGGCGTCGGGCAGGGCGCGGGAGTAGATCACCGAGTACGCGTACTCGAGGAAGGAGCCCTGCATTTCGTCGACGACGTCGATGTCGAGGATGTTCTCCTCGAAATCCTCCGGCGGCGGGGTCTTCGTGCTGCGGCGGGCCATCGCTGCGCGGCTCCTTAACCAAGAAAGAAGGTGTGCTGGGGGTCTGGCGGGGTAGGGCGTCGGGCGGGGTCGGGGCCGGGAGCCCGGACGGGCCCGCCGGGGTGTCGCGGACCATTGTGGCCCGAGGCTCCGACAGCGCCGACTCCGACCCAGGCCTGAGCCGGGAACTTCCCCGGTGCCCGACGCGCTTGCATACAGTGGCAGGTCTGACACAAATCTCTGCATCGCGATCGAAGGGACCACATGCCCATGGGTCACACGGCCACAGCCCAGGCCGGCTCCGGCGGCCTGACAGCGACCGAACACCGGCTGGCCAACGGCCTGCGCGTGGTGCTCTCCGAGGACCACCTGACCCCGGTCGCCGCCGTCTGCCTCTGGTACGACGTCGGCTCGCGCCACGAAGTCAAGGGGCGCACCGGTCTGGCTCACCTCTTCGAGCACCTGATGTTCCAGGGCTCGGCGAGCGTACCGGGCAACGGGCACTTCGAGCTGGTCCAGGGCGCCGGCGGTTCGCTGAACGGCACCACGAGCTTCGAGCGCACGAACTACTTCGAGACCATGCCGGCCCACCAGCTGGAGCTCGCGCTCTGGCTGGAGGCCGACCGGATGGGCTCGCTGCTGGCCGCCCTGGACGAGGAGTCCATGGAGAACCAGCGCGACGTCGTCAAGAACGAGCGCCGCCAGCGCTACGACAACGTCCCCTACGGCACGGCCTTCGAGCGGCTGACCGCCCTGGCCTACCCCGACGGCCACCCGTACCACCACACGCCGATCGGTTCGATGGCCGACCTGGACGCGGCCTCGCTGGAGGACGCCCGCGCCTTCTTCCGCACGTACTACGCGCCGAACAACGCGGTGCTGTCGGTCGTCGGCGACATCGACCCGGCCCAGACCCTGGCCTGGATCGAGAAGTACTTCGGCACGATCCCCTCGCACGACGGCAAGAAGCCGCCGCGCGACGGCAGCCTGCCCGAGATCATGGGCCGCGAGCTCCGCGAGGAGATCGTCGAGGAGGTCCCGGCCCGCGCGCTGATGGCCGCCTACCGCCTGCCGCACGACGGCACCCGCGAGTGCGACGCCGCCGACGTGGCCCTCACCGTCCTCGGCGGCGGCGAGTCCTCCCGGCTGCACAACCGCCTGGTACGCCGCGACCAGACGGCCGTCGCCGCCAGCTTCGGCATGCTCCGCCTGGCCGGCGCCCCCTCCATGGGCTGGCTGGACGTGAAGACCTCCAGCGGTGTCGAGGTGCCCGCCATCGAGGCCGCCGTGGACGAGGAGCTCGCCCGGTTCGCCGCCGAGGGCCCGACGGCCGAGGAGATGGAGCGCGCCCAGGCGCAGCTGGAGCGCGAGTGGCTCGACCGGCTGAGCACCGTGGCCGGCCGCGCCGACGAACTGTGCCGCTTCGCCGTCCTCTTCGGCGACCCGCAGCTCGCCCTGACCGCCGTGCAGCGGGTCCTCGACATCACCGCCGAGGAGGTGCAGGCCGTGGCCGCGGCCCGGCTGCGCCCCGACAACCGCGCGGTGCTGGTGTACGAGCCCCTCGCGGCCGACGCCGCTGCCGATGACGACGCCGCGAACCAGAACGAGAACGAGGGGGCGGAGCAGTGAGCGACACCGCAGCCGTCACGATGACCTTCCACCCGCGGCCGCAGGCCGGCGAGGCCCGCCCCTGGGCCTTCCCGGCCCCCGAGCGCGGTGCGTTGCCCAACGGCATGACGGTGCTGCGCTGCCACCGCCCGGGCCAGCAGGTGGTCGCCGTCGAGGTCAACCTCGCCGCCCCGCTGGACGCCGAGCCCGAGGGCCTGGACGGCGTGGCGACCATCATGGCCCGGGCGCTGTCCGAGGGCACCGACAAGCACTCCGCCGAGGAGTTCGCCGCCGAGCTCGAGCGCTGCGGAGCCACCCTCGACGCCCACGCCGACCACCCCGGCCTGCGGGTCTCCCTGGAGGTCCCGGCCTCCCGGCTGCACAAGGCCCTGGGCCTGGTCGCCGAGGCGCTGCGGGCGCCGGCCTTCGCCGACAGCGAGGTCGACCGCCTGGTGCGCAACCGCCTCGACGAGATCCCGCACGAGCTGGCCAACCCGCAGCGCCGCGCCGCCAAGGAGCTCTCCCGCCAGCTCTTCCCGGCCTCCCTGCGCATGTCCCGGCCGCGCCAGGGCACCGAGGAGACCGTCGCCCGGATCGACTCCGCGGCCGTCCGCGCCTTCTACGAGGCCCACGTGCGCCCCGCCACGGCCACCGCCGTGGTCGTCGGCGACCTGACCGGCATCGACCTGGACGCCGTGCTGGCGGACACCCTGGGCGCCTGGACCGGCGACACCGCCGAGGCCCGCCCCGTGCCGCCGGTGACCGCCGACGACACCGGCCGGGTGGTCATCGTGGACCGGCCCGGCGCGGTCCAGACGCAGCTGCTCATCGGCCGGATCGGGCCGGACCGGCACGACAGCGTCTGGGCGGCTCAGGTGCTGGGCACGTACTGCCTGGGCGGCACCCTCACCTCGCGCCTGGACAAGGTGCTGCGCGAGGAGAAGGGGTACACCTACGGCGTGCGCGCGTTCGGCCAGGTGCTGCGCTCCACCGCCGACGGACGCGGGGCCTCGATGCTCGCCATCAGCGGCTCGGTGGACACCCCCAACACCGGCCCCGCGCTGGAGGACCTGTGGAAGGTGCTGCGCACCCTCGCCGAGGAGGGTCTGACCGATGCCGAACGGGACGTCGCCGTGCAGAACCTGGTCGGGGTGGCCCCGCTGAAGTTCGAGACGGCCGCCGCCGTCGCGGGCACGCTCGCCGACCAGGTCGAGCAGGAGCTGCCGGACGACTACCAGGCCCGGCTGTACGCCCAGTTGGCGAACACGGGCACCGTGGAGGCCACCACGGCGGTCGTCAAGGCCTTCCCGGTGGACCGCCTGGTCACCGTGCTCGTCGGTGACGCCTCGCAGATCGAGGAGCCGGTGCGCGCGCTGGGCATCGGAGAGGTGACCGTCGTCACCAACTGACCGGCGCCGCACGGTCGATGACCCGGTGGTGCGCCGCTGACGCGTCGGCGCACGGCGAAAGTCGAAGGGCCCCGATGGCTTGGCCATCGGGGCCCTTTATGTCCAATTGGCCCCAAGGTTGCTCGTATGGGATGTGGCGTACGCAACAAAACCGCGCGTCTGTTTGGCGATTGACTGATGATCCGCCTAGCGTCGGGCGTGCTGTCCGTCGGTTTGTACGCGCCGCACCCGCGGCACCGGGCAGCGATCGCCGAGTCCCCGTCAGGCGCGAGCCTGGGGAGCCGGGGACCCACAGTCCCTGGGGTGAATCGGGCCGCCTCGCCAGAGGGGCCCGTAGGAGACCTTCCTGCTCCGAACCCGTCAGCTAACCCGGTAGGCGAGAAGGAAGGAAAGGATCAGCCCCTCCATGGCCTTTGGCAGTCGTGCCGCCGGCAAGCACCGTGGTTCCAGCCGCCTGAGCCGCAAGACCGCCGGTTACGCCGGCGTCGCCGCCCTCGCCACGACCGGCGTGGTGGGCACTCTCGCAGCCCCGGCGTTCGCCGCTACGGACCACAAGCCCTCCATGGAGGACACCGGCCTGAACGCGGTCGTCACCGCAGAGGACCTCCAGGGCCAGATCGAGGCCCAGGCCGACGCCCAGCGCAACGCCGCGGAGGCCGCCGCCCTCAAGGCCAAGGCCGAGGCCGACGCCGCAGCCCGCGCCGCCGAGGCCAAGCAGAAGGCCGAGGAGAAGGCGAAGGCCGAGCGCGAGGCCGCCGAGCGCGCCGCCCGCGAGGAGGAGCGCAAGCGCCTCAACACCTTCGTCTCGCCGCTGGACGACACCTACATCAGCACCCAGTACCACGCCGGCGGCGGCATGTGGTCCTCCGGCAGCCACACCGGCATCGACTTCCACGCGGCCTCCGGCACCTCGGTCCACGCGGTCGGCGCCGGCACCGTGGTCGAGGCCGGCTGGGGCGGCGCGTACGGCAACAACGTCGTCATCCGCCACAACGACGGCACCTACACCCAGTACGGCCACATGTCCTCGCTGAGCGTCTCCGTCGGCGAGACGGTCACCCCGGGCCAGCAGATCGGCCTGTCGGGCTCCACCGGCAACTCCAGCGGCCCGCACCTGCACTTCGAGGCCCGCACCGGCGCCACGTACGGCTCGGACATCGACCCCGTCTCGTACCTGCGCAGCCACGGCGTCGACCTCTGACCCGACGCGGCGTCGAGCAGCCCCGCTGCACCGCTGCACCGCTTCGCACAGAACCCCGGCTCGCCGAGCCGGGGTTCTCGCGTTGCGGCTCAAAAGAGAAGCCGATTTCCGCCTGCGCTCGGAAAATTCCGCGTATTGCAATAGAGTCTCAGTACGATCCCGGTACGGCGGCGGCGAAGACGCCCGGGCAGCCGGAAAAGGCGGAGAAATGGGCGGAGGTCCGGTCTTGCGTATTCCCGCGCACGCGGTATGCACTGCAATCCGCGACGACATCGTCTCCGGGGCATTCCAACCGGGCGCGCGGCTGACCGAGGAGGTGCTGGCCCGCCGCTACGGCGTCTCCCGCGTCCCGGTCCGCGAGGCCCTGCGGACGCTGGAGTCCGAGGGGTTCGTGACCACCCGCCGGCATGCGGGCGCCTGCGTTGCGGAGCCGACCGAGCAGGAGGCCGCCGACCTGCTGGAGCTGCGGATGCTGCTGGAGCCGCTGGCTGCGACCCGGGCGGCCCGGCGCCGCACCGAGGCCCACCTCAAGGTGCTGCGCGGGCTGGTCAGGCTGGGACAGGAGCGGGCCCGCCAGGGCCAGGGCGAGGACCTGCGGGCCCTGGGGAGCTGGTTCCACGAGACGCTGGCGCAGGCCTCCGGCAGCCCCGGGCTGATCGCGCTGCTCGTCCAGATGCGGCACAAGGTCGCCTGGATGTACGCGGTGCAGGCGCCGCAGCGGCCCGTGGAGTGCTGGGCGGAGCACGGGGCGATCGTGGACGCGGTGGCGCGCGGCGACGCCGAGCGGGCGCGGGCGCTGACCGCCGGGCACGCGGACCGGACGGCGGGGGCCTACCGGCTGCGGGTGAGGACTTCGCAACGTGCCGTAAACATGGCGAGCGGCTCCCATTAACAGAACCCGCGTATGAAGGGGGATGCAAAGGGGCGGCGTATGTGCGCGGGCACCGGGTGCGCGCTTTTTGTGCACGTATTCCTTGTGCCTTTCTCCGCGCTCTTTCTTCGTGTCTTTTCGACGCCCCGGTCCTGAGGGGCAAACGACAGGAGCCGCGGCCACCGGAAATTCCCGGTGGCCGCGGCTCCTGTGGTTTCCCGCGCCGTCCGCGCGGGGGAACCCGAAGGGTCAGACCGTCTCAGGGAGCTCCTCGAGGCCCTCGGCGACCAGCTTCGCCAGGCGGTCCAGGGCCGCCTCGGCACCCTCGGCGTCGGACGCCAGGATGATCTCCTCGCCGCCCTGGGCGCCCAGGCCCAGCACCGCGAGCATGGACGCGGCGTTGACGGGGGTGCCGTCGGCCTTCGCGATGGTCACCGGGACCCCGGAAGCGGTCGTCGCCCGAACGAAGATCGAGGCGGGACGAGCGTGCAGGCCCTCGGCCCAGCCGACGTTGACGCGGCGCTCTGCCATGGTGATGCCCTTCAGGTTCTTACGGTTGTCTAGACCACTATCCCACAAGGTCCCGGGTGCTCCGACCGGCCTCCGGTCCGGGCCTCCCGAGGTGCCGACCACCCCAGCTTGCACCGATTCGCCCCGGCTTGCCGCCTCCGCCGCGCAGGAGCTCCCCGGCCCGCTCTGGCCTTAAGATCGCCGCATGACCACCGCGTCGGACCCCGCGTACCCGGCCCACTGGGAGGCCGACGTCGTCCTGCGCGACGGCGGCACCGCCCGCATCAGGCCCATCACCACCGAGGACGCCGGCCGGCTGGTCAGCTTCTACGAGCAGGTCTCCGACGAGTCGAAGTACTACCGCTTCTTCGCCCCGCACCCCCGGCTCTCCGAGCGCGACGTCCACCGCTTCACGCACCACGACTACGTCGACCGCGTCGGCCTCGCCGCGACCGTCGGCGAGGAGTTCATCGGCACCGTCCGCTACGACCGGATCGGCTCCGACGGCCGGCCCGCCTCCGGCCCCGCCGACGAGGCCGAGGTCGCCTTCCTCGTGCAGGACGCCCACCAGGGCCGCGGCGTCGCCTCCGCACTGCTGGAGCACATCGGCGCGGTGGCCCGCGAGCGCGGCATCCGCCGCTTCGCGGCCGAGGTGCTGCCCGCCAACACCAAGATGATCAAGGTGTTCACGGACGCCGGCTACCAGCAGAAGCGCACCTTCGAGGACGGCTCCGTCCACCTGACCCTCGACCTGGAGCCGACCGCCGAGTCCCTCGCGGTCCAGCGCGCCCGCGAACAGCGCGCCGAGGCCCGCTCCGTCCAGCGGCTGCTCGCCCCCGGCTCCGTCGCCGTCATCGGTGCCAGCCGCTCCGGCGGCGGCGTCGGCGCGGCGGCCCTGCGCAACCTCCGCGACAGCGGCTTCCGCGGCCACCTCTACGCCGTGAACGAGGCCCGCGCCCCCGGCATGGAAGGCGACCTGCTGGACGGCGTCCGCGCCTACCGCTCCCTCGCCGACATCGACGCCCCGGTCGACCTCGCCGTCGTCGCGGTCCCCGCCGAGCGGGTCCCGGAGGTCGTCGCCGCCTGCGGGGAGCACGGCGTACAGGGGCTCGTCGTCCTCTCCGCCGGGTACGGGGAGAGCGGCCGGGCCGGCCTCGACCGCCAGCGCGAACTGGTCCGCCAGGTGCGCTCGTACGGGATGCGGCTGATCGGGCCCAACGCCTTCGGCATCATCAACACCGCCCCGGAGGTGGCCCTCAACGCCTCCCTCGCGCCCTTCCCGGCTCCCGTCCGGGGCCGGATCGGGCTGTTCACCCAGTCCGGGGCGATCGGCATCTCCCTGCTGTCCGCCCTGCTCCGCCGCGGCGAGGGGCTGTCCTCCTTCGTCTCCGCCGGCAACCGCGCCGACGTCTCCGGCAACGACATCCTCCAGTACTGGTACGAGGACGAGGCCACCGACGTGGCCCTCATGTACCTCGAAACCCTCGGCAACCCGCGGAAGTTCACCCGCCTCGCGCGGCGCACCGCCGCGGTCAAGCCGGTCGTCGTCGCCAAGGGCGGCCGCCACACCCCGGCGGGCCACGTCGTGCCCGGGACCCGGCTGCCGGAGACCACGGTCTCCGCGCTCCTGCGCCAGGCGGGCGTGATCCGGGTCGACACCGTCACCGAACTGGTCGACGTCGGGCTGCTGCTGGCCTCGCAGCCGCTGCCCGCCGGGCCGCGCGTGGCGATCCTCGGCAACTCCGAGTCGCTCGGCTTCCTCACGTACGACGCCTGCCTCGCCCAGGGGCTGCGGCCCGGCGCCCCGCTCGACCTGACCACGGCCGCCTCCCCCGAGGACTTCGGGCAGGCACTGGCCGCGGCCCTGGCCTCCGACGCGCACGACGCCGTGGTCGTCACGGCGATCCCCTGGGTCAGCGAGCAGGCGGGCGCCGACGACCTGGCCGACGCCCTGCGGGACGCGGCGGCCGCGCATCCCGGCAAGCCCGTGGCGGTCGTCAACGTCGAGCTGGCCGAGCTCGTCGACGCCCTCGCCCGCGAGGACGTGCACATCCCCGCCTACCCCGCCGCCGAGCGGGCCGTGCGCGCCGTGGCCGAAGCCGTCCGCTACGCCCAGTGGCGGCGGGCCAACGCCGACGCCGGCCACGTGCCCGAGTACGACGACATCGACGAGGCCGGGGCCGCCGCGCAGCTCGCCCGCCTCCTCGCCGCAGCCGACAGCGCCGCGGAGGCCGGCCCCGGCCCCGGCGCAGCGGCCGCCCTCGGCGCCCCCGCCGGACTCGCCGCCCGCGCCGGCCGCCCGGGCCCCGGCGCCGGGCTCGGCGACGGGGTGCTCACCCTGCCCGACGCCGACGCCGCCGAGCTGCTCGCCCGCTACGGGATCCGGGTCCTGCCCACGCTGCCCGCGCCCACCCCCGACGCCGCGGTCCGGGCCGCGGAGGCCCTCGGCTACCCGGTCGCCCTCAAGACCACCGCCCCGCACCTGCGCCACCGCGCGGACCTCGGCGGCGTACGCCTGGACCTGACGACCGAGGCCGAACTGCGCCGCTCGTACGACGAGCTCACCGACCTCCTCGGGACCCCGGCCGAGCTGCTGCCCGTCGTCCAGGCCATGGTGCCCCGCGGCGTCGACACCGTCGTGCGCTCCGTGATCGACCCGGCCGCCGGCGCCGTCCTCTCCTTCGGGCTCGCCGGCGTCGCCTCCGAGCTCCTCGGCGACACCGCCCACCGCCTCGTGCCCGCCACCGACCGGGACGTCGCCGGACTGATCCGCTCCATCCGGACCGCGCCCCTGCTGTTCGGCTGGCGCGGCAGCGACCCCGTCGACACCCCCGCCCTCGAGGAGCTGCTGCTGCGGCTGTCGCGGCTGGTCGACGCCCACCCCGAGGTGGTCGGCGTCACCCTCGAACCCGTCGTGGTGGCGACCGAGGGGCTCTCGGTGCTGAGCGCCGCCGTCCGCATCGCCCGTCCGCCCGCCCGCACCGACCTCGGCCCCCGGACGCTCCCCAGCTACTGAGCGGGTCAGGGGCGGCCGGGGCGCCCCGTGCGGGCCTTAGGATGGACCCCATGGCGAAATCCGGTACGACGACCCAGGGGCTGCGCACGGCGATCGAGCGCAGCGGCTACTACCCGGCCCTCGTGGCCGAGGCCGTGGAGGCCGCGGTGGGCGGCGAGCCGATCTCGTCGTACCTGGTCCACCAGGAGACCACCTTCGACTCCAACGAGGTCCGCCGGCACGTCACCGTCCTGGTCCTGACCGACAACCGCTTCATCGTCAGCCACACCGACGAGCAGGCCGCCGACGCCGGGTCCCCGTCCCCGTACGCGACCACCTCCACCGAGTCGGTGAAGCTGGCCAGCATCTCCTCGGTGGTGCTCAGCCGCGTCGTCGCCAACCCCGAGTCCTACACCCCGGGCACCCTGCCCCGCGAGGTCGTCCTGACCATCGGCTGGGGCGCGGTCTCCCGGATCGACCTGGAGCCGGCCGCCTGCGGCGACCCGAACTGCGACTCCGACCACGGCTACACCGGGAACTCCACCGCCGACGACCTCAGCCTGCGCGTCAGCGAGGCCGGCGACGGCCCGGAGGCGGTCCGCCAGACTCTCCTGTTCGCCCAGGCGCTCTCGGAGGCGACCGCGGCGACCTCCTCCGCCCGCTGATGTCCTACTCCGCACCGTCGAACTGGGACGAGCCGGAGCTGCTGGACCCCGCCGGCGCCCCCGTGCCCGAGTACGGCTCGGGCTCGCTCGCCGACCTGCTGCCGACCCTGGTCGCCGGCCAGGGCGTGCCGGGCTACACCGCCGCCATCGCCGAGCTCACCCCGGCCGACCGCAACTGCGTCTTCCTGGTCGACGGCATGGGCTGGGAGCAGATCAAGGCCCACCCCGACGAGGCCCCCTACCTGAACTCCCTGCTCGCGACCTCGCGCGGCGGCACCGGGCGCCCCCTCACCGCCGGCTTCCCGGCGACGACTGCCACCTCCCTGGCCTCCGTGGGCACCGGCCTGCCGCCCGCCCGCCACGGCCTGCCCGGCTACGCGGTGCGCAACCCCGACACCGGCGGCCTGATGAACCAGCTGCGCTGGAACCCCTGGACCCCGCCCAAGGCCTGGCAGCCCTACCCGACGGTCTTCCACGAGGCCGACGCGGCCGGGGTGGCCACCGCCCAGGTGTCCTCGCCCGCCTTCCAGACCACCCCGCTCACCAAGGTCGCCCTGAGCGGCGGCACCTTCCTCGGCCGGCTGTCCGGCGAGGAGCGGGTGGACCTCACCGCCGAGCGGCTCGCGGCCGGCGACCGCTCGCTGGTGTACACGTACTACAGCGAGCTCGACGGGGCCGGCCACCGGCACGGCGTCGACTCCGACGCCTGGCGCGGCCAGTTGATGTACGTCGACCGGCTGGTGCAGCGGCTCGCCGAGCAGCTCCCGCCGCGCACCGCCCTGTACGTGACCGCCGACCACGGCATGGTGGACGTCCCCTTCGACGAGGACTCGCGCATCGACTTCGACGAGGACTGGGAGCTGGGCGCGGGCGTCGCCCTGCTCGGCGGCGAGGGCCGGGCCCGGCACGTGTACGCCGTACCGGGTGCGGAGGCCGACGTGCTGACCGTCTGGCGCGAGGTGCTGGGCGACCGGTTCTGGGTCGCGAGCCGCGAAGAGGCTCTGGAACTGGGCTGGTTCGGGCCGCCGGGGGAGTGCGACGAGCGGGTGCTCGGGCGGATCGGGGACGTGCTCGCCGCCGCCCGGGCCGACGTCGCGATCACCGCGTCCGTGAACGAGCCCAACGAGTCCGGGCTCGCCGGCATGCACGGCTCCATGACCGCGGCCGAGCAGCTCGTCCCGCTGCTCGAAGTGCGCACCTGACGGCCGGCGCCCTGCCGGCGCACCGCCACCGCCACCGTTTTCCCGCCGACCACGACCCGAAAGGTCCCGTTCCCTCCATGCCCGAATTGGTGTTTTTCTCCGGCACGATGGACTGCGGGAAGAGTACGCTGGCGCTCCAGATCACCCACAACCGCTCGGCCCGCGGCCTGCAGGGCGTGATCTTCACCCGCCAGGACCGGGCCGGGGAGGGCAAGCTCTCCTCGCGCCTGGGGCTGGTCACGGACGCGGTCGAGGTCACCGACGCGATGGACGTCTACGGGCACCTCGTCGCGCAGCTGTCCAAGGGCGGCAAGGCGGACTACGTCATCGTGGACGAGGCCCAGTTCCTCGCCCCGGAGCAGATCGACCAGCTGGCCCGCATCGTGGACGACCTGGAGATGGACGTCTTCGCCTTCGGCATCACCACCGACTTCCGCACCAAGCTCTTCCCGGGCTCCCAGCGGCTGATCGAGCTGGCCGACCGGATCGAGCAGCTCCAGGTCGAGGCCCTGTGCTGGTGCGGCGCCCGGGCCACGCACAACGCCCGCACGGTCGGCGGCGAGATGGTCGTCGAGGGCGAGCAGGTCGTCGTCGGCGACGTGAACCGCCCGGCGGAGGAGATCGGCTACGAGGTCCTCTGCCGCCGCCACCACCGCCGCCGCATGACCTCGGCCGCCGCCCACGCCGCCGCCCTCTCCCCGGACGTCCTCCCCGTCAACCCCGTTTGACGGCACCCGGAGCCCGCGGGTCCGTCTTCCCGGACCCGGAGGTGACCGACCGGGGCCGGACCGTCCGGGCTAGGCTCGGCCCGTGGCCGTCTTCCCCGTCTCCTCCGCCAACTTCCGGCGCTTCTGGGCGGGGCAGACCCTCTCCCAGTTCGGCACCCGCGTCGGTGCCCTCGCGCTCTGCGTGACCGCCGTCGACCACCTCGACGCCGACAGCACGCAGGTGGGCGTGCTCACCGCCGCCTCGACCGTCTGCTACCTGCTCATCGGCCTCCCCGCGGGCGCCTGGGTGGACCGGATGCACAAGCGCCGGACCATGATGGGGGCCGCCGCGCTGCGCGCCCTCGCCGTGCTCGCGGTCCCGCTCCTGTGGGCCGCGGACGCCTTGCGGATCGAGGCGCTGTACGCCGTCGCCCTGGTCGTCGGCGTCGTGACCGTCTTCTTCGACGTCGCCTACCAGTCCTACGTGCCGGTGCTCGTCCCCGACGAGGACATCGCCGCCGCCAACTCCCGCCTCGAGGCCAGCGCCCAGGTCTCCGCCCTGGGCGGCCCGGCGCTCGCCGGCCTGCTGCTGCGGGTCGTGAGCGCGCCGGTCGTCCTGCTGCTGGACGCCTGCGCGTACCTCGCCGGATGCGTGTGCCTGGCGCTGACCCGGGACGGCGAGCAACTCCCCTCGCAGACCGCCCCGGCGGCCCGCAGCGGACTGCGCGCCGACATCGCCGAGGGGCTGCGGTTCGTACGGGACCAGCCGGTGATCCGGCGGCTCGCGCTGTCCATGGGCGTGTCCAACTTCTTCGCGACGATGACGGCGACCCTCGTCCCCGTCCTGGTCCTGCGCATCCTCGGCTTCGACGCGTTCGTGCTCGGCCTGATCATGACGGCCGGCGCCGTGGGCGGAGTGCTCGGTGCGGCGCTCGCGCCCCGCGCCCGCAAGCGCTTCAGCGCCGCCGCGGTGATGGCGGCCGGCCTGATGACCGCCGCCGTCTTCAGCGCGGCGGGCCCGCTGGCGGCCCTGGCCGGCCCGGGCGCCAAGGCGGTCTCCGGCACGGTCCTGGTGGTCGGCGAGTTCGGGATGACCGCCGGGGCACTGCTCTTCAACGTGACCCAGGTGAGCCTGCGCCAGAGCGTCTGCCCCAAGCACCTCCTCGGCCGGATGAGTGCCTCCATCCGCTTCGTCGTCTGGGGCGGCATGCCGCTCGCGGCCCTGGCCGCCGGCTGGCTCGGGGAGGAGGTCGGCGTGGTGCCCACGCTGTGGATCGGCGTCGCCGGCGCCGTGGCCACGGTCCTGCCGATCACCACGATCGACAGGGTCCTGGCCGGCGACGGCCGCGGCGCTGCCCGTCGCGGGCCCGTCAGCGGTGGTTTCCGGGCCTCAGCTCGACCAGGGCGAGCAGGGCGCCCTCCGGGTCCGTGACCGTGGCCACGCGGCCCGTCAGGGCCTCGCGCGGCGGCTGGACGACGCGCCCGCCCAGCCGGTGGACCCGTGCCGCGGCCGCATCGGCGTCGTCGACCTGGAAGTACGTCATCCAGTGCGGGCCACGGTCGTGGGGCAGGGAGCGCCCCACGCCGTGGACGGCGGCGACCGGCCGGCCGCCGAGGAGCAGGGTCACGTAGTCGAAGTCCGCGGGGGGCGGGGCCGGAGCGGGGGCCGGGGCGGTGCGGTGCTCGGCCTCGTGACCGAAGACGTGCTCGTAGAACTTGGCCACGGCCGAGGTGTCCTGGGTGAGCAGTTCGGCCCAGACGGGGGTGCCGTGGACCCCCGAGAGCCGGGTGCCGACGTGCTCCTCCGCCTGCCAGATGCCGAAGACCGCGCCGAGCGGGTCGGCGCAGATCGCCATCCGCCCCGCGCCGGACGCGTCCAGCGGCCCCACGGCGACGGTGCCGCCGCACGAGCGGATGATTTCGGCCGTCGTGTCGGCGTCGTCGGTGGCGAAGTACGTGGTCCAGGCGACCGGCAGGTGCCGGTCCGGCGGCATCTCGCCGATGCCGGCCACCTCGCGGCCGTCCAACAGCGCCCGCACGTACGCGCCGAAGGGCTCGGGGCCGGGCTCGTACTCCCAGCCGAACAGGTCGGTGTAGAAGGCCTCGGTGGTGCCGAGGCCGTGCACCATCAGACTCGACCAGCAGGGTGTGCCGGGCGGGCGCCGCGTTGCTTCCGCTGCCTCGCTCATATCAGCCGTCTCCTCCGTCGTCGACGCGCCGACGCGCGTGTCGGACCAGATGGTTCCACTCCTGCGGGTCCGGCGCGCCCCGACCGGCCGGGATTCGCCGGAGCGGACGGAGATGACCGAATCGGTGCGGCCTGTCGGTGTCCGGCCTGTTACACCGGGCGGAACCGGGGGAGGAAGATGGGCCGCATGACTGCGAACTCTGTGATCGTCTCCCCCGCCGAGCTGGCGGCCGAGCTGGCCGGCCCCCGGCCCCCGGTGCTGCTGGACGTCCGCTGGCAGCTGGGCGGCCCCGATCTGCGCTCCGCGTACGAGGCCGGGCACCTGCCGGGTGCGGTGTACGTCGACCTCGACCGCGAACTGGCCGGTCCGCCGGGGGCGGGCGGCCGACACCCGCTGCCCGACGCGGAGGAGTTCGGCGCGGTGATGCGCCGGGCCGGGGTGAGCGCGGACGTGCCGGTGGTCGTGTACGACGGGGGCCTGGGCTGGGCGGCCGCCCGCGCCTGGTGGCTGTTGCGCTGGACGGGTCACCCGCAGGTGCGGGTGCTGGACGGGGGCCTGGCCGCGTGGACGGCTGCCGGGGGTGCGGTGACGGCGGAGCCGGCGGCCCCCTCAGAGGGTGATTTCAAGCCAACTCCGGGGGCTGTGGGGCTGCTGGATGCGGACGGGGCGGCGGCGCTGGCGCGCAGCGGGGTCCTGCTGGACGCGCGGGCGGGGGAGCGCTACCGCGGCGAGGTCGAGCCGATCGACCCCGTCGGCGGGCACATCCCCGGTGCGGTGTCGGCGCCGACCACGGAGAACGTGGGCGCCGACGGGCGGTTCCTGCCGGGTGATGCGCTGCGGGCCCGCTTCGCCGCCCTGGGCGCCGGGGGCGATGTGGCGGTGGGTGTGTACTGCGGCTCAGGTGTCTCGGGTGCGCACGAGGTGCTGGCCCTGGAGATCGCGGGCATCGAAGCCGCCCTCTACGCGGGCAGCTGGTCGGAATGGTCCTCGGACCCGAACCGGCCGGTGGCCACGGGCCCGGACCCGCAGTAGCCACCCGCGCGCTGCCGCTGTTCTGCTGCGCGGAGCCTGTCCCCTCCCCGCCCCTTCCCGAAACCGGGCTCCGCCCGGACCCGTCAAAGATCGGGGCTCCGCCCCGGGCCCCGCGCCTCAGACGCCGGCGGGGCTGATGTCAGCCTGCGCGGCGTTTGAGCACACCGGGCGCGGAGCGCAGGAGGGGAAACGGCTCCGCGCAGCGGAACAGCGCGGCAGCCGCAGCCCAGGCCACGGGCCGGGCCCGCCACGGGGAGGACGCGACGCGGTGGCGGGAGCGGCTACTCCTGTTTCTTTCGGCGGGTGCCGAAGACGATTTCGTCCCAGCTCGGAACGGCGGCGCGGCGGCCCGGGCGGACACCGTCGGCCTCCGCCTGCCGGTCGGTGGTCCCCGTCAGCCGTTCCCGGTGCCCCGCCACCGTCCGCGGCATGAGGACGTCCGCGTACGCGGAGCCCGCACCGGCCGAGGCCGCCGGCGGCTCCTCCGCCTCGGCCTCCTCCGCCGGGGCGTCGGCCCGTTCGGGGACGACCAGGTCGCCGCGGAAGCTCGGCACCGCCTCCAGCAGGCTGGTCAGCGTGTCCCGCTCCTCCTCCGGCTCCGGCGCCGGGGCGACGGGGCGTTCGGGCTGGCGGTCGAGGGTGCGGTCCAGCGGCCGGTCCCGCGGCAGCCGCGCGATCCTCGGCACGAACGGAAAGCTCGGCTCCGGCGCCGTCGGCAGGTCGTCCGTCTCGCCGATCAGCGAGCGGGCCTCGTCGTCCACGGCGACGACCAGCCGGCGCGGCGGGTCGTACGTCCAGCTCGCCGAGTGCGGTTCGCCCGCGACGCGGTAGACGAGCAGGACCTCCCACGTGCCGTCGTCGCGGCGCCACGAGTCCCACTGGACGGAGTCCTTCTCGGCCCCGCGCAGCAGCAGCCGCTCCTGGACGGCCTCGCCGAGCTGCGGCCCGGTGTTCTCGCCGGGCCGGCGCACCGGCGTCTTGCGCGCCCGCTCGGCCATGAACGCGCGCTCGGCCAGCACGGGGCCCTCGAAGCGGCGTACGCGGTCGACGGGGATGCCGGCGAGTTGAGCGACCTCCTCAGCGGAGGCACCGGCCCGTATGCGCGCCTGGATGTCCCGGGGGCGGAGGTGGCTCTCGACCTCGATCTCGATCTGGTTCAGGCGCGCGCGGTCGTTGCGCACGGCAGCGCGCAGCCGTTCGTCGATCGGAAGCGTGTACTCCGTGCTGTCCGCAGCCTTGAGCACCAGTCGTGTGCCGTCATTCGAGACGGCCACGACACGCAGTTCGGGCATGGGGACCTCCCGGGTGGTGCCTGCCGACGTCACGTGCGTCGCTGCTTCCGCTAGTCGAGTGTGGCCTGCCCGGGTGCAGCCTGCCACAACCTTGCCGAGTTAAACCGGCGTGTCGGGCATGCGCCCTTGATCGCCGTTATGGCACGGTTACCTGTTGGGCACGCACAGTGACCGACTGGTTACTGTGCGCAGCAGGCGCCCGTTCAATGCCGCGGCATCACCGGTCCGAGTGCCGCTCCTCCATCAACCGGCCCCCTCTCCCGGGTCCGGACAGCCGAAAGGAAGGACGGCCCCAGGGCTCGCCACAGTACTCCATTCGGGCCACCTCGGTGGACCGCCGCGCCGCCGAACTTGTCCTCGGCGGCGGGAGTTGGGCTGCCCCGGATCGGGCCGGACCTGCGGGCGCGCCCGTTTTCGGGTGTCCTGTTTCACAGAATCCGCAAAATCGGAACCTTCCCTTTCGCCGGTGCGTCGGCCCCTGCCCGCCCCTCGCGGCGGGGCGGGCAGGGCTGCTGACCGGGGTTCAGTCGCCCAGCACGCGCCGCAGGTAGTCGTTGCCGAAGAGGCGGTCGGGGTCCAGCCGGTCGCGCAGCGCCGTGAATTCGCCGAAGCGGGGGTAGGCCCGCGCGAGGTACTCCGCGTCCCGGGTGTGCACCTTGCCCCAGTGCGGCCGTCCGCCGTGGGCCGTGAGGATCCGTTCGGCGGCGGTGAAGTAGGCCTGGTACGGGGTGCCCTTGTACATGTGCACGGCGATGTACGCGCTCTCCCGCCCGGACGCGGTGGACAGCGTGATGTCGTCCGCCGGAGCGGTCCGCACCTCCACCGGGAAGCTGATCCGCAGCCGGGAGCGGTCGACCGTCGCCTTGAGCTCCCGCAGCGCCTCGACCGCGTGCTCGCGCGGCACGGCGTACTCCATCTCCACGAACCGCACCCGGCGGGGGCTGGTGAACACCCTGTACGGGATGTCCGTGTAGGTCCGCGCGGACAGGGCGCGGCTCGCGACGCGGGCGATCGAGGGGATCGCGGCCGGGAAGGCCCGGCCCAGGGAGTTGACGGCCTGGAAGACGCCGTTGGACAGCAACTCGTCCTCCACCCAGGCGCTGACGGCCCCGGGCGGGGCGGCGGGGCCCTGGCTGCGGTTGTTGCGCTTGGTGTTGCAGTTGCCGGTGTGCGGGAACCAGTAGAACTCGAAGTGCTCGTTCTCCGCGACGTGCTGCTCGAACTCGGCGGTCACCCGGTCGAAGCGCATGGGCTCCTCACGGGCGGTCAGCAGGAAGAGCGGCTCCACCGCAAAGGTGATCGCGGTGACGATGCCGAGCGCCCCGAGGCCGATCCGGGCGGCCGCGAAGACCTCGGGGTGCTCCTTCTCGGAACAGGTGAGCAGCCGGCCGTCGGCCGTGACCAGTTCCAGGCCGCGGATCTGGGCGGCGATGGAGGCCGAGTCGCGGCCGGTGCCGTGGGTGCCGGTGGCGGTGGCGCCCGAGACCGTCTGCTCCATGATGTCGCCCATGTTCGTGAGCGAGAGGCCCTCCGCGGCGAGCGCCCGGTTCAGGTCCTTCAGTGCGGTGCCCGCCGCCACGGTCACGGTGCCGGCGGCCCGGTCGATCGCCAGGATCCCGCTGAGCGCCTGCGGGCGCAGCAGCACCCCGTCGGTCGCGGCGGCCGCGGTGAAGGAATGGCCGGTGCCGACCGCCTTCACCCGCAGCCCGTCCTCGGCGGCGCGGCGCACCGCCTCCTGGAGCTCCCCGACCGAGGCCGGTGCCACCACGCGCGCCGGTGCGGCGGTGACGTTGCCCGCCCAGTTACGCCACGCGGTCCGGCTGTTCTTCCCTGCTGTCCCCGCTGTCCCCGCCATCGCCATCGCTAGAGGGCTCCTCCCCTTGCGCCGGCCTCGTCAGCCGGCGGTAACCCGCGAACGCCACCGCCGCCGCGGCCGTCCCCGCCGAGATGGAGACGACGTAGCCGCTGCGCGCACCGGCCGCGTCGATGACCCAGCCGGCGACGGCCGAGCCGAGGGCGACACCGACCGCGAGGCCGGTGCTGATCCAGGTCATTCCCTCGGTCAGCTTCGCGCGTGGTACGTGCGCCTCGATCAGGGCCATCGTGGTGATCATCGTGGGAGCGATAGCGAGGCCCGAGACGAAGAGCGCCACGGCCAGAAACGGAAGGTTCCCGGCCAGTAGGAGGGGGATCATACTCACGGCCATCGCACATACGCCCAGTACCCAACGGCGTTCGGTCCGGCCCTTGAGGTGGAGCAGGCCGAAGACGATCCCGGCGATACAGGACCCCAGCGCCCAGATCGCCAGGATGAAGCTGGCGGCGGGCTTGGCGCCCTGCTCCTCGGCGAAGGCGAGGGTGGCCACGTCGATCGAGCCGAAGATGGCTCCGGTGGCCACGAAGGTGGCCGTGAGCACTTGCAGGCCGGGCGAGTTCAGCGCCGAGGCGCCGTCGGCCTGCAGGCCGCGCGGGTGTGCCGCGGGCTCGGTGGAGCGCTGCGCGGTCAGCAGCCAGACGCCGACCAGCAGGCAGACGGCGGCGATCAGCGGCCCCGCCTCGGGGAACCACGTGGTGGACAGCCCGATCGCGAGGATGGGCCCGAAGATGAAGCAGACCTCGTCGACCACCGACTCGAAGGAGTACGCGGTGTGCAGTTCGCGCGGGGAGTCCCGGTAGATCGCCGTCCAGCGGGCCCGGACCATCGAACCCACACTGGGCACGCAGCCCGCGACCGCGGCGCACACGAACAGCGTCCAGTCCGGCCAGCCGTTCGCGGCGGCCACGAGGAGCACCGCCACCGCGGCGACGCAGACCAGCGTGGCGGGGCGCAGCACCCGCCGCTGCCCGTACTGGTCCACCAGGCGGGACACCTGGGGGCCGACGGCCGCGGCCGACAGGGCGAGGGTGCCGGTGAGGGCGCTCGCCATGGCGTAGCGGCCCGTGAGCTCCGAGATCATTGTGAGGACGCCGACGCCCACCATGGAGATCGGGATCCGGCCGATGAAGCCGGCCGCGCTGAACCCCCGGGTTCCGGGGGCGTCGAATATGGCGCGGTAGGGACTGGGCACGGTGCCTCCGTGGGGGACGTGGGCGGCCCATACAGGTTATGACCGCCGAGAAGGCACCCGCACGGGGAGGAAGCAGAGGAACGCAGAGGAACGCAGAGGAACGCAGAGCGGCGCAGAGCAGCACACAACGACGCAGGACGACGCTCGACAGGCAGAAGAATACAGACGTGAAGTAAGGGTCCCCTTACTTGCCGGGGCGGGGCCGCCCCGGCGGGCCCCGTTCCCCGCCCCGGGCCCCGGGTGGCAGGATGCGACGCATGTCTGACCAGCTCCCCGCCACTGCGTCCGCTTCCGCGGCCCAAGGCCCCGCCGCCCCCTACGACGCCCTCCTGCTGCTCTCGTTCGGCGGCCCCGAGGGACCCGACGACGTCGTTCCGTTCCTGGAGAACGTCACCCGCGGGCGCGGCATCCCCCGCGAGCGGCTCAAGGAGGTCGGGCAGCACTACTTCGGCTTCGGCGGCGTCAGCCCGATCAACGCGCAGAACCGCGCGCTGCTGGACGCGCTGCGCAAGGACTTCGCCGAGCACGGGCTGGACCTGCCCGTGTACTGGGGCAACCGGAACTGGGCGCCGTACCTGACCGACGCGGTGCGGGAGATGGCCGCCGACGGGCGCCGCCGCATCGCCGTCCTCGCCACCAGTGCGTACGCCTCGTACTCGGGCTGCCGCCAGTACCGCGAGAACCTTGCGGACGCCCTTGCCGCGCTGGAGCAGGAGGGGGTGGCCCAACTGCCGCGCGTGGACAAGCTCCGGCACTACTTCAACCACCCCGGCTTCGTGCAGCCGATGGTCGACGGAGTGCTGGCGGCCCTGGAGTCGCTGCCGCAGGAGGTGCGCGCCGGGGCGCACCTCGCCTTCACCACCCACTCCATCCCGACCGCCGCCGCGGACACCTCGGGGCCGGTGGAGGACCACACCGCCGACGGCGAGGGCGGTGCGTACGTCAAGCAGCACCTGGACGTGGCCCGGGTCATCGCGGACGCGGTCCGCGCCGAGACGGGCGCGGAGCTGCCCTGGGAGCTCGTCTACCAGTCCCGCAGCGGCGCGCCGCACATCCCGTGGCTGGAGCCGGACATCTGCGACCACCTGGAGGCGCTGCACGCCGCCGGGGCGCCGGCCGTGGTGATGGTGCCCATCGGCTTCGTCTCGGACCACATGGAGGTCATGTACGACCTCGACACCGAGGCCGTGGCCAAGGCCGCGGAGCTGGGGCTGCCGGTCGCCCGCTCCGCGACGGTCGGGGCCGACCCGCGCTTCGCGGCGGCCGTCCGGGAACTGGTGCTGGAGCGGGCCGCGGCGGAGCGCGGCGAGCCCGCCGAGCGGTGCGCGCTGGGGCTGCTCGGGCCGAGCCACGACGTGTGCCCGGTGGGCTGCTGCCCGGCGCGCCAGGCCCGGCCGGCGGCCGCGGGCGCCGACAGCCCGTACGCGTAGGGGAGGGGCGAGCGTGACTTCCGAGACCCCTGACACCCGCGATGCCTCCGGGACCCCCTGGGCACCCGATGCACCCGATGCACCCGATGCACCCGATGCATCCGATGCATCCGACGCCCTGAAGGCCGAGCTGCTGGACGTGGCCCTGGAGGCCGCCAGGAGCGCCGGCGAGCTGCTGCGGGACGGCCGCCCGGCCGATCTCGCGGTCGCGGCGACCAAGAGCAGCCCGATCGACGTGGTGACCGAGATGGACCTCGCGGCGGAGAAGCTGATCGCCTCCGTCCTGGAGCGGCGCCGCCCGCAGGACGGGCTGCTCGGCGAGGAGGGCGCGGACCGGCCCGGCACCAGCGGGGTGCGCTGGATCGTGGACCCCCTCGACGGGACCGTCAACTACCTGTACGGGCTCCCCGCCTGGAGCGTGTCGGTCGCGGCCGAGTACCGCGGCCGCACCGTCGTCGGCGTCGTCGCGGCGCCGATGCGCGGGGAGACCTTCCGCGCGGTGCTCGGCGGCGGCGCCTGGCTCGGCGGCGTCCGGCTGTCCTGCCGGGCGGCGGCGCCGCTGGACCAGGCGCTGGTGGCCACCGGGTTCGCGTACCTGCAGGCCCGCAAGGAGCAGCAGGCGGAGGTCGCCCGGCGGGTGGTCCCGCGGGTGCGGGACATCCGGCGGGGCGGTTCGGCGGCCCTGGACCTCAGCGACGTGGCCGCTGGGCGGCTGGACGGCTACTACGAGCGCGGGCTCAACCCCTGGGACCTGGCCGCGGGCGAGCTGATCGCCCGGGAGGCGGGCGCGCTGACCGGCGGGCGCCCGGGTCGGCCGGCCTCGGGCGAGCTGGCCCTGGCGGCCACGCCCTCGGTCTTCGCGGCGCTCCAGCCGCTGCTGGAGGAGGCCGGCGCCTGGCACGACTAGGAGCCGCCCCGCGGGCGGTTGTCCGGCGCCCGACATGGGGGAACCCCGGCCGCCAGGTGGGCGGCCGGGGTTCCGACGGGGCCGGATCCGGGTCCGGTGGGGCCGGGTACGGGTCAGACGGCGGAGACGGGGACCCCGTATTCGGCGGCGAGCCGCTTGAGGTCCTCCAGTTCTGCCTGTTCCACGTCCGCGAGGAAGTCGTCGCCCGTCTCACGGGCGTGCTTGAGGTCGGACTGCGTGGTCCTGATGCGCTGCAGGAGACCCGCGGTGAATGCGTCCATGGTGGGTTCGCCCCCTCTTCGTGGGTCGGCGGCGGCACAAGGCTGTCCGCCGTCAGGGAGTGGTCGGGGTGTGCTCACGTCCTCCCCGGCACCCCGGTCGCAGAAACCTCGCAAGCGCAAGGAATCCTCACGTCCGCCCCGGGAGCGGCCCCCGAGTGGCGCCTTACAGCCGGTTTACGGCTGAAACGGGCAGGATGGACGGCGCAACACACGTGTGCCCTGGAGGGCTCGGAGGAAGGAAACGACGTGCGCGTACTCGTCGTCGAGGACGAGCAGCTGCTCGCCGATGCGGTGGCCACCGGACTGCGCCGGGAGGCCATGGCCGTGGACGTCGTGTACGACGGCGCCGCGGCCCTCGAGCGCGTCGGGGTGAACGACTACGACGTGGTCGTGCTCGACCGGGACCTGCCGCTCGTCCACGGCGACGACGTCTGCCGGAAGATCGTCGAGCTCGGCATGCCCACGCGCGTGCTGATGCTGACCGCCTCCGGCGACGTGAGCGACCGGGTGGAGGGCCTGGAGCTCGGCGCCGACGACTACCTGCCCAAGCCCTTCGCGTTCAGCGAGCTCACCGCGCGCGTGCGCGCCCTCGGGCGGCGTACGACCGTCGCCCTGCCCCCGGTGCTGGAGCGGGCCGGGATCAAGCTCGACCCGAACCGGCGCGAGGTGTTCCGCGAGGGCCGCGAGGTGCAGCTGGCGCCCAAGGAGTTCGCGGTGCTGGAGGTCCTCATGCGGAGCGAGGGGACCGTCGTCTCCGCCGAGCAGCTGCTGGAGAAGGCATGGGACGAGAACACCGACCCCTTCACCAACGTGGTGCGGGTGACGGTCATGACCCTGCGGCGCAAGCTCGGGGAGCCGCCGGTCATCGTGACCGTGCCCGGTTCCGGGTACCGGATCTGACGCGGGTGGCAGCGACCCCGGCGCCACCGTCCGCGCCGCCGAAACCGACCTGGGACCCCGGCCAGCCCGAGGGTCCCTTCCCTTGGCTGCGGCCGACCATCCGCATACGCCTCACGCTGCTGTACGGCGGCATGTTCCTGATCGCCGGCATCCTGCTGCTGTCGATCATCTACCTGCTGGCGGCGCAGGCGCTGCGGGAGGGCAACGCCCTGCCGTTCAAGATCGTCAGCGTCAGCGGGCAGAAGATCGTGGTCTCAAGCCCGAACTGCCCCGGCGTGACCACCGACCAGGTGGACCAGTTCAACGCCGCGATCCAGTCCTGCATCCTGGAGCAGCGCCGGCACGCGCTGGACGATCTGCTCAGCCGGTCGCTGATGGCCCTGCTGGGCCTCAGCATCATCGCCTTCGCCTTCGGCTACGCGATGGCCGGCCGGGTGCTCTCGCCGCTCGGCCGGATCACCCGCACCGCCCGCCGCGTCGTCGGCTCCGACCTGACCCGGCGCATCGAGCTGGACGGCCCGGACGACGAGCTCAAGGAGCTCGCCGACACCTTCGACGAGATGCTGGACCGCCTGGAGCGGGCCTTCACCGCCCAGCAGCGGTTCGTCGCCAACGCCTCGCACGAGCTGCGCACGCCGCTGGCGATCAACCGGACCCTGCTGGAGGTGCACCTGTCCGATCCCGGTGCCCCGGTGGAACTGCAGCAGCTGGGCAAGACACTGCTGGCCACGAACGAGCGCAGCGAGCAACTGGTCGAGGGCCTGCTGCTGCTCGCCCGCAGCGAGAACCAGATCGTCGAGCGCAAGCCGGTGGACTTGGCGGAGGTCGCCTCGCGCGCCATCGACCAGGCGCGGGCGGAGGCCGCGGCCAAGGGCGTGGAGATCCGCGGCGAGCGCGCGATGGCCGTGGTCCAGGGCAACGGCGTCCTGCTGGAGCGGATCGCGCTCAACCTGGTGCAGAACGGCGTCCGGTACAACGTGCCGGAGGGCGGCTGGGTCGAGGTCGTGACCGAGGTCCAGCACGGCGAGGCGGTCCTGGTGGTGTCGAACACCGGTCCGGTGGTTCCCGCGTACGAGGTGGACAACCTCTTCGAGCCCTTCAGGCGGCTGCGTACGGAGCGCACGGGCAGCGACAAGGGTGTCGGGCTGGGGCTGTCCATCGCGCGCTCCGTGGCGCGCGCTCACGGCGGCCGGATCACGGCGACCCCGAGAGAGGGCGGAGGGCTCGTGATGCGTGTCACTTTGCCCCTGTGAGTCCCCGTGTGGTCCCCGTATTTTTGTTCGCCCTCGGCTGAATGATTGGCCACTGAACAAGTTGAAGACTGTGTGATCGATCACATGGCCGAGTGGTGGTCCCTGCGCGTTCGGTGACCCCAGGAGGTGCTGGAAAGCCCGGAATGACCGGCAAGTCCGGGTTTCCGGCCCCCCGGACGGCGGAAAATACACCGGGTGGCGTTTGTGCAAGACGGTCCCGGGACCGTGTACGGTCCCGGTCGTCATCCCAGCGGGTTCCTCCTTCGGGAGCGCGGCTGGGTGTCGATTGAGTAACAGACCTTGATGTGAGGCAAAATCTCCGCCTCAGGTCGGGCACAAGTCCGGCCTCTCGCGCGTTACGTGCGCTGAGACACCGCTAAATCCCAGAGGGGGAGAGCGAAACATGGCAACGGACTACGACACCCCACGCAAGACCGACGACGACGTCGACAACGACAGCATCGAAGAGCTGAAGGCCCGGCGTAACGAGAAGTCGTCCTCGAGCGTCGACATCGACGACTTCGACGCCGTGGAGGGCATGGAGCTGCCCGGCGCGGACCTCTCCAACGAGGAGCTGGCCGTCCGGGTGCTGCCCAAGCAGGCCGACGAGTTCACCTGCATGAGCTGCTTCCTGGTCCACCACCGCAGCCAGCTGGCGCGCGAGAAGAACGGCCAGCCGATCTGCCGCGACTGCGACTGAGAGGCGTCGGCCGTGCCCGGCTCGACACCGTTTCGGAAGCTGCGCTTCCGTAAATCCGGTGAACCGGCGGAGCAGGCGGGGGCCACGGGCCCGGACACGGGCCCGGCAGCTCCGGGCGTGCCCGCCGAGCCGTCCGGCGCCGCCGTGGCGGTCCCCCCGGCGGCAGGAGCCGACGACCGCGCCCGCGAGCGGGCCGCAGCCCGTCGGCTGCAAGCCGTCAGGAACGGTGTGCGCAAGGGCGGCGAAAGCGCCAGGGGCGCCGCCCTGTACATCACCGAGCGCGTCATCGAGAACGCCCCGCGCGTTCCCGTCCGGGACCTGGCGACCCTGCGGGCGCAGTTCCCGGGCCTCGGCCCCGATCAGCTGGCCGACAAGCTGATCGCCGGCGCCGCGTACGCCACCTCCACCGTGGGTGCGGGCATCGGCGCCGCGGCCATGCTGCCCGTGCCGCCCGCCATGCCCGTCGAGCTGGCCGCGGAGATCACCGGCGTCGCCGCGATCGAGCTCAAGCTCGTCGCCGAGCTCCACGAGGTGTACGGCCTGCGGCCGCCCGGCTCCCTCAAGGACCGCAGCATGGCGTACCTCACTGCGTGGACAGAAGAGCGCGGCATCGACCTGACCAAGCCCACCACGCTCAACGCCGCCCTCGGCGGCCAGATGAAGCGCGAGCTGCGCCAGCAGATCACCAAGCGGATGTTCCGCAACCTGCCGAACCTGATGCCGTTCATGGTCGGAGCGGCCGTCGGCGCCGTCATGAACCGCCGCGACACCCGCAAACTCGCCGAGAAGGTCCGTGGCGACCTGCGCGCCCGCGCCGTGCCCTGGGACGCCCTCGGGAAGCTGCCGCCCCTGGAGCAGCCCGCCCAGCCCCTCCGCGGGGTCGGCGGGGCCGGCCCGGGCGACGCCGACCCGACCTGACGGACACCGCCGGGCGGACCGCCGCCTCAGCCGGCGGTGGCGCCCGCCTCCTGCGCCGCGCGGATCGCCGAGGCCAGCGCCTCGGGCGCGCGGGTGGAGACGTACACGTACGGGGTCGGGTCGGCCGGGTCCGTGACCGGCACCCGCAACGCCGTCGGCACGTAGCTGCGCATCAGCATGAACGCGCGGGTGTCCGCCTTGTACGTGCGCCAGGCGCGCGCCCCCTCGGCATCGAGCACCTCCGGCTCGCCCAGCGCCGACACGGGGATCCGGGCGTCGCCGGCGGCCAGCGCACCGCCCACCACGCGGATGCGCGCCGAGCCGTACGAGCTCACCAGCAGCCCCGCCAGCCCCGCGCCGCCCACCAGCCCGGCCAGCAGCGGCAGCAGCCCCAGCGGCAGCAGCATCAGCGCGCAGGCGAGGCCGATCAGGGCGGCGATGCCCCACCAGGAGCGGGGGGCGGTCAGACGTTCGTCGTGGTGTGCGGGGGAGAGCTGCATGTCCCCAAGCCTGCCACGGGGCGACCGGTGGGGATCGGCGCGGGTAAGGTCAGCGGCTGTGAGTGGACGAAACGCAGCGTTGACGCCCCCGGCCGATGCCGTGGCACCGGTCCGGCACCCCGACGCCCCGGCTCCCGGAGAGCTGCTCGGCGCGCACTACGAGCACTGCTTCGGCTGCGGCGGCGGCCAGCCGCACGGCCTCCACCTGGAGGCGCGCGCGGGCGAGGGCGTGAGCGTCACCGCCGAGTTCACCGTCAAGCCCGCCCACCAGGGCGCCCCCGGCCTCGCGCACGGCGGCGTGCTCGCCACCGCGCTCGACGAGACCCTGGGCTCCCTGAACTGGCTGCTGCGCGTCATCGCGGTCACCGGCCGGCTGGAGACCGACTTCGTACGGCCGGTGCCCGTGGGCACCGTGCTGTACCTGGAGGCGGAGGTGACCGCCGTCGCCGGCCGCAAGATCTACTCCACCGCGGTCGGCCGGACGGGCGGGCCCGAGGGCCCCGTCGCCGTGCGCGCGGACGCGCTCTTCATCGAGGTGAAGGTCGACCACTTCATCGACAACGGTCGACCCGAGGAGATCCGGGCGGCGATGGCCGACCCGGACCAGGTCAGGCGCGCACGCGCCTTCGAGGTGAACCCCTGATGTCCCAGAACCACACCCCCGTCGACGTACTGATCCGCCGGATCGACCCGGACGTGCCCATCCCGGCCTACGGCCACCCCGGCGACGCCGGCTGCGACCTGGTGACCACCGAGGCCGCCGAGCTCGCCCCCGGCGAGCGCGCCGTCCTGCCGACCGGCGTCTCGATCGCGCTGCCCGACGGGTACGCGGCGTTCGTGCACCCGCGCTCGGGTCTGGCGGCCCGCTGCGGGCTCGCGCTCGTGAATGCCCCGGGGACGGTCGATGCCGGGTACCGTGGGGAGATCAAGGTGATCGTGGTCAATCTCGACCCGCGCGAGAGCGTCCGGTTCGAGCGCTTCGACCGCATTGCCCAGCTGGTTGTCCAGCGGGTCGAGAAGGTGCGCTTCCACGAGGTGGCGGAGCTTCCCGGCTCGGCACGGGCCGAGGGGGGTTTCGGCTCCACCGGCGGTCATGCGGCCGTGGCCGGATCCGGCGCTGGTCAGCAGGGTGGGAATGGCTACGCTTCGGTCGTATCCGACCGGGAAGGACAGTGACGTGTTCGGACGTCGCAAGAAGAACGACTCCGCCAAGGACGGCGGCGCGGCCGAGCAGGTCGTGGACGGCGTGGCCGGCGATGAGCAGGACGGCGGCGCCGAGGTCGACACCGCTCCCCGCAGGGTGAACCTGCCGCCGGCCCCGCGCCCCGACGGGCCGTGGGACGTCACCGAGGTGCCTTCCCCGGCCGAGGGCCGGGTGGACCTCGGCGGCATCCTCGTACCGGGTGTCGAGGGCATGGAGCTGCGCGTCGAGGTCGCCGGTGACGCGATCGTCGCCGCGACGGTCGTGCTGGGCGACAGCGCCGTACAGCTCCAGGCGTTCGCCGCGCCCAAGAAGGAAGGCATCTGGGGCGAGGTCCGCGAGGAGATCGCCGCGGGCATCACCCAGCAGGGCGGACTCATCGACGAGGTCGAGGGCCCGCTGGGCTGGGAGCTGCGCGCCCAGGTGCCCGTGCCGATGCCCGACGGCCAGACCGGCGCCCAGCTGGTCCGCTTCGTCGGCGTCGACGGGCCGCGCTGGTTCCTGCGCGGCGTCATCTCCGGCCAGGGCGCGGTGCGCCCCGAGTCGGCGGGCGTGCTGGAGCAGATCTTCCGGGAGACCGTCATCGTCCGCGGCGACGGCCCCATGGCTCCGCGCGACCCGATCGTGCTGAAGCTGCCGAACGACGCCCAGATGGTGCCGGACGGCGTGCAGACCGAGGACCAGGAGGGCTCCCGCTTCTCCGGCGGCATGGGCCAGCTGGAGCGCGGCCCGGAGATCACCGAGGTCCGCTGACCGGGCCCACCCCCCGGCGGACCGCGCCACACCGGGCGGCGACCGCTTCCGGCCGCGGGCCGTACTCCTTCGGGGGTACGGCCCGCAGTCGTGTCCGGGCTGCGGCCGGCCCGGGGGCCGTGGCGGGTGCGTCAGGAACGCGTCAGGGATCGGCCTGCGGGCGGTCAAACGTGCGGGAACGGTGCAAACGTCCCGGAGAATGAGCGCATGGCACGCGGCAAGCTACGGATCTACCTGGGCGCGGCCCCGGGCGTGGGCAAGACCTACGCGATGCTCTCCGAGGCGCACCGCCGTGTGGAGCGCGGTGCGGACTGCGTCGTGGGCTTCGTCGAGCACCACGGGCGCCCGCGCACCGAAGTGATGCTGCACGGCCTGGAGCAGCTGCCGCGCAAGGAGCTGGAGCACCGGGGCGCCGCCTTCACCGAGATGGACGTGGACGCCGTGCTCGCCCGCCGGCCCGCCGTCGCCCTCGTCGACGAGCTCGCCCACACCAACGTGCCCGGCTCGCGCAACGCCAAGCGCTGGCAGGACGTGGAGGAGCTCCTCCAGGCCGGCATCGACGTGGTGTCCACCGTCAACATCCAGCACCTGGAGTCGCTCGGCGACGTGGTGGAGGGCATCACAGGGGTCCGGCAGCGCGAGACGGTGCCGGACGAGGTGGTCCGCCGGGCCGACCAGATCGAGCTGGTGGACATGTCGCCGCAGGCGCTGCGCCGGCGCATGGCCCACGGCAACATCTACCGTCCCGACAGGATCGACGCGGCCCTGTCGAACTGGTTCCGGCCCGGGAACCTGACCGCGCTGCGCGAGCTCGCCCTGCTGTGGGTGGCGGACCGGGTCGACGAGTACCTCCAGGAGTACCGCGGCGAGCACGGCATCCGCGCCACCTGGCAGGCCCGCGAGCGCATCGTCGTCGGCCTGACCGGCGGGCCCGAGGGCGGCACGCTGATCCGGCGCGCCGCGCGCATGGCGGCCAAGGCCTCGGGCAGCGAGGTCCTCGCCGTGTACATCGCGCGCAGCGACGGGCTGACGGCGGCCTCCCCGAAGGAGCTCGCGGTCCAGCGGACGCTGGTCGAAGACCTGGGAGGAACGTTTCACCACGTCATCGGCGACAACATCCCCGACGCCCTGCTCGCCTTCGCCCGCGGGGTCAACGCCACCCAGATCGTCCTGGGCTCCAGCCGCCGCAAGGCCTGGCAGTACGTCTTCGGTCCCGGCGTCGGCGTCACCGTCGCCCGCGAGTCCGGGCCCGACCTCGACGTGCACATCGTCACGCACGAGGAGGCCGCCAAGGGCCGCGGCCTGCCCGTGGCCCGCTCGGCCGCCCGGCTCGGCCGGACCCGGACCGTCGCCGGCTGGATCACCGGCCTCCTCTGCCCCGCCCTGCTGGCCCTGCTGCTCACCCACGTCGACGCCGACCCCGGCCTCGCCAACGAGATGCTGCTGTTCCTGGCGCTGACCGTGGGCGCGGCCCTGCTGGGCGGGCTCCGGCCGGCGCTGGCCTCGGCCGCCTTCGGCTCGCTGCTGCTGAACTACTACTTCGCACCGCCCGTGCACCGCTTCACCGTCTCCGACCCCAAGAACATCGTGGCCATCGCGGTCTTCTTCGGCGTGGCGGTCTCCGTGGCCTCGGTGGTCGACACCGCCGCGCGGCGCACCCACCAGGCCGCCCGGCTGCGCGCCGAGTCCGAGATCCTCTCCTTCCTCGCCGGGAGCGTGCTGCGCGGCGAGACCAGCCTCGAAGCCCTGCTGGAGCGGGTCCGCGAGACCTTCGCCATGGAGTCCGTGGCCCTGCTGGAACGCGGCAGCGAGGTCGAGCCCTGGCGTCCGGCCGGCAGCATCGGCCCGCGCCCGGCCGGCCGGCCCGAGGAGGCCGACGTGGACATGCCGATCGGCGAGCACATGGCCCTGGCGCTCTCGGGGCGGGTCCTGCCCGCCGAGGACCGCCGGGTGCTCGGCGCGTTCGCCGCCCAGGCCGCCGTCGTCCTGGACCGCCGGCGGCTCGTCGACGAGGCCGAGGAGGCCCGGCGGCTCGCCGAGGGCAACCGGATCCGCACGGCGCTGCTCGCCGCCGTCAGCCACGACCTGCGTACGCCCCTCGCCTCGATCAAGGCCTCCGTGTCCTCCCTGCGCTCCGACGACGTGGACTGGTCCGAGGAGGACCGGGCCGAGCTGCTGGAGGGCATCGAGGAGGGCGCGGACCGGCTCGACCACCTGGTGGGCAACCTGCTGGACATGTCCCGCCTCCAGACCGGCACGGTCACCCCGCTGATCCGGGAGATCGACCTCGACGAGGTGGTCCCCGTCGCGCTGGGCGGCGTACCGGAGGACAGCGTGGTCCTCGACATCCCCGAGACCCTGCCGATGGTGGCGGTGGACCCGGGGCTGCTGGAGCGCACCGTGGCCAACATCGTCGAGAACGCGGTGAAGTACAGCCCGGCGCGCGCCCCGGTGCTCGTCGCGGCCAGCCACCTCGGCGACCGCGTCGAGCTGCGGGTCGTCGACCGCGGGCCCGGCGTGCCCGACGAGGCCAAGGACCGCATCTTCGAGCCCTTCCAGCGCCACGGCGACGCCCCGCGCGGCGCCGGCGTCGGCCTCGGGCTCGCCGTCGCCCGCGGCTTCACCGAGGCCGTCGGCGGCACCCTGGCCGCCGAGGACACCCCCGGCGGCGGCCTGACCATGGTGCTCACCCTGCGGGCCGCGGGCCGCGGCCCGGCCACCGCGGAGCCGGCCGGTCCGGCCCGCCCCGCCGACCCCGTACGACAGAAAGCAGGACCCTCATGACCCGGGTGCTCGTGGTGGACGACGAGCCGCAGATCGTCCGAGCCCTCGTGATCAACCTCAAGGCGCGCAAGTACGAGGTCGACGCCGCCGCGGACGGGGCCGGGGCCCTGGAGCTCGCGGCCGCCCGCCACCCCGACGTGGTCGTCCTCGACCTGGGCCTGCCCGACATGGACGGCGTCGAGGTGATCAAGGGGCTGCGCGGCTGGACCCGGGTGCCGATCCTGGTGCTGTCCGCCCGGCACAGCTCCGACGAGAAGGTCGAGGCCCTGGACGCGGGCGCAGACGACTACGTCACCAAGCCCTTCGGCATGGACGAGCTGCTCGCCCGGCTGCGGGCCGCCGTGCGCCGGGCCGAGCCCGCAGCCGGCTCCGGCGAGGACGGCATCGTCGTCGAGACCGACGGCTTCACCGTCGACCTGGCCGCGAAGAAGGCGGTGCGCGAGGGCCGCGACGTACGGCTCACCCCCACCGAATGGCACCTGCTGGAGGTGCTCGTGCGCAACGGCGGCAAGCTCGTCGGCCAGAAGCAGCTGCTCCAGGAGGTCTGGGGGCCCTCCTACGGCACCGAGACGAACTACCTGCGCGTGTACATGGCCCAGCTGCGCCGCAAGCTGGAGGCCGACCCCTCCCACCCCCGGCACTTCATCACCGAACCGGGCATGGGCTACCGCTTCGAGAAGTAGCGGGGGCTTCGAGAGGGGGTGCGGGCGCCGGTACGCTTCCTGTATGAGTGCTGAACCGCGTCCCGAGAAGTCCGCCACCCGGGTCAGGCCGGCGGGCCGGTTCCGCCGGATGATAGAGCGGCTGTCCACCTCCCAGGAGGAGCTGCATTCGGCGGAGCTGCAGGAGGACGCAGAAGCCGCGGGGTGCACGCGGATCTGCGATTCCCACGACCGCCAGATAGTCAAGGTCACCGGGACCCTGCGTACCGTCACGCTCCGGCCCCGGGCCGGCGTGCCCGCCTTGGAGGCGGAGCTCTTCGACGGGTCCGCCGCACTGGACGTGGTCTGGCTCGGGCGTCGCTCGATCGTGGGAATCGAGCCCGGCCGCCGGATGATCGCTTCCGGGCGGATCGCCATGAGCCACGGCCGCCGGGTCCTCTTCAACCCGAAGTACGAACTCCGACCGCTCGGACAGGAGCACTGACCGGTGACGTCACTCGACAAACCGTCCACCCCGGGGGCCGCTCCGGGGTCCGTGCCCGGCGCGGACCCCGCCGGCGACGACCAGCACGCGGTGACCCGGGCGGCGCTCTTCGACGCCTTCGGCGGCATCCGGGGCACCGTGGAGACGATGCTGCCCGGCCTGCTCTTCGTGATGATCTACACGGTCAACAAGGACGTGAAGATGTCCGCGATCGCGGCGGGCGCCGTCGCGGTCCTGCTGGTGATCGTGCGGCTGCTGCGCAAGGACACCGTCAAGCACGCCTTCAGCGGGGTCTTCGGCGTCGGCGTCGGCGTCGCCTTCGCCTTGTTCACCGGCACCGCCAAGGGGTTCTACCTGCCGGGCATGATCTACGGCGCCGGGCTCGGCGTGGCGTTCACGCTGTCGGCGCTGGTGGGCTTCCCGCTGCTGGGCGTGATCCTGGGGCCGGTCTTCAAGGAGAACCTGTCCTGGCGGACCCGCAACCCGGGGCGCAAGAAGGCGTACACCAAGGCCAGCCTGGCCTGGGGCCTGATCTTCCTCGCCAAGTACGCGATCCTCTTCCCGCTGTACTGGTGGGGGGACGCGACCCAGCTGGGCTGGGTGCTCATCGCGCTGAAGCTGCCGCCGATGGTGCTGGCCGTGTACTTCACCTGGGTCTTCCTGGCCAAGGCGCCGCCGCCGATCGACGTGATCGCCGAGTACGAGGCCGAGGAGGCCGCGCAGAAGGCGGCCAAGGCCGCGGGGGCCCGGGAGCGCGGGGCCTGAACGCCCACGGACGGGGCGGGGCAGCGATGCTGCCCCGCCCCGTCCGTTTGCCTCTTGCCTAGCGGCGGGCCTGGAGGAGGTCCTCCAGCTGCCCCTCACGGGCCTGCGCGGCCACGAACAGCAGCTCGTCGCCCGGCTCCAGGGTCTCCTCCGCGTGCGGGGTGAGGACCCGGTTGCCGCGGATGATCGTGACCAGCGAGGTGTCCTCGGGCCAAGTGATCTCGCTGATCTGGGTCCCGGCGACCGAGGAGTCGGCCGGCAGGGTCAGCTCGACGAGGTTCGCGTCACCGTGGCTGAAGCGCAGCAGGCGCACCAGGTCGCCGACGCTGACGGCCTCCTCGACCAGGGCGGACATCAGGCGCGGCGTGGAGACCGCGACGTCGACGCCCCAGGACTCGTTGAAGAGCCACTCGTTCTTCGGGTTGTTCACGCGGGCCACGACGCGCGGGACCCCGTACTCGGTCTTGGCCAGCAGGGACACGACCAGGTTGACCTTGTCGTCGCCCGTCGCGGCGATGACCACGTTGCAGCGCTGGAGCGCCGCCTCGTCCAGCGAGGTGATCTCGCACGCGTCGGCCAGCAGCCATTCGGCCTGGGGCACCCGCTCCACCGAGATGGCGGTCGGCGCCTTGTCCACCAGGAGCACCTCGTGCCCGTTCTCCAGGAGCTCGCCCGCGATGGAGCGGCCCACCGCGCCGGCTCCGGCGATCGCGACCCTCATGCGTGTGCCTCCTCGGGGCCCTCGGCGAACGCCGCCTCGACCTTGTCGATCTCGTCCGTGCGCATCATCACGTGGACGAGGTCGCCCTCCTGCAGGACCGTCTGCGACGTCGGCAGCATCGCCTCGCCCAGGCGGGTGAGAAACGCCACGCGGACGCCCGTCTCGTCCTGCAGCCTGCTGACCTTGTGGCCGATCCACGCCGGGGAGGTGTGGACCTCGGCGAGCTGCACGCCGCCGCTCGGGTCCCGCCACAGCGGCTCGGCGCCCGAGGGCAGCAGCCGGCGCAGCATCTGGTCGGCGGTCCAGCGCACGGTCGCCACGGTGGGGATGCCGAGGCGCTGGTAGACCTCGGCGCGCTTGGGGTCGTAGATGCGGGCGGCGACGTTCTCGACACCGAACATCTCGCGCGCCACGCGGGCGGCAATGATGTTGGAATTGTCACCACTGCTGACGGCCGCGAAGGCGCCCGCGTCCTCGATTCCGGCCTCGCGCAGCGTGTCCTGGTCGAAGCCGACGCCGGTGACGCGGCGGCCGCCGAATCCGGCTCCCAGCCGGCGGAATGCTGTGGGGTCCTGGTCGATGACCGCGACCGTATGCCCCTGCTGTTCCAAGGTCTGCGCGAGGGCGGAGCCCACCCTTCCGCAGCCCATAATGACGATGTGCACGGCCGTCCTTCCGGCTGTCAGCGCTCGCTGGTTCCCAGCCTCATTGCATCTCTGGCTTAACAGGGTCTCAGACCATGGCCCAAGCTACACACGGGTGGTCACCCTTGTGACCTCTTGCGGCGCAGTGGGCGAGGGAATGCCGCGGAATACCGGCGGGGGGTTCGTCAGCCGGATTTCGAACGCTTACGATCCTTCCCGTGTCCAAACTGACCGACGTGCCCAAACGGATCCTGATCGGCCGGGCGCTGCGCAGCGACCGCCTCGGGGAAACCCTGCTCCCCAAGCGGATCGCCCTCCCCGTCTTCGCCTCCGACCCGCTCTCCTCCGTGGCATATGCCCCCGGCGAGGTCCTGCTGGTCCTGTCCATCGCGGGTGTGTCGGCGTACCACTTCAGCCCCTGGATCGCCCTCGCGGTCGTCGTGCTGATGTTCACCGTCGTCGCCTCCTACCGGCAGAACGTGCACGCGTACCCCAGCGGCGGCGGCGACTACGAGGTCGCCAACACCAACCTCGGGCCCAAGGCCGGCCTGACCGTCGCGAGCGCCCTGCTCGTCGACTACGTCCTGACCGTCGCCGTGTCGATCTCCTCCGGAGTGGAGAATCTCGGCTCCGCCGTGGATTTCGTCATCGAGCACAAGGTGCTCTCGGCGATGATCATGATTCTGCTGCTCACGCTGATGAATCTGCGCGGCGTGAAGGAATCCGGGAAGCTCTTCGCGATCCCGACCTACGTGTTCGTCGGCGCGGTCTTCGTCATGATCGCCTGGGGTGCCTGGCGCGGCCTCGTCCAGGGCGACACCATGCAGTCCCCGACCGCCCACCTGGAGATCAAGGCCGAGCACCAGGGGCTGGCCGGCTTCGCGCTGGTCTTCCTGCTCCTGCGGGCCTTCTCCTCCGGCTGTGCCGCCCTCACCGGCGTCGAGGCCATCAGCAACGGCGTGCCCGCCTTCCGCAAGCCCAAGAGCAAGAACGCCGCCACCACGCTGCTGCTGATGGGCGGCCTGGCGGTCACCATGTTCTGCGGCATCATCGGCCTGGCCCTGGCCACCGACGTGCGGATGGCCGAGAACCCGGCCGAGAACCTGCTCGCAGGCGGGGTCCCGGTCGGCCCCGAGTTCGTCCAGAACCCGGTGATCTCCCAGGTGGCCGAGGCCGTCTTCGGCCACGGCAGCTTCCCGTTCATCGTGCTCGCGACCGCCACCGCGCTCGTGCTGTTCCTGGCGGCGAACACCGCGTACAACGGCTTCCCGCTGCTCGGTTCGATCCTGGCCCAGGACCGGTACCTGCCGCGCCAGCTGCACACCCGCGGTGACCGGCTCGCCTTCTCCAACGGCATCGTGCTGCTCGCCGGCGCCGCCATGCTGCTCGTGTGGATCTACGACGCCGACTCGACCCGGCTGATCCAGCTCTACATCGTCGGCGTCTTCGTCTCCTTCACGCTGAGCCAGATCGGCATGGTCCGGCACTGGAACCGCCACCTGAAGACCGAGACCGACCAGGCCGCACGGCGCCGGATGTTCCGCTCCCGCGCGATCAACACCTTCGGCGCGATCTTCACCGGGCTCGTGCTGGTCGTCGTCCTCGCGACCAAGTTCACGCACGGCGCCTGGGTCGCCCTGCTCGGCATGCTGATCTTCTACGGCACCATGACCGCGATCCGGAAGCACTACGACCGCGTCGCCGAGGAGATCGCCGCCGCGGAGGGCCCCAGCGACGACAGCGTCCGTCCGTCCCGCGTCCACTCCATCGTCCTGGTCTCCAAGGTGCACAAGCCCACGCTGCGCGCCCTGGCCTTCGCCAAGCTGACCCGCTCCGACACCCTCGAGGCGCTCAGCATCAGCGTCGACCCGGCCGAGACCAAGGCCCTGCGCGACGAGTGGGAGCGGCGCGGCATCAACGTACCGCTCAAGATCCTGGACTCCCCGTACCGCGAGATCACCCGCCCGGTGGTGGAGTACGTCAAGGGCCTGCGCACCGAGAACCCGCGCGACGCGGTCAGCGTGTACATCCCGGAGTACGTCGTCGGCCGCTGGTACGAGCACCTGCTGCACAACCAGAGCGCCCTGCGCCTCAAGGGCCGCCTGCTGTTCACGCCCGGCGTGATGGTCACCTCCGTCCCGTACCAGCTGGAGTCCTCGGAGCTCGCCAAGCGGCGGGCGAAGAAGCGGCAGGAATGGAACGCCCCGGGCGCCGTCCGCCGCGGCCCGGTGGACACGCCCCGCCCGAAGGACCGCGCGGCGAAGTAGCCGCAGCAGCGATGGTGAACGGCCGGACGGAACCCACGTAGACTGATGGGTCGACCGTCCGGCCTTCGCCTTGGACTCTGAACCCTGAACCTTGGAGCACTCCCCGCCATGACCCTCCCCGAGCAGAACGAGAAGCAGTCCTTGGTCGGGGAGGAGTACGAGGTCGAGGTCGGCCCCGTCGCGCACGGCGGCCACTGCATCGCCCGGACCGCCGACGGCCGCGTCCTCTTCGTGCGCCACGCCCTGCCCGGCGAGAAGGTCGTCGCCAAGGTCACCGAGGGCGAGACGGACTCCCGCTTCCTGCGCGCGGACGCCGTGCGGGTGGTGGAGGCGTCCAAGGACCGCGTCGAGGCCCCCTGCCCGTACTCCGGCCCCGGCAAGTGCGGCGGCTGCGACTGGCAGCACGCCAAGCCGGGCGCCCAGCGCCGGCTCAAGGGCGAGGTCGTCGCCGAGCAGCTGCGCCGCCTGGCCGGGCTCACGCCCGAGCAGGCCGGCTGGGACGGCACCGTGGTCCCGGCGGAGGGCGACAAGCTCCCGGCGGGCCAGGTCCCGCAGTGGCGCACCCGCGTCCAGTACGCCGTCGACGCCGAGGGCCACCCGGGCCTGCGCAAGCACCGCTCGCACGACATCGAGCGGATCGACCACTGCATGATCGCCGCGCCGGGCGTCTCGGAACTCGGCATCGAGAAGCGCGAGTGGCCGCAGATGGCGACGGTCGAGGCCATCGCCGCGACCGGCTCCCAGGACCGCCAGGTGGTCCTCACCCCCCGCCCCGGCGGCCGCCTCCCGCTGGTCGAGCTCGACAAGCCGGTCTCGGTCCTCCGCGTCGAGGAGAAGGACGGCGGCGTGCACCGGGTCCACGGCCGCCCCTTCGTCCGCGAGCGCGCCGACGGCCGCACGTACCGCGTCGGCATGGGCGGCTTCTGGCAGGTCCACCCCCAGGCCGCCGACACCCTGATCAAGGCCGTGATGCAGGGCCTGATGCCGCGCAAGGGCGAGATGGCCCTCGACCTCTACTGCGGCGTCGGCATCTTCGCGGGAGCCCTGGCCGAGCGCCTGGGCGAAACGGGAGCCGTCCTGGGCATCGAGTCGACGAAGCGCGCGGTGGAGGACGCCCGGCACAACCTCGCCGACTTCCCCCGCGTCCGCATCGAACAGGGCAAGGTCGAATCCGTCCTCCCGCGCACCGGCATCACGGAGTGCGACCTGGTCGTCCTGGACCCCCCGCGCGCCGGCGCCGGCAAGCAGACGGTCCGCCACGTGGCCTCCCTCTCGGCCCGCCGCATCGCCTACGTCGCGTGCGACCCGGCAGCCCTGGCCCGAGACCTGGCCTACTTCGCCGAAGCCGGCTACAAGCCCCGCACCCTCCGCGTCTTCGACCTCTTCCCGATGACCCACCACGTGGAGTGCGTGGCGATCCTTGAGCCTACTGAAAAGGGCCGCTGACCTGCTGTTTCTCTCTGGACGCACGAGCAGCGACGTTTCTGGCAGGACGTCATGTACGGTTTGGCGGCCACCGACGAACCCCGCGGCCGGGTGGTCAATGGGCTCCCGAAGGGGCGGGCGGCCGCCAAGCCGTCGGCTGAACTCGCCGTCACACCTCTTGGTGCTGACGCCCCGTGACGCTGGGTGGGACTTCGGTCGGGCGGCGTGTCAGGGGCCGTAGGGGCCCCAGCGCCCGAGGAAGGGCTTCAGGTCGTCGGCTCGCGGTTCGGGGATATCGCGCAGTCGGGGCGGCGTGCTCAGCGGGTCGAGGCGTTCCACGCTGGCTGCTGCCCAGCGGGTCCACGCCTCGGCTTCGGTCCTGGCCTGGCCCGGCGGCACGGCCTCGACGTGCGCGCGTACCGCGCTCACGTACTCCGTCAGTCGAGTTGTGTAGCGCCATGCCTCGGCGGCGCGGGTCACCCGTGAGGGGCCGCGCGGCGCCGGTTGAAGGGAAGTCGGCCGAGGGCCACCGCCATGCCACAGGTGTCGGTGAGCGCCGAGAACACCAGCCAGCCGGTGACCGGCGGCGGCCCATGCCCGGGGGCCGCCGGTGAGGCTCGCCGCCGGGATCCTGTGGGAGGCGAGGACCGCAGCGCCCTTCTCGAAGCGGGCGCTGGAGGCGCACACCAGGAGCAGCGGTCCGCTCTCGGCGGCGCTCCACAGCTCGGCCAGGCTGCCCTCGACGCGCTCCAGGGGAACATTGACGGCGCTCGGCACGTGGCCGGAGGCGAACTCGCCGGGAGTGCGGACGTCGACCACGTTCAGTTCGGGCAGCCGTGGCTCGGCCTCGTCGACGCTGAGGATGCTGGAAATGCTCATGCGGAACCTCCCCTTGGCAGAGACGGGGGGCGGCCCCGCACAACCAGCGGCAGGGCCGTCCCCGGGATGTCAGGCGCTGCCGGGCGGCTCCGGCCGCAGGCGGACGGCATCGCCACGAGGCCGCCGTGACGCCGTCACGCCGCGGCAACGATCCGAGCCGGCACCTTCCGCCGGCCCCGGCTAGTGCTCTGACCGGGAAGGTTTGCCGGGTTGCTCGTTGTGCTGGTCGGATGTGGTGACGTCGACTGGCATGGGGAGACGGGTATGGCGTTACCGGTCAGGGTCCGCGGGCTGACCGAGCAGGAGGGCCAGAAACTGCAGCAGATCGTTCGGCGGGGCAGCACGAGCTCGGTGCGGTTTCGCCGAGCGATGATGCTGCTGGCCTCGGCCAGCGGTAGTTCGGTTCCGGTGATCGCGCGCCTGGTGCAGGCGGACGAGGACACCGTCCGTGATGTGATCCACCGGTTCAACGAGATCGGGCTCGCATGCCTGGACCCTCAGTGGGCGGGAGGCCGTCCCCGCCTTCTCAATCGTGACGACGAGGACTTCGTCGTCCAGACGGCCACCACCCGCCCGACCGCACTGGGCAAGCCCTTCACACGCTGGTCGATCCGCAAACTCGCTGATCACCTGCGGCGCAACATTCTCCGACCGGTCCAGATCGGCCGTGAAGCCCTTCGCTGCCTCCTGGCCCGCCGAGGGATCTCCTTCCAGCGGACGAAGACCTGGAAGGATTCACCGGATCCGGACTTCGACGCCAAGCTCGCCCGCATCGAGTACGCGATCAACGAACGTCCCGACCGCACCTTCGCCTTCGACGAATTCGGCCCCCTGGGCATCCGCCCCACCGCTGGCTCCTGCTGGGCTGAGCAGCGCAAGCCCGACCGACTGCCGGCCACTTATCGGCGTACCCACGGGATTACCTACTTCCACGGCTGCTACTCGGTTGGCGACGACGAGCTGTGGGGCATCAACCGAAGGCGCAAAGGCATCGACCACACCTGGTCAGCCCTGCGTTCGATCCGCGCCGCCCGACCCGACGGCGGCCCGATCTACGTCATCCTCGACAATCTCTCCGCCCACCTGAACTGGAGAATCCGCAGGTGGGCGGCCCGGAACAGGGTCGAGCTCTGTTTCACGCCGACCTATGCCTCCTGGGCGAACCCCATCGAGGCTCACTTCGGGCCGCTGCGGCAGTTCACCCTGGCCAACTCCCACCACCCCAACCACACCGTCCAGACCCGGACTCTCCACGCCTACCTGCGCTGGCGCAACAACAACGCCCGCCATCCCGACGTCCTCGCCGCCCAGCGACGCGAACGCGCCCGCATACGAAGCGAGAAAGGCATCCGTTGGGGAGGGCGTCCCACCACGATGGTGGCCTGAGCAGCTACACCCGCTCTTGGTACACCCTGATCTCAGCCGGCTTGAGTTCGCGGATTGTGGTCCACACTGCCTGTTCGGTCAGCACTTGGGCCCATTCTTCGAGGTCTGCTCCGGCATCGTGGAAGAACCACGAGTGGAAGCTTCCCAGGGCCTCCAAGGCAGGGGTGAGTCCGTATCGGAGCTCGCAGTGGACCTGCACGTAGTGGTCGTGATCACCGTCGCTGTCGGAGACCTCGAACTGTCGGGTGAGGTCCAGCATGAACGTCGCAGGACCGTCGAACGCGTAGGTCCCGTACTGGAACAGAAGGCCGTCGGCATCGGGTGTGTCCGGGACGTGGAACAGCTGACGGCCGAAACGAAGGAAGGCAAACCAGACGTCTTCCGGGACCGGATCGGCAAAGGCTCGGGGACCCAGTTCACCCTCCAGCAGTCCCACGGCCTCATCCACCGACGGTCTCCGCGTCATACCTGCCCTCCTCTTCCAACGCCGGGCTGAGCCTACTCAACCCGGCGAACCTTCCCGGTCAGAGCACTAGGCCGGCTCTTCCGGATCTTGCCTGACCCGCGCCGCCCAGCACCGCACCTCGCCGCGTTGGCGGTACACCCGAGTACGTCCAGTACAAGGGCGCCCCGCCAACACGCCGATGCACGGCACCGGACGACGCGGGCTTGACCGGCAAGATCCGAAAGAGACGACCTAGAAGACCGGGCCGCGCTCGCGGGGGATCTTCTCGCCGGACTCGATCGCGACGGGGAGCCGGTTCTCGGCCGGCGGCAGCGGGCAGGTCGCGAAGTCGGTGTAGGCACAGGGCAGGTTGGTGGCGCGGTTGAAGTCGAGCACCACCGTGCCGTCGGGCCCGGGCGCGGCCACGCCGAGCTGGCGGTTGGCCGCGTACGTGGTGACGCCCGAGGTCTCGTCGGTGAACAGCACCGTGAGGCTCCCGGGCGCGTGCCCGTTGAACGCGGTCAGGGCCAACTCCTGCCCGCCCAGCCGGAAGAGGATCCGGCCGGGAGCGTCGTACACGTGCCGGAGGCCCTCGACGGAGGCGCCCACCGTGGTCGGTCGCGGCTCGGCGAAGGCTTCGTAGCGGCCGGTGACCACCCAGCGGGGATCGGGCGCGTACGCGGGTGTGCCGGTGAAGGCGACCCTGAGCGGGTGGTCGGGGTGCCGCGGCCGGACCACGTCGTGGCCGCCGCGCTTGGCGACCTCGATCACGGTGTCGCCCCAGACGGCGTCGACGCCGCCGCGCTCCGGAATGACGCCGAAAAGGTGCCGCTTGCGCACCGCCTCGCCCTCGACGACGAGTTCTGTTCCCTCGTCGAGCTCCACGGCGACGCCTTCGGGTCCCGTCGACCAGGTCCCCGGCACGCCGGGGAAGCTCTGGGGCTCGGGGGAGAGCCAGTGCAGACCGGTCACCGCGAGGAAGCCGTGCTCCGAGGCGAGCCGGGCGTCCTTGTTCCGGTGCCATTCCTCCCATTCCGCGGCGAAGACCTCCGGATCCGGTACGTCGGCGGTGCTGGTGCGGGCGTCGGGGGTGTCATGGACGCTCATGCGTCCCTCCTCCTGGTGCAGTGGATGGATGGCGTCTCGCCGACCGGCTCACGCCGACGAGGCTGGCAGCGGGAACCAGCCACGTCAATGCGGGAAACGGTGCCGTCACGTATTCGGAATTTCCCGACACGCGCCTGAAGTGTGCCGTTCATCATCCGCGTCGCACGGTCGCCCTCTCCAGCCGGGCGCGCACACCGGCCAGCCGGACCCTGATCCGCCGCAAGGGGGTGGGCGGCAGCGCGCGGGCGGAGCCGCGTGCGTAGTGGCGCTCGACGTAGAACTGCCCGGCGCTGAGCACGGAGGTGACGGTGATGTACCAGAGGGTGGCCACCATCAGCAGCGGGATGACCTGGTACGTCTGGTTGTAGACCAGCTGTACCGAGTACAGCAGGTCGTGCACGGCCAGGACGCTGACGATGCTGGTGCCCTTCAGGGTGCCGATCAGCATGTTCCCCGCGGTCGGGACGATGGAGCGCATCGCCTGCGGGATGACGATCCGGAGCAGGGTGCGCGGCCTGCCGATGCCGAGGGCCTGGGAGGCCTCCGTCTGGCCGGCGTCGACCGAGAGGATGCCGCCGCGCACCACCTCTGCGGCGTAGGCGGCTTCGTGCAGGGTCAGGCCGATGACGGCGGTGAAAGTGGGGCCGAGCAGGTTGACCGTCTTGACGGTGACGAACTCGGGCCCGAAGGGGATGCCGAGGCCGAGCGTAGGGTAGAGCGCGCCGATGTTGAACCAGAACAGCAGCTGCACCAGCAGCGGGGTGGATCGGAAGATCCACACATAGCCCCAGCTCAGCGTGCGCAGTACGGGGTTGGCGGACAGCCGCATCACGGCCAGCGGGGTGCCGAGCAGGAAACCGAGCACCATCACCGCGCCGGTCAGCCACAGGGTGAGGAGCAGCCCGTCCAGCACGGCGGCGGTGGTGAAGTAGCCGCCGACCACATCCCACTGGAAGGCGCGGTTGCGGACGACGGAGTTGACCACCATGGCGAAGAGCAGCAGCGCGGCGGCGGCCGCCAGCCGGCGGCCGACGTGGCGGCGCGGCACGATCCGCGGGAGATCGGCCTCGGCGTCCTGGCCGCCGGGGACGCTCGGGTGCCGTGCGGGCGGGAGGACGGATACGGAGACGGGGGAGGTGCGGTGGACGTCGGACGGCGAAGCCATCAGAGGCTCTCCAGGTGAGGGAGGAGGTGCGGGCGGAGGTGACCACCCGGCGGCGCACATGCGCGGACTCCGGGCAGGCACGGCGCGGGGCACTGGGTGGTGGCCGGCTTCCGGCGTCGTCACACTCGCCGCGTCCCTCAACACGGCCGGACGGCCGCCGCTCGCGCGGAGCCGATCCGGTCCCGATCGTACGGGCGCACCGCTCGCAGGTGTCAACCACACCAACCCCCGGGACCGCCCCACGCAGGTCCGGCATCCGGGCCGTGGTTGACGAGAAGCACGATGTGCTGCTCAATGGGTCGCATGAATGCCGAGCAGCGCCTGGTCACCCGTGACCACATCGACTTCGGTCGGGTGTGGTCCGCGGCGTGTTGCGCCTGACACGGCAGCGGGCCGTCTGACCGGCCCTTCCCTCCCTCGGTGACCCCGTCGCGGGCCGAGTTCCCTCCCTCTCAGCACCGTTGTACGCAGATGCTCGGCACGCGCCGAGTCCGCGTACGGGCGGTCCTGCGGGAGACCTGACACGCGCTGCCGCCGCCCCCTTGTCCAAGGGCCCCAGCCCCCGGCGTCGTCACATCTGCTCACGACCTGTTTCCCGGCACCCTGAAGCGCTGCACCGGCCGCGCCGAAGGCTGCCCTGCTTCGCCGTGCCCGGTCCGCGCCCCTGTCCGCGGCACGGACCGAAGGACCTGAGAAAGGCCATCTCCCATGCCCGTGGAGTTCCTTGGCATCGCCGCCACCCATGACGGCTCCGAAACCACCCCGCGCTCCGGCGCCGCCTTCGACAAGGAGTACACGCTTCGGCTCGCCCGGGCGCACGAGGACCACGGCTGGGACCGGGTCCTGTTCGCCTACGGTTCCGGCTCGGCCGATCCCGCGCCGGCCGCCGCGTACGTCGCGAGCCGGCTGGACCGTCTCCAGATCCTCCTCGCCCACCGGCCCAACGTCTCGTACCCCACCTTCGCCGCAAAGACCTTCGCCACGCTGGACCAGATCAGCGAGGGCAGGCTGACCGTGCACTTCATCACCGGCGGCAACGATCACGAACAGGGGCGCGAGGGCGACACCCTCACCAAGGACGAGCGCTACGCCCGCACCCGCGAGTACATCCGGATCGTCAAGAAGATCTGGACCACCCACGAGCCCTTCGACCACGAGGGCGAGCACTACCGCTTCCACGACTTCGTCAGCGACGTCTTCCCCGCCCAACAGCCCCGTCCCGACGTGTCCTTCGGCGGCTCGTCGCCCGCCGCGTACGAGGCCGGGGGAGCCGAGGCCGACATCTTCTGCCTGTGGGGCGAGCCCCTTGCCGAGACCGCCGAGCAGATCGAGGCCGTGAAGGCCGCCGCGAAGGCCGCGGGCCGCACGGACGTTCCCCGTATCCAGGTGGCGTTCCGCCCGATCATCGCCCCGACCGAGGAACTGGCCTGGGAGAAGGCCCACCGCACCCTCGGTGCCATTCGGAAGAGGCGCGAGGCCGGTCTCGTACGGCACCACCGCAGTGGCGCACCGGAAAACACCGGCTCGCAGCGGCTGATCGCCATCGCCGAGGCGGGGGAGCGCTACGACCGCGCGCTGTGGACGCCGACCGCCGCCGCGACCGGAGGGGCCGGCAACTCCAATGCCCTGGTCGGCACCCCCGAGACGATCGCCCAGGCGCTCCTCGACTACTACGACCTCGGCGTCGACATCCTCTCCGCCCGCGGCTACGACCTCCTCGGCGACGCCGTCGACTTCGGCCGGTACGTGATCCCGATCGTCCGCGAGGAGGTCGCCAAGCGGGACGCCGAGCGGGCGACGCGCGGCACCCTCGCGGCGGTGAGGTGATGGCGCACACCCCGGAACCGGCGGTGGTCCGTGTCCCCGTCGGTGACCCCCGAGTGCGGCCCCTGCTGCGGGAACTCGGCGACGAGTACTCCCGGCGCTACGGCAAGGACGCGCACGGCGAGATCTCCCGCTACCCCGACGAGGAGTTCACCGCCCCGCACGGCGGCACCCTGCTCCTGCTCCTCGAACACGGCGAGCCGGTCGCGGGCGGCGCCTTCCGCCGGTACGACGCGACCACGGCCGAGCTGAAGAGGATCTGGACGCACTCCGCCCACCGGCGCAGGGGCCTCGCCCGACGTGTCGTCGCCGAACTGGAGCGCGAGGCGAGCGCCCGTGGCTACCGGCGGATCTACCTCACCACCGGTCCGCGACAGCCCGAGGCCCGTGGCCTGTACCTGGCCACCGGCTACGCCCCGCTGTTCGACACGGAGGCCGACCCGGAGACCATCGGCCCGCTGCCCTTCGAGAAACAGCTGCCGGCAACCGCGACACACCAAGGAAAGGCAGCACACCTGTGAGCGCCCGCGACATCGGAACACGCCTGGGCCGTCTGCGCATCGCCGCCACCACCGCCGCGCTGCTGCCCCTCCTCACGCTGACCGCCTGCGGCTCCGGCGACCCCTCCGGCACCACCCCGGCAGGCGCTCAGGCATCCCCGGCGCCGACCGACGACCCGCTCGCCGCCGTCAGGAAAGTGGACTCCGTCGCCGCCCTGCTGCCCGCCGACGTACGCCAGGCCGGCAGGCTGCGGATCGGCAGCTCGATCGGATTCCCGCCCAGCGCGTACTACCCATGGGGGTCCCCCCGCTCGAGCGAAGCCGAGAGTGGGGGAGGGCAGGACAAACCGCCCGCCGGCCAGGACATCGACATCGCCGACGCGGTGGCCAAGGTCCTCGGCGTGAAGCTGGAGCGCCAGGACGCCTCCTTCGAGACGATCCTGCCCGCCCTCGGCAGCGGCAAGTACGACGTCGGCACCGGCAACTTCGGCGTCACCAGCGAACGCCTGAAGACCGTCGACTTCGTCACCTACATCAACGACGGCCAGGGCTTCGCGGTGAAGAAGGGCAACACCGCACTCACGACCGCGGTCACCGACCTCACCCAGCTGTGCGGGCTGACCATCGGCACCGGAGCCGGCACCACTTTCGAGGCGACCCTCACCGCGAAGAAGGACGTGTGCGCGAAGGCCGGCAAGAAGCCGTACGACGTCAAGGTCTACTCGGAGAACGGTGCGACGCTCACCGCGCTCCAGCAGGGCCGGATCGACGTCGTCATGTCGACCATCAACGGCCTGCGATACCAGGCGGCGCAGCCCGCCGCGCAGACCGCCTTCCTCGGTGAGTACCACCGCCTCGACGTCGGCTTCGTCTTCAAGAAGGGCTCCCCGCTCACCGAGGCGTTCCAGGCCGCCGTCAACGAGCTGATCAAGAACGGCGCGTACGCCCGGATCCTCACGAAGTGGGGCACCACCGCCTCCGCGATCGACACGTCGCAGATCAATCCGCCCGAGCACACATAAGAGTTGAGCAGGAACACCACGATGGCTCTCACCGCCGATCCCGCCGCCCCGCCACCCGGCGCGGCCGTCCCGCGCACCGACCCCGGAACAAGGCCCGCTCCCGACGACCCGGCGTCCCTCAAGGTCGTCCCCGCCCGCCACTACGCCCGCTGGACGGCGGCTGTCGCCGTGATCGTGCCGGTCGCCCAGTTCGTGCACGGGCTGGCCACCAACCCGGTCTGGGAGTGGGGCGTCTTCCGCGCCTACTTCCTGTCCGAGACGATCGTCCAGGCGGTGGGGGTGACCCTCCAGCTCACCGCGTACGCCACCGTGCTCGGCTTTCTCCTCGGCACCGTCCTGGCCTTCATGAGGCTGTCGCACAGTCCCGTGCTGCAGACCGTCGCCTGGTCCTACATCTGGATCTTCCGGTCCATCCCCATGATCGTCCAGCTGGTGTTCTGGTTCAACCTGAGTGCCCTGTACGAGCAGTTGGGCATCGGCATCCCCTTCGGGCCGGTGCTCTGGTCCGTGGACAGCAACAGCCTCATCGGCACCATCGGCGCCGCCGTCATCGGGCTCACACTGCATCAGGCCGCCTACGCCGCCGAGATCGTACGCGGCGGCGTCATCGCCGTCGACCACGGGCAGCTGGAGGCAGCGGCGGCGCTCGGCATCCCCCGGCTGCGTCAGATCCGCCGGATCGTACTGCCGCAGGCCATGCGCGCCATCCTGCCCACGGCCGGCAACGAGATCATCGGCCTGCTCAAGGGCACCTCGGTGGTGTACGTCATGTCCATCGGCGAGCTCTTCTACCAGGTGCAGGTGATCTACGGCCGCAACGGCCGGGTCATCCCCCTGCTCCTCGTCGCCACCGCCTGGTACGTGCTCCTCACCACCCTGCTGTCGCTCGCGCAGTACTACGTGGAGCGCCACTTCGCCCGAGGCGCCGACCGCACCCCGCCGCCCACCCCGCTCCAGCGCGCCCGCCGATTCGTCCGCGACCTGCGCGCGGTCGCCGTACGGCGCGACCAGCCCGTCGTACCCCTGAAGCCCCTGGGAGAGAGCCGATGAGCGACGTGACCGCGGCCGTCAAGGACGCGAAGCGCGTCAAGGACGCGAAGGCGACAGCCGCCGACGGCGTGATGGTGGACGTCCACGGCGTGCACAAGAGCTTCGGCACGCTGGAAGTGCTGCGCGGCGTCGACCTGAAGATCCGCGCCGGCGAGGTCACCGTGATCCTCGGCCCATCGGGGTCGGGCAAGTCCACCCTGCTGCGCACCATCAACCACCTGGAGAAGGCCGACCGTGGCTGGATCGGCGTCGACGGCGAACTCATCGGCTACCGCCGCTCCGGCGGCAAGCTCCACGAGCTGAAGGAGAAGGACATCCTGAAGCAGCGAACCCACATCGGGTTCGTCTTCCAGAACTTCAACCTCTTCCCGCACCTGACCGTGCTGGACAACCTGACCGAGGCCCCCGTCTCCGCGCTGCGCCGCCCGCGCAAGCAGGCGGAGGAGACCGCTCGCCGGCTCCTCGAGCGCGTCGGCCTCGCCGACAAGGCCGCCGCCTATCCGCGGCAGCTCTCCGGCGGCCAGCAGCAGCGCGTGGCCATCGCCCGCGCACTCGCCCTCCAGCCCAAGGTGCTGCTCTTCGACGAGCCCACCTCGGCGCTCGACCCGGAACTCGTCGGCGAGGTCCTCGACGTCATCAAGGACCTGGCCGGCACCGGCACCACCATGATCGTCGTGACCCACGAGATCGGCTTCGCCCGTGAGGTCGCCGACACCGTGGTGTTCATGGACGGCGGTGTCGTCGTGGAGCAGGGCCCGCCGGCGGCCGTGCTCGACGACCCGCGGCACGAGCGCACCCGCGCCTTCCTCTCCAAGGTCCTCTGACCGTCCCCACCCCCTCCAGGCAAGGAGCACGACCATGTCCACCTCGATCACCCGCCGTACCACCGCCGCCGCGCTGGGGCTGACGGCCGCCCTCGTCCTCGCCGCGTGCGGCAACCCCTCCGACGGCGGTACGACCGAGGTCGCGGCCGCGTCGGGCGGCACGGTGAAGATCAACCTGAGCCCCGACCAGAACCGCGTCACCACCGGCAAGGTCGACGCGATAGCCGCCGAGGTCCCGGAGGAGATCCGCAAGAGAGGCACCCTGGAGATCGTCGACTCCTCCGGCTCGGCCGCGCCGCTGACCTTCTTCGCCACCGACAACAAGACCGTCATCGGCGTCGAGCCCGACATCGCCTATCTGGTCGCCGACGTGCTCGGCCTCAAGCCGCACATCAACACGGTCTCCTGGGAGAACATCTTCGTCGGTCTCGACAGTGCCAAGTACGACGTCGGCTTCAGCAACATCACCGTCACCGAGGAGCGCAAGGAGAAGTACGACTTCGCCACCTACCGCGAGGACAACCTCGGCTTCGAGGCGAAGAAGGGCAGCGGTCTGAAGATCACCGGGCCCGCGGACGCGGCGGGCAGGAGGGTCGCCGTGGGCAGCGGTACCAACCAGGAGAAGCTGCTCGTCGAGTGGAGCAAGGAGAACGAGAAGGCCGGACGCAAGCCGGTGGACGTCAAGTACTACCAGAACGACAGCGACACCTACCTCGCCCTCCAGTCCGGCCGCATCGACCTCTACCTCGGCCCCAACCCGACCGCCGCCTACCACGCGGCCACCACCGGCAAGACCGAGGTCGTCGGCACCTACTCCGGTGCCGGGGCCGGCCTCCAGGGGCTCATCGCGGCCACCACCAGGAAGGACAGCGGCCTGGCCAAGCCCCTCGCCGACGCGCTCAACCACGTCATCGAGAACGGCACGTATGCCAAGGTGCTTCAGCGCTGGGGCCTGTCCGACGAGGCCGTCACCACGTCCGCGATCAACCCGCCCGGTCTGCCGAAGACCGGCCAGTAGCCGTCCGTCGGCGAGCTGGTCGCCACCCTCCCGCCGGGCGCCCGGACGGATTCACGGAGCCGCAACACGCTCTCCATCTTCGTCCGGCCGGCTCCGCCTAGGCTGCAAGGACAGAGGACATGGGGGACCGCCGTGCCCGGTGCGGCAGGCCCCGGCCCGAGCAGGGCAAGCACCGCAAGAGCGGAGGTGACGGTGTGGGACGCGGTTCTCGTCGCGCGGGGCTGCGTCCGTCTGTACTCCCGCGCCCACACCGATCTGCAACGGGTGGCCGGCGCCCTCTGTCGTTCCTGATCCGTTTCCCGCCATCGGGCCCTGCGCACGAGGGCCGATGACCCCATACGGTCGACCAGGAAGGCCCGCTTCTCATGTCCGCACATCCCCCGTTTCATCTCGCCGTGGCGCTGGACGGCAGCGGCTGGCACCCGGCCGCCTGGCGCGAGCCGGACGCGCGGCCCCACGACCTGTTCACCGCCGGATACTGGGCCGGCCTCGTGGCCGAGGCCGAACGCGGCCTGCTCGACTTCGTGACGTTCGAGGACGGGCTCGGACTCCAGTCCGTGCACCCCACGGAGCCGGACGAGCGCACCGACCAGGTGCGCGGGCGGCTGGACGCCGTACTCGTCGCCGCCCGGGTCGCACCGCTGACCCGGCACATCGGGCTGGTACCGACGGTGGTCGCGACCCACACCGAGCCGTTCCACATCTCCAAGGCGATCGCCACCCTGGACCATGTCAGCGCCGGCCGCGCGGGCCTGCGTGTCCAGGTGTCGGCACGGCGGAACGAGGCCGAGCACTTCGGCCGCCGTACCTTCCCGCCCCTTCGCTTCGAGGACCGGGACACCCCGGCCGGCCGGGACCTGATCGCCGAGCTCTTCGAGGAGGCCGCCGACCACATCGAGGTGGTGCGCCGCCTGTGGGACAGCTGGGAGGACGACGCCGAGATCCGTGACATCGCCACCGGGCGGTTCATCGACCGCGACAAGCTGCACCACATCGACTTCGAGGGCAGGCACTTCAGCGTCAAGGGCCCCTCGATCACCCCTCGGCCCCCGCAAGGGCAGCCCCTCGTCAGCGCGCTCGCGCACGACAGCGTGCCGTACCAACTGGTGGGCGCTTGCGCCGACATCGGGTACGTCACCCCGCACGGCCCTGAACGGGCCCGCGCCATCGTCGCCGAGATCCGTGCCGCCCAGGCCGCCGCAGGACGGGCGGAGGAGCGGCTGCACGTCTTCGGCGACCTGGTGGTCTTCCTGGACGACGACCCCGCGGCGGCGGAGTACCGCAAGGCTCGCCTGGACGGCCTCGCGGGCTACACGTACACCAGCGACGCCGAGGTGTTCACGGGAACGCCGAGGCAACTGGCGGACCGTCTGCTCGAGTTGCGCCAGGCGGGCCTGAGCGGCTTCCGCCTGCGCCCCGGAGCGATCGGCCACGACCTGGAACAGATCACACGGGGCCTGGTCCCCGAACTCCAACGCCGGGGTGCTTTCCGACACGCCTACGAGGCGGACACCCTCCGGGGGCTGCTCGGACTCTCCCGTCCCGCGAACCGCTACGCCGCCGCCGTCTGAGCCGCAGGAGTCGTACCACCATGACCACCCCGACCACCCCGACCACCGGCAAGCCCCTGAAGCAGATCCATCTCGCGGCCCACTTCCCCGGAGTCAACAACACCACCGTGTGGAGCGACCCGCGGGCCGGCAGCCACATCGAGTTCAGCTCGTTCGCGCACTTCGCGCGGACCGCCGAACGCGCCAAGTTCGACTTCCTGTTCCTCGCCGAGGGGCTGCGGCTGCGTGAACAGGGCGGCCGGATATACGACCTGGACGTGGTGGGGCGGCCCGATACCTTCACCGTCCTGTCCGCGCTCGCCGCCGTCACCGATCGTCTCGGCCTGACCGGCACCATCAGCTCCACCTTCAACGAGCCCTACGAGGTGGCCCGCCAGTTCGCCAGCCTGGACCATCTGTCGGGCGGACGAGCCGCCTGGAACGTCGTCACCTCCTGGGACGCCTTCACCGGCGAGAACTTCCGGCGCGGCGGCTTCCTGCCGGAGGACCAGCGCTACTCCAGGGCCAGGGAGTTCCTGGCCACCGCCACCGAGCTGTTCGACTCCTGGCACGGCGACCCGATCGTCGCCGATCGGGAATCCGGCCTCTTCCTCGACGACGCGCAAGCCGGAGCCTTCGTCCACCAGGGGCAGCACTTCGACATCGCCGGCCGGTTCAACGTCCCGCGAAGCCCGCAGGGCCGTCCGGTGATCTTCCAGGCGGGCGACTCCGACGAAGGCCGCGAGTTCGCCGCCGCGGACGCCGACGCCATCTTCAGCCGGCACAGCACCCTGGAGGCCGGCCGGGCCTTCTACGCCGACGTCAAGGGCCGTCTGGCCCGCCACGGCCGAACCCACGACGAACTGCTCGTCCTGCCCGCGGCGACCTTCGTCCTCGGTGACACCGACGCCGAGGCGCAGGAGCTGGCCCGGGAGGTACGACGCCGGCAGGTCAGCGGCCAGACCGCGATCACGTACCTCGAACACGTCTGGAACCGGGACCTGTCCGCCTACGACCCGGACGGCCCGCTCCCCGACATCGACCCGGACCCCGGCGAGCACACCGTCGCCCGCGGCCGGGCCAGTGTCCGGTCGTTCCGCGACCCGCTCGCCGTGGCCAGGCAATGGCGCGAACGCGCCGCCGCGGAGAAACTGTCGATCCGCGAACTGGTCATCGAGGTCATCGGCCGCCAGACGTTCATCGGCTCCCCGGCCACCGTCGCCGAGACCATCAACGCCTTCGTCCAGACGGACGCCGCCGACGGCTTCATCCTGGTCCCGCACCTCACCCCCGGCGGCCTCGACGAGTTCGCCGACACCGTCGTCCCGCTGCTCCAGGAACGCGGTGTGTTCCGCCACGACTACACGGGCACCACACTCCGCGACCACCTCGGCCTGGCCCGCCCCGACGCCCGCGCGGAGGCGGACGCGGAGACCCGCCGGGTGGCGTCGTGAAGTTCCTGGCCATCACCCTCATCGTGCACGCCCCGGACCCGGTGACCGGGATCCGGAAGTCCACCAGCGAGCGCTTCCGCGAGGTGATCGACAACGCGCTGCTGGCCGAGGAACTCGGCTTCGACGGCTTCGGCGTCGGCGAACGCCACGAGCGGCCGTTCATCTCCTCCTCACCACCGGTCGTGCTCAGCCACATCGCCGCGCTCACCTCCCGGATCCGCCTCTTCACCGCCGTCACCACCCTCAGCCTGCTCGACCCCGTGCGTGCGTACGAGGACTACGCGACGCTGGACCACCTGTCCGCGGGCCGCCTCGACCTGATCATCGGCAAGGGCAACGGCACCGCCCAGCGCGAGCTGTTCCACGTCACGCCCGAGGACCAGTGGGACCGCAACGCCGAGAGCTATGAGCTGTTCCGCCGCATCTGGCGGCAGGACAAGGTGAGCGCCTCCCCGCGCTACCGCCCCGAGCTGACCGACGCCGAGGTGTGGCCGAGACCCCTTCAGCAGCCCATACGGGTCTGGCACGGCAGCGCGACCAGCCGGGAATCGGTCGACCTCGCCGCCCGCTACGGAGATCCGCTCTTCTCGGCCAACGTCACCCACCCCATCGAGCCGTACGCCGAACTCGTCCGCCACTACCGGGAGCGCTGGGAGCACTACGGCCACGACCCGGCTCGGGCCGTCGTCGGCGCGGGAACCGCCGGCTACCACGCGGCCCGCACCTCACAGGAAGCCGTCGCCGCGTACCGGCCGGTCTTCGAGGGCCAGCTCGCCTTCCAGAAGAGCCTGGGCCTGGAGCCGGTGTTCGCCACCCTGGAGGACTTCGTCGCACGCAGCTCGGCGCTGATCGGAAGCCCGGAGCAGATCGTCGACAAGGTGCACCGCTACCACGAGCGGTTCGGACACAGCGTGCTCCACCTCCAGGCCGACGCCGGCGGTCTCACCCCCGCCCGGCACCGGGCCTCGCTCGAACTCTTCCAGTCCGAGATCGCACCGGTGCTGCGCCGCGAGATCCCCGATCCGCCGTTCCCCTGGACTCCGGTCGCCGCGGCACCCCAGCTCGATCTCCCCTCCGTACCGGCGCCCGCGCCCACCGACCGCTGAGGAGCACCACCCGACCATGTCCGGCATCCCTCTCGGAGTCCTCGACCTCGTCCCGATCCCGTCGGGCGCCACCGCCGCCCAGGCGCTGCGCAACACCATCGATCTGGCCCGGCAGGCCGAGCGGTTCGGCTACACCCGCTACTGGTTCGCCGAGCACCACCTCAACCCGGGCGTGGCCGGAGCGTCACCCGCCGTCGTACTGGCCCTGACCGCCTCCGCCACCTCCACCATCAGGATCGGCTCCGGCGCCGTGCAGCTCGGTCACCGCACCGCCCTGTCAACCGTCGAGGAGTTCGGACTGATCGACGCCCTGCATCCCGGGCGGCTCGATCTGGGTCTCGGCCGCTCCGGCGGCCGACCCCCCGGGCAGCCGGCGGACCCCCGGCCGGCCACGACCCCCGTCGTCGACGGGCACGCCCCCAACGGCCTGAAGATCCCGCCCCGGTTCTCCTTCGAGCACCTCATCGGCTCCCCCCGCTTCCGGCTCCAGCAGCAACTGCTCCACCAGCCCGGCGCCCGCCCCCAGGACTACGGCGAACAGGTCGACGACATCCTCGCGCTCCTGCGCGGCGACTACCGCTCGACGGACGGGACCGAGGCGCACGCCTCGCCCGGCGAGGGCGCGGACCTGGAGGTCTGGATCCTCGGCAGCAGCGGCGGACAGAGCGCCGACGTCGCAGGCCGCAACGGCCTGCGCTTCGCCGCCAACTACCACGTCAGCCCGGCCACCGTACTGGAGGCGGCCGACGGCTACCGCGCCGCGTTCCTGCCGTCCGACCACCTCGACAAGCCCTACCTCAGCGTCTCCGCCGACGTCGTCGTCGCCGAGGACGACGACACCGCCCGCGAACTCGCCACCGGCTACGGCCTGTGGGTCCGCAGCATCCGCACCGCTGAGGGCGCCATCCCCTTCCCGACCCCGGACGAGGCCCGCGCCCACGCCTGGACCGAAGGGGACCGGGCCCTGGTCGCCGACCGCGTCGACACCCAGTTCGTCGGCTCGCCCGGGCGGGTCGCGGACCAGCTCGAACAACTCCAGGAGGCCACCGGCGCCGACGAACTGGTCATCACCACCATCACTCACGACCACGCCGACCGGGTGCGCTCCTACCGACTCCTGGCACAGGAGTGGCAACGCCGGTGAGTCGATCACGGTCCGGCCCCGGACCTCGTGGTGTGGACCGCAACGTCGAAGCGGAACACTCAGACCCAGCCGGTTGCGGGGCCCGACGGCCTCCGTTCCGGGTGGGAGTGGTCAGGGGAAGAGGGGGTCCAGGAATGGCTGCCCGGCCGGCACCCGCCAGGCCGGCAGGCGCACCGTTCGAGTCACCGGGGCGGGATCGGCCGCCCCCGCCGGATCGACCGGCGGCACCTGCCTGCGGACATCGGTGAGGACCCGCAACTGGTCGGCGTAGCAGTAGCCGTTGACGACGTCCGCGGGCCGCCGCGCCTGCCGGGTGCCCGGGTCTCACGGGGTGACCTCGTCCTCCTTTTCGGTCGGGAGCGGGGGTGTGGGGAGGTTTTGGGTGGTGTGGAGGGGGCCTGTCAGGAGGAGGAGGGCGGAGAGGGCGTTGGCGGCGTAGAGGAGCCATAGGGCGTTGCGTTCGGACAGGAGGGTGCCCAGGGCGCCGCCGAGGAGGCTGCCCACCGGGATCGTGCCGTACATCACGAAGCGGATGGTGGAGCTGACCCGACCCAGCATGTCCGGGGGGCAGTAGGCCTGGCGGAAGCTCACGATGATGACGTTGCCGGCTACCACTGCGGCCATCAGGCTGAATTCCCCGATCAGGAAGGCCAGCAGGCCCACCCCGTCCGTGGTGAGCGGGATCAGCAGGCCGAACGGGCCGCCGCAGAACGCGCACAGCAGGACCGCCCGGGCCGTGCCGAAGCGGCGGGCCAGGTGTGGGGAGAGGACTGCACCCAGGACCCCGCCCAGCGCGGCCAGCGCGATCAGGACGCCGATCAGGCCGCCCGGCGCGCCCACCGTCCGGCTCAGGAACAGGATCGACAGGGACTGCGCGCCGCCCAGGAAGAGGTTCATCGCCGCGTCGCAGAGGAGGATCGTGCGCAGGAACGGGTCCTGGGTGAGGAAGGCCACCCCCTCGCGGATTTCCGCCGTCAACGAGCGTTCCGTCGCCGTCCGCTCCTCGCCGCCTGGTGGGGCCTCCGGGGTGCGGATGCGCAGGAGCAGGGCCGCCGAGAGCAGGAAGCTCAGGCCGTCGGTGAGGAAGCCGGCCGCCGCGCTGCCGGCCTGGGCCAGTGTCCCGCCCACGCCCGGTGCGACGACCTCGGCGACCGATTCGCTGGTCTGGAGCCGGGCGTTGCCGTCGGCGAGCTCCTCGTGCGGCAGCACGGTCGGCAGGTACGCGCTGTAGGCGGCCCGGAAGAACACGTCGGCTGTGCCTGACAGGGCCGCGACCAGGATGAGTTGCGTTGTCGTCAGGAGGTTCAGCGCCACCGTTGCGGTCAGTGACAGCATCAGCAGTGCCGACACCGCGTTGCACACGATCATCACCGGCCGGCGGCGCATCCGGTCGGTCCAGGCGCCCACGGGCAGCCCGAACAGCAGCCACGGCACCCAGGCCGCGGCGCCCAGCACGCCCATGGTGAAGGGCCCCGCGTCCAGGGTGTCCACGGCGATCAGCGGCAGCAGCACGCGGGTGGCCGCGCTCCCGAACTGGCTGACGGACTCCCCGGCCCACAGCAGCCGGAAGTCCCGGCGGCGCAGCGCGCCGCGACCGGGGCTCACCGGCCCACCGTGCCCTCGCCCAGCAGCGCGGCGATCTCGGCGGCGGGCTTGGGCGCCATCATCTCGCCGTGGGTGCAGGGGATGTGGTGGTGGGTGACCGGGCCCGTGACGTACGGCTCCCACACCTGCGGCCCGGGTGCGTCGGGCTCGTGGGCGGCGGCGGCCAGGGTCACCCCGCCCCGGAACACCCCCGGACGGTGGGCGGCGGCCAGCCGGTCGTGGTGGACGTAGGCCCCGCCCAGGGCGGCGACGGTCTCCCCGTCGAAGACCGACAGCGGGCCGTCGTCGGTGGCAGCCGCCGTCACCAGCCCGGCGAGGGTCAGCGGGTCCGCGTCGTGCTCCTCGCGCGGCGGGTAGCCGAGTGATTCCAGCAGGTCCCGGAGAGGGTCCGCGGACGGGGCCGCCGTTTCGCCGGGGGCCGCCGGATACCCGTCGAGCAGGGTGAGCCCGGCCACCTCCTCGCCGTCCTGCTGGAGCGTCACGGCCACCGCGTGCGCGACCACCGCCCCGAAGGACCAGCCCAGGAGGTGGTACGGGCCGTGCGGCTGGACCGCGCGGATCCGCGCCGCGTACTCCGCGGCCATCTCCGCGACGCTCCCGGGCCGCGCCCCCGGCTCGCTCAGCGCCCGCGACTGCAGGGCGTGTACGGGGCGTCGGGCGTCCAGGTGCTCCAGCAGGCCCCGGTACACCCAGCCGGTGCCCGCGCCCGGGTGGACGCAGAACAGGGCCGGGGCGTCGGGCGCCCCCGTGCGCAGGGTGACCAGCGGAGCCAGCGGGTCCGCGTCGCCGCCGGGGAGTGCGCCGCCGGAGCGGGCGGCGAGCCCGGCGACCGTGGGCGCGGCGAACAGGTCCTGGACGCCGAGCTCCTCGCCCAGCGCCTCGCGCACCCGGGCCATCAGCCGGGCCGCGAGAAGGGAGTGGCCGCCCAGGTCGAAGAAGCTGTCCTCGGCGCCCACCGACGGCAGCCCCAGCACCTCGGCGAACAGGCCCGCCAGGACCTCCTCCCGCCGGCCGCGCGGCGCCCGGCGGACCCGGCCGTCCCCGGGCGCGCCGGGCTCCGGCGCGGGCAGCGCGGCCCGGTCGAGCTTGTCGTTCGGGGTCCGCGGGAAGGCGTCGAGCACGACGAACGCCGACGGCATCATGTGCGCCGGGAGCGTCCCCGCCAGATGGGCGCGCAAAGCTGCTGCGTCCACTGCCGAGCCCGCGCCGCCGGGGGCCGGGACCACGTAGCCGACCAGCCGCTTCGCCCCGCCGGGGCCGTCCTCCCGCACGGTCACCGCGGCCCGGTCCACCCCGGGCGCCGCCGCGAGCGCGGCCTCGATCTCGCCGGGTTCGACGCGGAAGCCGCGGATCTTGACCTGGTCGTCGGCGCGGCCGAGGTATTCGACGCGGCCCTCGCGGTCCCGGCGGACGAGGTCGCCCGTGCGGTACATGCGGGCGCCGTCCTCGAACGGGCAGGCCACGAACCGCTCGGCCGTCGTCCCCGGGCGCCGCAGGTAGCCCCGCGCCAGCCCGGCACCCGCCAGGTACAGCTCGCCGGGCACCCCCGGGGCCACCGGGCGCAGCGCCGCGTCGAGCACGTAGGCGCGGGTGTTGGCGACCGGAGTGCCGACGAGCGGGCGCCCGCTGCGCGCGGTGTCCCACCACAGGGCGTCGACCGTGCACTCGGTGGGTCCGTACAGGTTGTAGGCGAGCATCCCCTCCGCGGCGCGCAGCCGGCTCCACAGCCCCTCGCCCGCGGCCTCCCCGCCGATCAGCAGCAGCCGCGGCGGGGCGTCGAGCAGGCCCTCCTCGATCAGCTGCTCGGCGTGCGTCGGGGTGGTGTCGACGACGTCGAGGGCGGCGTCGGCGGCGTACCGGGCGAAGGCGGCGGAGTCGCGGCGCACGGCGTCGCCGATCAGGTGGAGTTCGTGCCCGGCCACCATCCACATCAGGGCGTCCCAGGAGGCGTCGAAGGACAGGGAGGCCACCAGCGCCACCCGCAACTGCCGTCCGGCAGCCGTCCGTTCCGCCTCCGCCATGGTGTGGGCGCGGTGGTGGGCGTACAGGTTGCGCAGCGCCGCGTGGTCGACGACGACGCCCTTGGGCCGGCCCGTGGAGCCCGAGGTGTACACGACGTACGCGGCGTCGCCCGGCCGGGGCCGAGCCGGCGCAGCGGCGTCGACGGCACCCTCCTCGTCCGCCTCGTCGGTGAGGACGAGCGGGACCCGCGCCGGCTCCGCCAGCGGCAGCAGCGGGGCGGTCGCGGAGTCCGTGACCAGCAGCGCCGGGGCGGAGTCGGCCAGCATGTGCACGATCCGCTCGGCCGGGTAGCCGGTGTCCACCAGGACGAACGCCGCACCGGCCTTGAGGACGGCCAGGATCGCGGCCACCGCCGCCGGGGAGCGCGGCAGGGCGATGGCCACCACCCGCTCCGGACCCGCCCCGTCCCGGACGAGGCGCCGGGCGAGCCGGTCGGACCAGGCGTCGAGGGCGGCGAAGCCGACCCGCTCGGCGCCGTGCACCAGCGCGGTCGCGTCGGGGGTGCGAGCGGCCTGCGCGGCGAACAGCTCGGGCACGGTGGGGTCCGGCACCGGCAGCGCGGTGTCGTTCCACTCGGTCAGCACCCGCCGGCGCAGCTCGGGGGTGAGCGGGTCGGCGGCGCCGACCGGCAGCTCCGGCGCCGCCGCGAGCAGCCGGACCATCCGGACCAGGGTCGCGGCGAGCTCCTCGGCGGTGGCGTGGTCGAACAGCTCGGCCGCGTACTCCAGGAAGCCGGAGATCCCGGCGGGGCGGCCCTCGGCGTCCCGGTGCTCCTGGACGTCCAGCGTCAGGTCGAACTGGGCGACGTCGAAGCGGAACGGCTCGGGGCGGACGTCGAGGCCGGGCAGCGCGAGCGTCCCGTCCTCGCCGTCCTGCACCTGGAGCAGCACCTGGAAGAGGGGGTGGCGGGCGAGGGACCGCTCGGGGTTGACCGCCTCCACGACCCGCTCGAAGGGCACGTCCTGGTGCTCGTACGCGGCGAGGTCGGTCTCCCGGACCCGGCCCAGGAGTTCGGCGAAGGTCGGATCGCCCGAGACGTCGGTGCGCAGGACGAGGGTGTTGACGAAGAAGCCGACGAGGTCGTCCAGGGCCTCGTCGCTGCGGCCCGCGACGGGCGTCCCGATCGGTACGTCGGTCCCCGCGCCCAGCCGGGACAGGGTCACGGCCAGCGCCGCCTGCACCACCATGAAGAGGGTGCAGCCTTGCTCGCGGGCCAGCTCCACCAGACGGGCGTGCAGTTCGGCGTCGAGGTCGACGGGGACGGAGCCGCCCGCGAAGTCCGGCACCGCCGGGCGCGGCCGGTCGTGGGGCAGGGCCAGCTCGGCGGGGGCGCCGGCCAGTGCGCCGGTCCAGAAGGCGAGTTGGCGGGAGAGCGGGCTCGCGGGGTCGTCCTGCGCGCCGAGCAGCTCCCGCTGCCAGAGCGTGTAGTCGGCGTACTGCACCGGCAGCGGTTCGAAACGGGGCGCGGCGCCCGCGCACCGGGCGGCGTACGCCTCGGACAGGTCCCGGAACAGCGGCCCCCAGGACCACCCGTCGAGCGCGATGTGGTGCACCACCAGACCCAGCACCCACTCCTGCGGCCCGGCCGCGAGCAGCGCCGCCCGTACGGGGGGCCGCCCGGCCAGGTCGAACGGGCGGGCCAGCAGGGCGTCGAGCGCCCCGGCGGTCCCCTCCGGACCGCACTCCACCAGCTCCAGGGGCACGCCGCCCCCCGCGGGCAGCACCCGCTGGTACGGCTCGCCCGCCGCCTCCGGGAACACCGTGCGCAGGGCCTCGTGCCGGTCGGTGACGTCCCCCAGGGCGGCGGCCAGCGCCGCGGTGTCCAGCGGGCCGCGCAGCCGCAGCGCGAACGGGCAGTGGTAGCCCGCGGACTGGCCCGCCCGGCTCAGGAACCACAGCCGGCGCTGGGCGGCCGACAGCGGCGGGGCATCGGGCCGTTCCGCGGCTGCGGTCAGGGCCGGACGGGGGGCCGCCCCGGGGGCGGAGCCCTGCGCCAGGCAGGCGGCCAGCCCGGCCACCGTCGGGTGCTGGAACAGCTGGCGGATGCCCAGGTCGCCGCCGAGTACGGCCCGGATCCGCGAGAGCAGCCGGGTCGCGAGCAGCGAATGGCCGCCCAGCTCGAAGAAGCTGTCCTCGGCGCCCACCGACGGCAGCCCCAGCACCTGCGCGAACAGCTCCGCCAGGAGCTCCTCGCGGGGCCCGCGCGGGGCGCGGGAGGAGGCCAGCGCGCCGAAGTCCGGTGCGGGCAGAGCCGCCCGGTCCAGCTTGCCGTTGCGGTTCATCGGGAAGGCCTCCAGGACCACGAAGGCCGAGGGCACCATGTGGTCCGGCAGCTGTGCGGCGAGCCGCCCGCGCAGCGCGCCCGGCTCGGCGCTGCGGCCCGCGGCCGCCACCACGTACGCCACCAGGCGCTTCCCGGCGGGCCCGCCGTCCCGGGCGAGCACCGCCGCCTGCGCCACCTCCGGGCAGGTCCGCAAGACCGCCTCGATCTCGCCGGGTTCGATGCGGAAGCCGCGGATCTTGACCTGGTCGTCGGCGCGGCCGAGGTACTCGATGCGGCCCTCGCGGTCCCAGCGGACGAGGTCGCCCGTGCGGTACATCCGGGCGCCGTCCTCGAACGGGCAGGCCACGAAGCGGCCCGCGGTGAGCGAGGGCCGGTTCAGGTAGCCGCGGGCCAGGCTCGGTCCGGCCAGGTACAGCTCGCCCGGGACGCCCGGGGCGACGGGCCGCAGCCCGGCGTCCAGTACGTACGCCCGTGTGTTGGCGAGCGGGCGGCCCACGAGCGGCGCCTCGCTGAGGGCGGCGTCCCACCACAGGGTGTCGACGCTGCACTCGGTGGGCCCGTACAGGTTGTGGCAGAGCATCCCTTCGGCGGCCCGGACCCGCGTCCACAGGGCGGCGCCCGCCGCCTCGCCGCCGAGCAGCAGCACCTTGGGCCGGTGCGCGGGATCGTCCAGCAGGCCCTCCTCGACGAGCTGCTCGGCGTAGGTCGGGGTGACGTCGAGGGCGTCGATGCCGGCCGCGGCGATGTGCCGGACCAGCGCGGCCGCGTCGCGGCGGGTGTCGTCGTCGACGAGGTGGAGCTCGTGGCCGGCCACCATCCACAGCAGCCCCTCCCACGAGGTGTCGAAGGACAGCGCCGCCGTCAGCGCCATGCGCATCCGGCGCCCGCCGTGCAGCTCCTCGGCGCGGGCGATGACCCCGGCCCGGTGGAAGGCGTACAGGTTGCGCAGCCCCGCGTGGTCGATGACCACGCCCTTGGGCTCGCCCGTCGACCCCGAGGTGTGGATCACGTACGCGGCGCTGCCGGGCAGGATCCGGCGGCCCGGGACGGGACCGCAGCCCGCCGGCACCGCGCCCGGCGCGTCCACGAGGACGCGGAGGGCGCCGGTGTCCGGGAGCCCCGGGGCGGTCGCGGCGTCGGTGACGACGGTGGTCGTGGTGGACAGCAGCCGGGCGATCCGCTCGGCCGGGTAGTCCGTGTCGACGGGGACGAAGGCGGCGCCCGCCTTGAGCACGGCGAGCAGCGCCACGACGGACTCGGCGGACCGGGGCAGGGCCAGGGCCACCAGGTGCTCCGGGCCGACCCCGTGCCCGGCGAGCCGGTGCGCCAGCGCGTCGGCGCGGGCGTCGAGTTCGGCGAAGGTCAGCGCGGTGTCCCGGAAGACCAGGGCGGTCGCGCCGGGGGTGCGGGCGGCACGCTCCTCGAACAGCTCGGGCAGGGTCCCCGCGGGCACCGGCGCGGCCGTGTCGTTCCAGCCGGACAGGACCAGCGCGCGCTGCTCGGCGGAGAGCGGGTCGGCCTGCCCCACCGGGGCGGCGGGGTCGGCTGCGAGGCGCTCCAGCACCCGGCCGAGGGCGGCCCCGAGGTCCTCGGCGGTGGCCCGGTCGAACAGGTCCGTCGCGTACTCCAGGGCGCCGCCGATGCCGGCGGGGGCGCCGCCGGAGCCCCAGCGCTCCTGGAAGTCGACGGTGAGGTCGAACTTGGCGACGTCCCAGGCGGCGGGCTGCTCCGCGCACTCCAGGCCGGGCAGGGCGAAGGCGGGGCCCTCGCCGCTGTCCAGGGTCATCATCACCTGGAAGAGGGGGTGGCGGGCGAGGGACCGCTCGGGGTTGACCGCCTCGACGACCTGCTCGAAGGGCACGTCCTGGTGCTCGAAGGCGGCGAGGTCGCCCTCCCGCACCCGCTCCAGGAGCTCGGTGAAGGCCGGGTCGCCGGAGAGGTCGGTGCGCAGGACGAGGGTGTTGACGAAGAAGCCGACGAGGTCGTCGAGGGCTTCGTCCGTGCGGCCGGCGACGACGGTGCCGATGGGGATGTCGGTGCCGGCGCCGAGGCGGGACAGGAGCACGGACAGGCCGGCCTGGAGGACCATGAAGAGGGTGCAGCCGTGCTGCCGGGCCAGGTCGAGCAGCCGTGCGTGCAGCTCGGCGTCCAGCTCGACGGGGACGGAGCCGCCCGCGAAGCTTGCCACCGAGGGGCGCGGCCGGTCGGCGGGAAGGGCCAGTTCGGCCGGGATCCCTGCCAGCTCCCGCGTCCAGAAGGCGAGTTGTTCGCCGAGCACGCTCTCCGGGTCGTCCTCCGCGCCGAGCAGCTCGCGCTGCCACAGCGTGTAGTCCCGGTACTGCACCGGCAGCGGCTCGAAGGCGGGCGCCCCGCCCGCGCACCGGGCGGCGTAGGCGGCGGCCAGGTCGCCCAGGAGCGGCCCCCAGGACCAGCCGTCGGTGGCGATGTGGTGGATCACCAGGGCCAGCACCCACTCCTCCTCGCCCAGCTGGAAGAGGCGGGCCCGCAGCGGGAGTTCGGCGGTGAGGTCGAAGACGTGCCCGGCCTCGGCGGCCAGCGCGCCGGCGAGCTCCGCCTCGCCGAGGCGGATGACGGGCAGCTCCGGCGCCCGGTCGGTGACCTGCTGCACGGGCTCGCCGTCCACCTCGGGGAAGACCGTCCGCAGCACCTCGTGCCGCCCGGTCAGATCGCCGAGGGCCGCGGCCAGGGCCCGCGGGTCCAGCGGGCCGCGCAGCCGGGTGGTGAGCGGGCAGTTGTACGCGGCGCCGGTCTCGCCGAGCTGGTTGAGGAACCACAGCCGCCGCTGGGCGAACGAAACGGGGAACACAGGACCTCCAGGGGCGTGCGGGGTGGTGCGGGGGGCGGGGACGGGAGCGGGGGCGGGGGCGGCGGTCGGCTCAGGCATCGGCGGCGCGGCGGAGCGTGGGACGGGCCTTCGGCGCGTCGGTGAGCAGGGCGGCGGTGCGGGCCGGGGTCGGGTGCTGGAAGAGCTGGCGGATCTTCAGCTCCCGGCCGAGTTCGGCCCGGATCCTGCTGATCAGCCGGGTGACGAGCATGGAGTGGCCGCCCAGGGCGAAGAAGTTGTCGTCCGGGCCCACCTCGTCCCGGCCCAGGACCTCGGCGTACAGGGCCCGGACGCGGTCCTCGGTGCTGCCGCCCGGGTCCGCGGCCGTCCCCGGCGCGGCGGGGACGGCCGCGGCCGTGCGCGGGGCCGGGCCGTCGACCGAGCCGACCGGCCGCTCCGGGGCGGCCGCGAGGGAGCGCAGCACCAGGGCCAGGTCCGCCGCCAGCCGCTCGGCGCTCGTACGGTCGAACAGCTCGGTGGCGTACGTGAGTTCCCCGGCCAGGCCCAGGGGGGTGCCGTCGGGGGCCCGCTGCTCCCCGAGGTCCACGCCGAGGTCGAACTTGGACACCGCCCACTCGACGGGGTGCGGCTGCGCCGTGAGGCCCGTCAGGCGGGGCAGGGCGGGCGGCTCGTTCTGCACCTGGAGCAGCACCTGGAAGAGCGGGTGCCGGGCGAGGGACCGCTCCGGGTTCACCTCCAGCACGACCCGTTCGAAGGGCACGTCCTGGTGGGCGTAGGCGGCGAGGTCGCCCTCCCGGACCCGGGCGAGCAGGTCCGTGAAGGCCGGGTCGCCGGAGACGTCGGTGCGCAGGACCAGGGTGTTGACGAAGAAGCCGACGAGGTCGTCCAGCGCCTCGTCCGTGCGGCCCGCGACGACGGTGCCGATCGGGATGTCGGTGCCGGCGCCGAGGCGGGACAGCAGGACGGACAGGCCGGCCTGGAGGACCATGAAGAGGGTGCAGCCGTGCTGGCGGGCCAGGTCCAGCAGCCGTGCGTGCAGCTCCGCGTCCAGCTCCAGGGGGACGGAGCCGCCCGCGAAGCTCGCCACCTCCGGGCGCGGCCGGTCGTAGGGCAGGGCCAGCTCGGCCGGGGCGCCGGCCAGCTCCTTGGCCCAGAAGCCGAGCTGACGGGTGATCAGCGCCTCCGGGTCGCCCTCCGCGCCGAGCACGGACCGCTGCCAGACGGTGTGGTCCCGGTACTGCACGGGCAGCGGCTCGAAGACGGGCTCCCCGCCCGCGAGGCGGGCGTCGTACGCGGTGGCCAGGTCGGCCAGGAGCGGCCCCCACGACCAGCCGTCGGTGGCGATGTGGTGCACCACCAGCACCAGCACCCACTCCTGGCGCCCCAGCTCCAGCAGCCGGGCCCGCAGCGGCAGTTCGGCCGAGATGTCGAAGCAGTGGCCCGTCACCTCCCGTACCGCGTCCGCGACGGCGGCGGCGTCGGCCCCGGGGACGGCGAGGACCTCCAGCGGCACCTCGGCCGCCGCACCCTCCAGCAGCCGGATCACCGGCTCGCCCCCGCACTCGTCGAAGACGGTCCGCAGCACCTCGTGCCGGGCCACCACGTCGCCGAGCGCCGCACGCAGCGCCGCAGCGTCCAGCGGACCCGTCAGCCGGTAGGCGAAGGGCACGTTGTGGTGGCCGGACGGGCCCTCCGCCTGGTGCGCGAACCACAGCCGGTGCTGCGCCGAGGACAGCGGCGCGCCCTGCCCCGGCTCCGCACGGCGCAGCGGCGGCCGCGCCCGGTCGGCGCTCCCGGCCAGCTCCGCGAGGGCGGCCACGGTCTGCGCGCGGAAGACGTCGCGCAGTGACAGCTCGACCCCGAGGGCGGTGCGGATCCGGCTGACCAGCCGGGTGGCCAGCAGCGAGTGGCCGCCCAGGTCGAAGAAGCCCGCGTCGGCGGCGACCGCGTCCAGGCCGAGCACCTCGGCGAAGAGCCCCGCCACGATCTCCTCCCGGGGCGTACGGGGGGCACGTCCGCCGGAGGCGGGCAGCGCGGGCTCGGGCAGGGCCCGGTAGTCCACCTTGCCGTTGGGGGTCAGCGGCAGCGCGTCCAGGACCAGGACGTACGAGGGCAGCATGTACTCCGGCAGCAGCCGCTCCAGTCGGCGCCGCACCGAGGGCCCGGAGACCTCCCCGACCACGTACCCGGCCAGCCGCTTCTCGCCGTCCGCGGCGGCCCGTACGGCGACCACGGCCTGGCGGACGCCCGGGCAGGCGGCCAGCGCGGCCTCGACCTCGCCGGGCTCCACGCGGAAGCCGCGGACCTTCACCTGCTCGTCGGCCCGGCCGAGGAACTCCAGCAGCCCGTCGGCCCGCCACCGGGCGAGGTCGCCGGTGCGGTACATGCGCGTCCCTGGAGCGCCGAACGGGTCGGCGACGAACCGCTCCGCGGTGGCCGTGGGCCGCCGGTGGTAGCCGCGCGCCACTCCGGCGCCGGCGAGGTACAGCTCGCCCGGGGTGCCCGGCGGCACCAGCCGCATCCGCTCGTCCAGCACGTACGCACGGGTGCCGTCCAGGGGGCGGCCGATCGGCACCGGGCCGTCGGCGTCCGCGGCGCCGGTGATCAGGTGGGAGGTCGCGCACAGGGTCGCCTCGGTGGGCCCGTACAGGTGGCGGACCACGGTGTCCGGGCAGGCGGCCAGCACGGCGCGGACGGCGGCGGGGCTGACGACGTCGCCGCCGGTCAGCACCTCGCGGACGCCGGCCAGCAGGCCGGGGTCCTCCTCGGCGACCACGCGGAACAGGCCGGCCGTCAGGTGCACGGCGGTGATGCCGGCCCCGCGGATCAGTGCGCCCAGCCCGGCGACCGTCGGCTCGCCCTCGGGGGCGACGACGACCTGCCAGCCCGACAGCAGCGCCACCCACAGCTCGTAGTCGGCGATGTCGAAGGCGTGCGGTGCGTGGAACAGGACGCGCTCGGCGCCGCGGGTGTGCCAGCCCCGGTCGGCGACGAGGTCCAGGACGTCCCGGTGGGTGACGGCGACGCCCTTGGGCTCGCCGGTCGAGCCCGAGGTGTGCATCAGGTACGCGAGCTGCCCGGGCGGGCACGGCGCCGCCGCGAACTCCCCGTCCCGCGCGTCCGCTGCGGCGGTGTCCGCCGCGGTGACCAGGACCGTACGGGCGCACTCCAGGCCGAGCGGGGCGAAGGCCTCGTCCACCAGCAGGACGGGGCAGCCCGCGTCGGCCAGGATCTTCTGCATGCGCGCGGCCGGGTGCCCGGTGTGCAGCGGCACGTACGCCCCGCCCGCCTTCAGGACGGCCAGCATCGCGACGACGACCTCGGGGGAGCGGGCCATCAGCACGCCGACCGGGGTCTCGGCGCCGACCCCGTACCCGGCCAGGCGCCCGGCCAGCCGGTCCGCGCGCCGGTCCAGCTCCCCGTACGTGATCTCGTCCGGCCCCCAGACGAGGGCCACGGCGTCCGGGTGCAGGGCGGCCCGGCGGGCGAACTCCAGGTGCACGGCGCCCGCCGCGGCCTGCCGCGGCCCCTGCGGCAGCCAGGCGCCGAGCAGCTGCTCGCGCTCCTGCCCCAGCAGCACGTCCAGCGCCGAGACCCGGCCGCGCGGCGCGCGCACCGCGGCCCGCAGGACGGCCCGCAGCCGCTCCACGAGGGCGCGCACGGTGGCCTCGTCGAACAGGCCCGTGCGGTACTTGGCGACCGCGCGCAGTCCCTCGCCCGCGAAGGCCCCGTCGGTGAACTGCAGCGCCAGCTCGAACTCGGCCTGCGGTACGTCGACCTCCTCGGTCACCGCGGTCAGCCCGGGCAGTTCCAGCGCGGCCGCGGCGGTGGCCCGGCGCATCGTCAGCGCCACCTGGAACAACGGGTGGTGGGAGAGGGAGCGGCGCGGGTTGACCGCCTCGACGACCTGTTCGAAGGGGACGTCCTGGTGGGCGAAGGCGGCCAGGTCGGTGTCCCGGACCCGCTCCAGGAGTTCGGCGAAGGTCGGATCGCCGGAGAGGTCGGTGCGCAGGACCAGGGTGTTGACGAAGAAGCCGACCAGCTCGTCCAGGGCCTCGTCGCTCCGGCCCGCGACGACCGTCCCGATCGGCACGTCGGTGCCCGCGCCGAGCCGGGACAGCACCACGGCCAGAGCCGCCTGGAGCACCATGAAGACGGTGCACCCGTGCGCCCGGGCCAGCGCCTGAAGCTCCGCGGTCAGCGCCGCGTCCAGGCCGAACGCGAGGGCGGCGCCCGCCGGGTCGGCCACGGCCGGCCGGGGCCGGTCGGTGGGCAGCGCGGGCTCCTCGGGCAGCCCCGCCAGCGCGGTGCGCCAGTGGGCCAGCTGCTCCTCGGCGGCGTCGGCCAGCAGGGCGCGCTGCCAAAGGGTGTAGTCCGCGTACTGCACGGCGAGCGGGGCGCGCGGGCCCGGGGCCCCGCCCGTACGGACGGCGTAGGCGTGCGCCAGGTCGTCCAGCAGCGGCCCCCAGGACTCTCCGTCGGTGGCGATGTGGTGCAGGGCCAGCACCAGCGTGTGCTCCTGCGGTCCGTGGGCCAGCAGCGCGGCCCGCAGCGGCACCTGGGCCGCCAGGTCGAAGGGGCGGCCCGCGACCTCGGCGACGAGCCCGGCCACCGTGTCGGCGCCGGCCGCGTCGAGGAGCTCCAGGGCCGGCGGGGCCGGGGGCAGGACGACCTGGCGGGGCTCGCCGTCGGCCTCCGGGTGGACGGTGCGCAGGATTTCGTGCCGCTCGGCCAGGTCGGCCAGCGCCCCGCGCAGCGCCTCCACGTCGAGCGGACCGCCGAGACGGACCGCGACCGCGCTGTGGTAGGCCGGGTTCGGCCCCTCGAGCCGGTCCAGGAACCACAGCCGGCGCTGCGCCGGGGAGAGCGGCAGCTGCTCCGGGCGCGCCTGCGGCCGCAGCGCGGGACGGGCCCGGCCCGCGCCGTCGACCAGCGCGGCGAGCGCGGCCGGAGTGCGGGCGGTGAACACCTCGCGGATGCCCAGCTCCGCGCCGAACGCCCCCCGCACCTGCGCCACCAGCCGCATCGCCAGCAGGGAATGCCCGCCCAGCTCGAAGAAGTCGTCGTCGGCGCCCACCTCGGGCAGGCCCAGCACCGACGCGAACAGGCCCGTCAGGATCCGCTCCCGCTCGGTGCGGCCGCCGCGGCCGCCGGTGCGCAGGGCGGGGGCGGGCAGGGCCCGCCGGTCGAGCTTGCCGTTCGGCGTCACCGGCAGCTCGTCCAGGACGACCACGGCCGGGAGCATGTGCTCGGGCAGTAGGGCGGCCAGCTCGGCGCGCACCCCGGCGGGGGTCGGCGCGGCGCCCGGGCGGGGCACCACGTACGCCACGAGCCGGGGGTCGCCCGGGCGGTCCTCGCGGACGACGACCGCCGCGTGGGCGACGCCCGCACAGCCGGCGGCGGCGTTCTGGACCTCGCCGAGTTCGATGCGGAAGCCGCGGATCTTGACCTGGTCGTCGGTGCGGCCCAGGTACTCCAGGACGCCGTCGGCCCGCCAGCGCACCAGGTCGCCCGTGCGGTACATGCGGGCCCCCGGCTCGAAGGGGCAGGCCACGAACCGGTCGGCGGTCAGGGCGGGCCGGCCGAGGTAGCCGCGGGCCAGCTGCACGCCGGCCAGGTACAGCTCGCCCGCGGTCCCGGGCGCCACCGGGGCGAGCCGGCCGTCCAGGACGTACGTACGGGTGTTGGCGGCGGGCCGGCCGATCGGGACGGTGGCGTCCCCGGCCCGGCAGGGCCAGAGCGTGACGTCGACCGCGGCCTCGGTCGGTCCGTACAGGTTGTGCAGTTCCGCGCCGGGCAGGACCCGGAAGAAGGCGTCCTGGGTGTGCGGGGGCAGCGCCTCGCCGCTGGCGATCACCCGGCGCAGCGAGCGGGCGCCCGCCGCGGCGGGCTCGCGCAGGAACACGTCGAGCATGGACGGCACGAAGTGCGCCGTGGTGACGGACTCCCGGGCGATCAGGTCGGCCAGGTAGGCGGGGTCCTGGTGGCCGCCGGGCCTCGCGACCACGAGCGTCGCCCCGGTCAGCAGCGGCCAGAAGAACTCCCACACCGAGACGTCGAAGCCGCTCGGCGTCTTCTGCAGCACCCGGTCCCCGGCGCCCAGGCCGTACTCGCGCTGCATCCACTCCAGCCGGTTGACGATGGCCCGGTGCGGGACCAGCGCGCCCTTGGGGCGGCCGGTGGAGCCGGAGGTGAAGATCGCGTACGCCGGGTGGTCGGGCAGGACCGCCGGCCGCGGTGCGGGACCCGCCGCGGGGAGCGGGGCGTCCAGCCGCAGCACCGGCGTCCCCGGCGCCTCCCAGCCGGTGCTCAGCACCAGCGCCGGCGCGGCGTCGGCCATGATCCCGAGGTTGCGCTCCGCGGGCTGGCCGGGGTCGACGGGCAGGTAGGCGGCGCCCGCCTTCAGCACCCCGCACAGGGCGACCATCAGCTCGAGGGAGCGCGGCACGGCGACCGCGACCAGGCTCTCCGGGCCGATGCCGCGGGCCGCGAGCACGTCCGCGAGGCGGCCCGCCCGCTCGTCCAGCGCCCGGTAGGTCAGGGACTCCCCCTCGAAGACGACGGCGGTGGCGTCCGGGGTACGGGCAGCCTGCTCCGCGAGCAGCGCGGTCAGCGTCGTCTCCGGGAGGGCGGCGGCGGTGTCGTTCCACTCGGCCAGGACCCGGCGGCGCTCGGCCGCGGTCAGCGCGTCCAGGACCTCCACCGGCGCGTCCGGGTCGGCCGTCCACCGCTCCAGCAGCCGCACCAGCCGCTGGCCCAGCTCCCGCACCCGCTCGGTGGCGACGAGCCCGGGGTGGTGGCTCAGCCGCAGCCCGAGCACCGCGCCCGGCTCGACGACCAGGGTCAGCGGGAAGTGCGTGGTGTCCCGGAACCGGATCCGCGCCTGGAGGCCGAAGCCGGGCAGGTCGAGCGCGTAGTCGCTCATCGGGAAGTTCTCGAAGACCAGGTTCGTGTCGAAGAGGGCGGACGGGGAGCCGGCCAGCTTCTGGATCTCCGTCAGCCCCAGGTGGTCGTGGTCCACCAGCTCCGCCCGCTCGCGCTGGAGCTCCGCGCAGACCCGGCGCAGCGGTGCGGCCGCGTCGATCCGGGCCCGCACGGGCACGGTGTTGATCAGCATGCCGATCATCCGCTCCGCACCCGGCAGTTCGGCGGGGCGGCCGCTGACCGTGAGGCCGAAGACGACGTCGTCCTGCCCGGTGGCGCGGGCCATGAGCACCGCCCAGGCGCCCTGGACCACGCTGGTCAGCAGCAGCCCGCACTCCCGGGCCCGCGCGGTGAGCGCCGCCGTGCGCTCCTCGTCCAGCCGCACCACCACGTCCTCGGGGGTGGCGCCGGGCAGGACCCGGCCGGCGCCGTCCGCGATCCGGCAGGGCTCGCCGAGACCGGCCAGGGCGGTGCGCCAGGCCTCCTCGGCGGCGGGCCGGTCGCAGCGCGTGAGGTGCGCCAGGTACTCCCGGTAGGGCCGCACCGGCTCCGGCTCGCCGCCCGCGTACAGGGTGAACAGCTCGCGGAAGAGCAGCCCGAACGACCAGCCGTCCAGCAGGATGTGGTGGGCGGTCACCAGCAGCCGGTGGCGGTCGTCCGCGAGCCGCAGCAGCGTGAACCGCAGCAGCGGCGGGCGGCGGCTGTCGACGCCCTGCGCCCAGTCCTCCTCCGTCAGCTCCGCGGCCCGCTCCTCGGCCGCACCGGCGGGCAGGGCGCCGAGGTCGTGCTCCTGCCAGGCCGGCTCCATGTCCCGGCGGACCACCTGGACGGGGTCGCCGTTCTTGCGGTGGGTGAGGACCACCCGCAGGTTGGCGTGACGGCGCAGCAGCTCTCCGGCGGCACGGCGCAGCCGCCCCGCGTCGAGCGTCCCGTCCAGGTCGACGGTGAACTGGGCGATGTAGAGGTGCTTGGAGTCCTCGTCGTACCCGGAGTGGAAGAGCATGCCCTCCTGCAGCGGGGAGAGGGGCAGGACGTCCTCGATGGCCGGCCGGCTGGTGTTCATGTGGTGATCGCTTTCTGGGAGACCGCGGGAGGGCGGCGGCGGGGCGGGGGTGCGGTCCGGTCGGGGTCAGAGGAGGTCGAGGGAGGCCGCGAGCTCGTCCAGCTCGTCCTGGCCGATCGCGTCGAGGGTCAGGCCGGAGGCGGGCGGAACGGTGGACGGGACGGGGGGCTGGACGGACGGGACCGTTGGGGTGGTGCGGCCGGCGTGGACGACGAGGGCGCCGAGCATCCGGAACCAGCCCTCGGCCAGCGCCCGGACCTCCGCCTCGTCGTGGACGCCGTCGGCCCAGGCCCAGTCGGCGTGCAGGACGGGCCCGTCCGCCGACTCCAGGACGAACGCGTTCACCTCGACGGCGTGCGCCATCGGCATGCCCGGGCCGGGGGCGTCGAGCCGGGCCCCGTGGGCGGGCAGCAGCTGCCAGTCGCCGCCGCCCGGACCGCCCAGCCGGCCCAGGTAGTTGAAACCGAGGCCCGCGGGCTCCGCCGCGGCGAGCTCCTCGCCGACGACCGGGTCGAGATGGCGGAGCAGGCCGTACCCGATGCCCTTGCGCGGGATCGCCCGCAGCTGCTCCCGGACCCGCCGCAGTGCCTCACCGGCGGTGGGGCCGCCGTCCTCGGCGTCCGCCCCGTCCAGGCCGTTCAGGACGAAGCGGGTGGGGAAGAGGGTGGTGAACCAGCCGACCGTACGGGAGAGGTCGGCCTCGGCGCCGATGTCCTCGCGGCCGTGGCCCTCCAGCTCCACCAGGACCTCCGGGCCGCAGGGCCGCCACCGGGCCAGGGCCAGGGAGAGCCCGGTCAGCAGCACCTCGTTGGCGTCGGCGCCCAGCCGGTCGGCCACCGAGGTCAGCAGCGGCCCGGCCGTCGCCGCGGGCAGGCTCAGCGCGAGGTGCCCGGCGCGGTCCTCGTGGTCGCGGGCCGGGTCCAGCGGGCGGCGGCCCGCGATGCCCGCACCCGGCCGCACCACACCGCTCCAGTACGGGGCTTCGGCCGCGGTCCGCTCCGCGGCCGCCTCCGCGGCGAGCAGCTCGGACCAGCGGCGGAACGAGGTGGCCACCGGGTCGAGGGCGCCGGCGGGGGCCCGTCCGGCGGCGACCGCCTCCCAGGCCCGGGCGAGGTCGCCGGTCAGCACCCGCCAGGAGATCCCGTCCACGACCACGTGGTTGACGACCAGGGCCAGCGCCCCGGGCAGGTCGGCCCCGGCGTCGAACCAGACGGCCTGCACGATCACCCCGCCGCCCACCGAGAGCCGGTCGCGTGCCGCGTGCACCTCCCGCCCGACCTCCTCGACGGTGGCCTCGCGGCCCTCCGTCGCCACCCGGCGCAGGCACTCCGCGGCGCGCACCGACCCGGCCGGGCGGGTCCGCCAGCCGGAGCCGTCCCGGACCACGCGCAGCATGTCGTGCCGGTCCAGGACCGCCTGGAGCACCTCGGCCGCGCCCTGCTCGCCCAGCCCGGCCGGGGTCCGCACCACCAGGTACTGGTGGTAGCGGTCGGCGGGCCCGCCGCGCCCGTCGAGCCAGTGCATCACCGGCGTCGGCCGGACCGGCCCGACCCCGTCGTCGGCGGCCGGCCGGGCGGCCGGGGCCAGCGGCCGGGCGACGGCCGCCAGGGCCGCCACGTCCGGCAGGGTCAGCACGTCGCGGACCGTGATGCGCAGGCCGGCCCGGCGGGCCGCGCCGACCACCTGCACGGCGATGATGCTGTCACCGCCGAGCGGGACGAAGCCGTCCTGCGGTCCGACCTCCGGGATCCCGAACAGGTCCGCCAGGACACCGCACAGGATCCGCTCCGCCTCGGTCACGTCGATTCCCCTCATGGTCTTCCTCGTTCTCGTTCTCCGCGGGCCTGCGTGGGCCTCCGCGGGCCTTTCGCGTGCTGGTCGGACGGCGGTGTTCAGACGGCGGCGCCGGCCGGGGCGAACAGCGCCCGCAGCGCGGCCCGGTCGACCTTTCCGTTGGCGGTCACCGGCAGCTCCTCCAGGGGCCGGAAGTGCCGGGGCACCATGTACGCGGGCAGGTGCGCCGCGCACGCCGCGGCCAGCTCCTCGGGCCCGGGGCCGTCCGCCCCCGTCCGGGTCCACACGGCTGCGAGCCGGCGCGAGCCCGCGACCTCCACCGCCACCACCACGGCCCGGCGGACCCCCGGGACCGCGCCCAGGACCGCCTCGACCTCGCCGGGCTCGACCCGGTACCCGCTCACCTTGAGCTGGTCGTCGGCCCGGGCCACGAAGTGGAAGTCCGACCCGTCGAACCGGACGACGTCCCCCGTGGCGTACGTACGGCGCGGGGTCCCGTCGCGGTGGGGCAGGGTCCGGAAGCGGGTCGCGGTCAGCTCCGGGTCGCCCAGGTAGCCGAGGCCGACACTGCCCCCGCCGACGACCAGCTCCGCCTCCTCGCCGGCCGCGAACGGCCGCAGTACGCCGTCCGCCTCGCGCAGCAGTTCCGCCCCGGCGACGGCGCCGCCGATCGGCGGGTGCTCGGGCCAGGACGCGGCCTCCCCCGGGTCCAGCCGGTACTGCGTGACCACGTGGGTCTCGCTGGGCCCGTACTCGTTGACCAGGGCGACCCCGGCGGCCGCGCAGAACTCCCGCACCTCGGAGTTGACGACGAGGCGTTCGCCCGCGACCGCGATCTCCCGCAGGTCGGGCATCGCGTCCGGTTCGAACACGGCGGCCGTGGCCAGCGCGTGCAGCCCCACCACCGGCAGGAACAGCCGGGCGACGCGCTGTTCGCGGATCAGGTCCATCAGCGCGAACGGGTCCTGGCGCTCCTCGTCGGAGACGACGACCAGCGCGGCCCCGGCCAGCCAGGTGGCGACGATCTCCTCGTAGCCCACGTCGAAGCCGATCGAGGCCGCCTGGAGGGTGTGCGGCGGGCGGTTGTGGGCCCAGTGCCGCACGTGCCAGTCGCCGAGCGCGGCCAGCACCGACGGGGGAACGGCCACCGACTTGGGCTCACCGGTCGATCCGGACGTGGGGATGACGTACCCGACGGTCCCCTCGCGCAGCTCCTCCAGCGGGGCGCCGCGCAGCTCGCCGAAGGCGACCTCAACGGGGCCGAGACCGGTCGGCGCGGTGTGGTCGGGACGGACCAGCAGGGCGCAGAGCCGGGCGATCCGCGCGGCCCGCGGCGCGGGCATGCCCGGGTCGGTGCAGACCACGCCCAGGCCGGCCCGCCAGGCGCCGAGCACCGCGGCGCAGCGCTCCCAGGACCGCTCGCCGTGGACGGCGACCACGTCGTCCGGTCCCAGGCCGCGGGCGGCGAGCCCGCCGGCGATCTCGGCGGACAGCCGGTCGAGTTCGCCGTACGTGCGGGCGACGCCGCCGTCGACGACGGCCACCGCCGCGGGGTCGCGCCGGACGGCACGGATCAGGGGCCGGACGAGCGAAAGCCGCGGTCCGCGCGCGTCGTCGGTGTGCATGGACGTCCCTTCTGGGGAGGGTGGGGGGAGAGGGGGGAGCGGTGCGGGCGGGGCGGCGGGCTCAGTCATGCGGTGCCGCGCCGTGCTCGTCGATCAGCGCCGCCAGCCGGTCGAGCCCGTCCTCGATCCGGTCGGGGTCCAGGGAGCTGCACGACAGCCGCAGTTGGCGGCCGGCCCGCTCGTGGTCGCTGAAGTGGCGCATCGGGGTGAAGAGGACCCCGTGCCGGACGGCGGCCTCCTCGACCAGGGCGTCGGTCACGGGGAACGGCACGTCGACGACGACGAAGAAGCCGCCCGAGGGGGCGGTCCACCGGACCCCGGGCACCTGGGCGAACCGCCGGTGCAGCCCCTGGAGCAGGCAGCGCAGGTTGCGCCGGTACACCTCGATCTGGCGGCGGTTGGCCTCCAGCAGGCTGCCGCCGTGCTCCAGCAGCATCCCGCCCACCAGCGCCTGCGTCACCGGCGGGGTGTTGACGGTCAGCATGCTCTTGGCCCGGGCCAGCTCGTCGGCCAGCAGCGCCGGACCGCCCGCCCCCGTGACCCGCTGGTCCGCGACGGCGAAGCCGATGCGGGCGCCGGGGAAGCAGGTCTTGGACAGCGAGCCCAGGTAGACGACCCGCTGCCCGGTGTCGAGGGCCTTCAGCGTCGGCGGCCGGGAGCCGTCCGCCGTCCGGAAGTACCCGTACGGGTTGTCCTCCAGCAGCAGCACGTCCTCCTGCTCCGCGACCTCCAGCAGCTCCCGGCGCGTCTCCACGTCCAGGGAGTGGCCGCTCGGGTTGGAGAAGTCCGGCACCAGGTACAGCGCCCGGGGCCGCTCGCCGGCCGCGCGGACCTCGCGGATCCGCTCGCGCACCTGCTGCGGACGCACCCCGCGGGGGCCCTCGGGCACCGACCGCACCGGGAGGTCCAGCAGCCGCGCCGCGCCCGTCAGCCCGACGTACGTCGGGTCCAGGGCCAGCACCACGTCCCGCGGGCCGGCCTTCAGGGCGCGCAGCACGAGCCACAGCGCCTCCTGCGCGCCCACCGTGACCAGGACGGCCTCGGGGTCGCAGACGATGTCCTCGTCCCGTTCGAGGTGACGGGCGATCAGCTCGTGCACGACGCCCTTGGTGCGGCCGTACTGGAACAGCTCCCGGCGCACGCCGGCCCCGTCGTAGCCCTTCTCCGCGGTGAGGTGGTGGATGTACGCGTCGAGGTGGCGGTGCAGGTCGGCCGGGTCGAAGAAGTCCTCCGTCGGCCGCCCGGGGGCGAAGGAGACCGCCTCGGGGAACCGCCCCGCGATCTCGTTGAGGAAGGTCATGGACAGCAGCGCGGGGTCCGCGAGGGACGCGTGCAGGTCGGCCCGGTCCAGGGCCACGGCCGTGCGGGTCACCGGCCCGCCCCCAGCGTCGTCAGCCAGGGTGCGCCGGCGGGGGTGCCGCAGCCCGACAGCTCCAGGGCGGAGCGCAGTTCGGCCGCCAGCAGCTCCAGCACCCGGGACACGCCCTCCGCGCCGTCCGCGGCCAGGCCCCACAGGACGGGGCGGCCCAGCAGCACCCCGTCCGCGCCGAGCGCCAGGGCCTTCAGGACGTCGGTCCCGCCGCGGATCCCGCTGTCCAGCAGCAGCCGGCAGGACGGCGGGACCGCCTCCCGGACCGCGGGCAGCATGTCCGCACTGGCGACCGCGCCGTCGAGCTGGCGGCCGCCGTGGTTGGAGACGACGACGGCGTCCGCACCGGCCGCGGCCGCGGTCGCGGCGTCACCCGGATCGAGGATCCCCTTGACGATCAGGGGCAGCCCCGTCTGCTCGCGCAGCCGGGCCAGGTCGTCCCAGCCCAGGGCGCGGGCGAAGGACTCGGCGGTGTGCTCGGCCACCGCGCACGTCCCGGGCCGGCGCTCGGCGGCCCGACGGGTCGTGGCCGGGTCGAGGTGCGCGGCCGCCACGCCCGCCGGCAGGGCGAAGCCGTTGCGCAGGTCGCGCAGGCGCCGGCCCATCGAGGGGACGTCGACGGTGACCATCACCGCGGCGCAGCCCGCGTCCTCGGCGCGCCGCACCAGCTCGGCGGTGAGCCCCGGGTCCCGCTGGCAGTACAGCTGGAACCAGGTGACCCCGCCCAGCGCCGTGACCTCCTCCACCGGCACGCTGCTCAGCGTGGACAGGGTGAACGGCACCCCGGCGGCCGCCGCCGCGCGGGCCGTGGCCAGCTCGCCCTCGGGGTGCAGCAGCCGCTGGTAGGCCATCGGTGCGACCGCCACGGGCAAGTCTGCCCGGCCGCCGGGGAGTTCGGCCGAGGTGTCGCAGGACCCGGGGCCCGACAGGACACGGGGGACGAGGCGGATCCGGTCCAGGGCGGCCCGGTTGGCGGCCAGGGTCAGCTCCTCGCCGCTGCCGCCCGCGATGAAGTCCCAGACCTCCGGGGGCAGGGCCCGGCGGGCGGGCTCGGCGAAGTCCTCCAGCCGGACCGCGACCGGCGCCGTGTCGTGGCCCCCGCTCACCGCAGGACCTCGCCGGCGCCCAGCCGCTCGGCCTCGACGGCCTCGTACAGGGCCTTGATGTTGCCGTTGCCGAAGGTGCGGGCGCCGAACCGCTCGATCACCTCGTGGAAGAGGGTGCGGCGGGGGTGGGTAGAGCGGGTGAAGATCTGGAAGAGCTGCCCGTCGTGGTCCTCGTCGACCAGGACGCTGATGCGCTGGAGCTCCTGCGTGGAGTGCCGGGCCAGGTCGAGCCGGTCCGCGAGCATCGTGTAGTAGGCGTCGGGGACGCTCAGGAACTCCACGCCGCGCTCGCGCAGCGCCGTAACCGCGCGGACGACGTCCCGGGAGGCGAAGGCGATGTGCTGGACGCCCGCGCCGCCGTGCTCGGCGAGGAACCGGTCGATCTGCCCCGGCTCGCGGGAGGTGTCGGGCTCGATCAGGGTCAGGGTGACCTCGCCGGAGGCGCTCTGCACCACCTTGGAGTCCATGGCCTGCGCGCCGACCCGGATGAGCTCCTGGAAGATCATGCGGAAGCCGAGGACGCGGGTGTAGAACTCCACGGTCCGGGCGAGTTCCCCGGCGGGCAGGCAGACCGCGAAGTGGTCGAGCTCCTCCAGGAGTTCGCCGTCCGCGTCCGCTGCGGCGGCGTCCGGCAGCGGGGTGAAGCCCGGGGGCAGACCGGCCGGGTCCGGCTCGACGAGGGTGTGCACGACGTCGCCGAACCCGGCGACCACGGCCCGGGTGCGGCCGTCGGCGTGCCGGCGCGGCACGGACAGGGGGACCGCACCGCGGGAGACCGCCTCGTCGAAGACGGCCGTCACGTCCGGCACGCTCAGCGCGATGTCGGCGACGCCGTCGCCGTGGGCGAGGACGTAGGCGGCGCCCGGGTGGTGCGCCGAGCGGGCCTGGGTGAGGACGAGGGAGATCCGCCCCTGGCGCAGGAGCAGGGACTCCGCGTCGGCGGATTCGGCGCGGGCGACCGCACGGAAACCGAAGCGGCCGGTCATCTCGGCCGCCGCCGACGCGAGGTCGGCGACGTAGGACTCGACGTGGCTGATGCCGAAGGCGGGGGAGAAGGTCATGGAGCTGCCGTTCGTCATGGGGCCGCCGTCCCTCGCGGGGCGGCGGACACGGAGAGGACGGGGGCGGGGGCCGCGGCGGCCCCGGTCGTCAGGGAGGTGATCCGGGCGGGCAGGCCCCGCCACACCTCAGGGGTGTAGAAGTGGCCGCCGGGCAGGACGTCGTGGCGGAACGGGCCGTCGGTCAGCGCCGCCCAGCGCGGGCCCACGTCCTCGCCGATGACCGGGTCCGCGTCCCCGGAGAACACCTGGAGCGGGACGCCGGTCCGGGCACCGGGGGTGTGGATGAAGGTGTCCCGGGCGGCGAGGTCGGCCCGCATCAGCTCCACGGCCATCTCGGTCAGCTCGGGCTCCTCGAGGACGTGCTCGGGCAGCAGGCCGTGGGTGCTCATCCAGCCGAGCAGCTCCTCGTCGCGCTGCCCCTGCGCCAGGAACCGGTCCCGGTCGGTGACCCCGCGGTCCGGGGCGTTGCAGGCGGAGACGACCAGGGCGCGCGGCGCGGGCGCGCCCGCCGCGGCGAGCCGTACGGTGACGTCGAAGGCCATCCAGCCGCCCATGCTGTGCCCGAACAGGACGTACGGGCCCTGCCCGGCCACCGCCGCGACCCCGGCGGCGGCGTCCGTCGCGAGCTCGTCCCAGGTCCGGGCGAACTCCTCGGCGAACCGCCCCTCGCGCCCCGGATAGCAGACGGCCACCAGGCCGGCGCCGTCCGGCAGGGCCGGGATCCAGTCGTGGAAGGTGGCGGTGCCCCCGCCGCAGAAGCCCAGGCAGACCAGGGTGGGTGCGCCGTCCGCGGTCTCCTTCAGGCGCACCGCGGTGGTGTCGAGGAGGCTCACGAGGCCTCCCCGGCGGCCAGGGCGTGCACCGACTGCGCGTGCCGGGCCAGGTCCGCGAGGACGGGGAAGCGGTAGACGTCCTTGGTCCGCAGCGCGATCCCGGCGTTCTTCTTCAGCCGGGACACCACGCGCAGCGCCAGCAGCGAATGCCCGCCGAGCGCGAAGAAGTTCGCCTCCGCGTCGACGCCGTCCCGGCCGAGGACCTCGGCCCACACGGTCGCGATCAGCTCTTCCAGCGGGCCCTCGGGGGCGCGTCCGGAGGACTCCGGCCCGGCGGCGGGGGCCGTCGGCAGCGGCGGCAGCGCCTCGGTGTCCACCTTGCCGTTCGGCGTCAGCGGGAGCGCGTCGAGCGTGACGAAGACGGACGGGACGAAGTACGCGGGCAGTGCGGCCCCGCAGTGCCGGCGCAGCTCCGCGTCGGTCACCCGGGCCCCGGGGGCCAGGACGCAGTACGCCGCGAGGAGGGTGTCGCCGTCCGGCCCGGTCCGGGCCACGGCGACGGCCGCCTCCACCTCCGGGTGGCCGCGCAGCCGGTCCTCCAGCTCGCCCGGCTCCACCCGGAAGCCGCGGATCTTCAGCTGCCGGTCGGTGCGGCGCAGGAACTCCAGACCGGAGTCGGCCCGCCAGCGCACCAGGTCGCCCGTGCGGTACATCCGGCTGCCGTCGGCGGCGAAGGGGTCCGCGACGAACCGCGAGGCGGTCAGCCCGGGCCGGCCGAGGTAGCCGACGGCCACCCCCGGGCCGGCCAGGTACAGCTCGCCCGTGGCGGCCGGCCGCAGCCCCTCGTCGAGGACCAGGGCGCGGACCCCGGCCAGCGGCTCGCCCAGGCGCGGGGCGGCCCCGGTGATCCGGGTCGCGGTGGCGTCGACGGTGCACTCGGTCGGGCCGTACAGGTTCCAGGCCTCCACGGCCGGGTCCTCGGCCAGCGCCCGCCACATCGCCGCCGGCACCGGCTCGCCGCCCAGCAGCAGCCGCAGCGGACGCCCGGGCCGCAGTCGCGGACCGGTCAGCTGCCAGTGCGAGGGGGTGCAGTCGAGGTCGGTCACGGCGTGTGCGTCGAGCAGCGCGTCCAGCCGGGCCGGGTCCGTGCGGTCCTCGTCGTCCAGGACGACCAGGGTGTCGCCGCGGCACACGCGGACCCACTGCTGCACGGACGCGTCGAAGGACAGGCTGGCGTTCCACGCGACCACGCCGTGGCCGGAGGGGTAGACGCCCCGCTCCTCCAGGCCGGCGACGAGGGCGGCGACGCTGCCGTGCGTGACCTCCACGCCCTTGGGCAGGCCGCTGGAGCCCGAGGTGTGGATGACGTAGGCCGCGGTGGCCGGGTGCCCGGCGCGGCCCGACGGCTCCGCGCCGGCCTGCGCGGCAGGCGCCGCGGCGTCCGGGGCGGCCGTGTCCGGGTCCAGGACCGGCAGGCCCGCGGCCCACTCGGCCGCGGCCCCCGCCCGCGCGACCACCGCGCGCAGCCCGGCGTCGGCCGCGATGTGCGCGAGCCGCTCCCCGGGGTACGCCGGGTCCAGGGGGACGTAGGCCGCACCGGCCCGCCACACCGCCAGCGGGGCCACGGCCCAGCCGGTGCCGCGGGGCAGGCTCACGCCGACCCGGTCGCCCGGGCGGACGCCGAGCGCGCGCAGCGCCGCCGCCAGCCGGGCCGTGCGCCCGGCCAGCTCCTCGAAGGTCAGGGAAGCGTCCGCGGCGTGCACGGCGGCCCGGCCGGGGAAGGTGCGGGCGGTCCGGAGGAACCGCTCCACCAGGTTCGTCGGCTCAGCCACGGGACACCGCCGCGACGGTTCCGGCGCGCGGGGCGACGGTCGGGGAGCAGTCGGCCACCGCGACCGGGTCGCCCATGGCGACGACGATCCGCCGGTCGCCGCGGAAGGGGTCGCGGCCGTGTGCGGTCAGGACGTTGTCGACGATCAGCAGGTCGCCCGGCTGCCAGGCGCGGCGCACGGTGGCCCGCTCGTAGGCGGCGTTGACGGCCGCCAGGTCGCCTTCGGTGAGCGGGACGCCGTCACCGAGGCCCGTGTCGAAGGGCAGCCCGTCGGGGCCGAGTTCGTCCAGCAGGACCTCGCGCAGCTCCTCGTCCAGCGAGAAGCGGTTCCAGAAGGCCATGTGGTTGAACCAGACCTCGTCGCCCGTCTGCGGATGGCGGATGATGCCGGGCCGCACCTGGCTGGTGCGCAGGGTGCCCTCCTCGTCCCAGGCGCAGGCGATGGCGTTCTCGGCGCAGTACGCTTCGACCTCCTCGCGGCCGGTGGCCCCGAAGGCGGACTGCCAGGCGACCGAGAGGGTCTCCGAGTAGGTGCGGGTCAGGACCCAGCCGGAGGCGCGCATCCGCTCGACCAGAGAGGCGGGAAGCGTGCGCAGCACCTCGCGGCAGTCGGTGACGGGGGTCGCGCCGCCCTCCTCGGGGGCGGTCAGGCAGCCGAAGAGCAGCAGGCCGGGGAAGGTCAGCGTGTAGCTGTTCTCGTTGTGCGGGCGGATCGCCTGCGCGGCGGGCAGGTCGGTGGAGGAGAAGACGCCGGAGCCGAAGTCGCTGCGGGGGGTGGCCTTCTCGCGGTACGGGGTGGCCCGGCGGACCAGCTCGTCGCGGACGACGGCGAAGTCGTCGACGCTGCGGACCGGCAGCCCGCTCACGTACACGGCGCCGAACCGGTCGAGCCCGGCGCGCAGTTCGGCGCGGTGCTCGGCGAGCCAGTCCCGCGCGGCGGCCGCGTCGGCCAGCTCGGGGGCGCGGACGGTGGCCGGGGCACCGGGCTCGGTGAGCCAGTCGAGGACGCCCGCGAAGGGGACGGCCTCGGTGGCGGCGGAATCGGCGGCGGCGGCCGCTGCGGGGGTGGTCGGGTGCAGGCTCACGCGGCACCGCCCGCGGCCGGCGCATGCGCGGCGTGACGGAGCTCCAGGGTGCAGCACTTGACGCTGCCGCCACCCTTGAACAGTTCGGACAGGTCGACGCCGATCGGCGTGAAACCGCGTTCGGCCAGCCGGTCCGCGAGCCCGCGGGCGGCCTCGGCGAGCAGGACGTTGCGCCCGTCGGAGAGCGCGTTCAGCCCGAAGACCTCGGCGTCCTCCTCCGTGGCCAGCAGCGCGTCCGGGTACAGCTCGCGCAGCACCGCCTGCGACTCCGCCGAGAAGGCGCCGGGGAAGTACATGATCTCGTCGTCGTCGAGCACGGCGAGGGCGGTGTCCAGGTGGTAGAAGCGCGGGTCGACCAGGGTCAGGCCCACCACCGGGGCGCCGAGCACCCGTTCGGCCTCGGCGTGCGAGGCCGGGTCGGTGCGGAAGCCGGTGCCCGCCAGGATCCGCGACCCGGCGACCAGGTAGTCGCCCTCGCCCTCGTTGACGTGCTCCGGCGCGACCACCTCGGTGTAGCCGTTGGCCTCGAACCAGGCCTGGTAGGCGGGGGCCTCGGCGGCGCGCTCGGGGTGGCGGAAACGGGCCATCAGAACGCGGTCGCCGAGCACGGTGGCACCGTTGGCCGAGTAGACCATGTCGGGCAGCCCCGGAACCGGGTCGATCAGGTCGACCGTGTGCCCCAGCTCCCGGTAGAGGGCGTACAGCCGCTCCCACTGCAGGACGGCCAGGTCGGTGTCGGTCGGCTTGGCCGGGTCCATCCAGGGGTTGATGCGGTAGTCGACGGTGAAGTGGGACGGGCGGCACATCAGGTAGTGCCGGGGACGGGCGGTGCGCTGGACGGTCATCGGCTCAGACCTCCCCGAGCGCGGCGACCAGAGAGGCCGGACGCAGATCGGTCCAGGTCTTCTCGATGTGGTCCAGGCAGTCCTGGCGGCCGGCCGGGCCGTGGGCGGCCGTCCAGCCGGCGGGCACCTCGATCGAGGCGGGCCACAGGGAGTGCTGGTTCTCCTGGTTGACGAGGACGAGGTAGGTGGCTTCGTCGTCCTCGAAGGGGTTGGTCACGGGTGCTCCTGTCACGTCGTGGTGGTGGGTGTCGCGCCGGGTCGCGCGAGGCTGGTGGGTCCGGCGGCGAGTGCTGCGGCCGGGAAGGTTTGCCGTGTCGCGGCGTCCGGTGCCGTGCATCGCAAGGCGGAGGGCCTCGGCTCGTACCGGACGTACGTGCGAGGTCCGACAACGCGGCGAGGTGCCGTGCCGGGCGTCGCGAGCCGGTGAACCTTTCCGGTCACAGCACCAGGTGCCAGCCCTGGAAGGGGGAGGGAGGCGCGAGTGCACGGCGGCAGATGGCCAGGGCGGCCTCCGCGGCGGTCGCGGCGGGCGTGGCCACGGTGAAGAGTCCGAGGTCCACACCGTGCGGACCGCTCCGCACGCTGATGTGCTCCAGTCGCTCGCCCGGGCGGGCCGCGGCCCGGAGCAGGCGGAGCAGGAGGCCGTCGTCCGCGGGACCGGGGCGGGGCCCGGGCGGGACGAGGGAGATGAGGGTCAGCTCCACGCGCCCGGGTCAGTCCCAGATCAGGCCGTACGTGACCGCGCCCGGGGCGGCGGGGAGGGGCGCCGAGGCCGCCCGGACGGTGCCGGCCACGGCCGTGTCCGCAGCGGACGGCCCGCCGACGGTGAGCGCGAGCACGGCGCAGGCGACGGCCGCGGCGACGGCCGCGGCAGCGGTGCGGACCGGACGGGCGGCGGTGTGGACGCGAGAAGTCATGGAGGTGCCCTCATCGGGAGTGGGGAAGGGGTGCCGAGCGGCACGTCCTCATCCTGGCCAAGGTCTTGACCTGGGGGAACGGGTTCAGGGGTGGCGGAAACGGCCAGGACGCTTTGTGACAGGCACCCCCGGCCGCAGCCGCGTTGACGCGCGTAGAGGGCGCGTTTATGGCACGTAGATATCCGGCATGCAGGCTGCTCGCAGATCGACGGGGGCGACCGCATGCGAAGAGGAAGAGGGGGACCGATGTCCGTGACGCCCGGCCTGGAGGAGCTCGACCAGACGGTGTACGAGGAGATGCTGGCCCGGCCCGAACTGGGCCTGGCCGAACTCGCCGCCCGGCTCGGGGTGGAGCCCGACCGGGTCCGCGACTGCCTCGACCGGCTGTTCGCGCTGCGCCTGGTGCAGGCCTCCTTCGAGACGCCCGGCCACTTCACCGTCGTCGACCCGGTCCTCGGGATGCAGCGGCTCCTGGACCAGCAGCACGAGGAGCTGGTGCGCCGGCACCGCCAGGCCGCGGGCCACCAGCAGGCCCTGGTCCGGATCCTCGCGGGCGCCGGCTCCGGCGGCCGCCCGGCCGAGGGCGTCGAGCGGCTGGCCGGACTCGACGCCGTGCAGCGCCGGTTGGAGCGCCTGGCGCTGGAGGCCAGGACCGAGGTGCTGACCTTCATGCCGGGCGGTCCACAGTCCGCGGCCGCGTTGGAGGCCGCCGAGCGCAACGACGCCCTCGTGCTCGGCCGCGGCGTCGCCATCCGCACCATCGGGCTGGACCTCGTCCGGGAGGATCCGGGCACCCTGCGTTACAGCCGGGCGCTGCTCGCGGGCGGCGGGGCCTTCCGTACGGTCGCCGCGCTGCCGACCCGGATGGTGCTGGTCGACCGGATCCACGCCCTCGTGCCCATCGACCCGGCGGACAGCCGCCAGGGCGCGCTGTTCCTCTCCGCGCCCGGCATGATCGCCCCGCTGGTCGCGCTCTTCGAGCGGGAGTGGGGTGCGGCCGTGCCGCTGGGCGCGGATCCGTCGGAGGCCGTGTACGTACCCACTGAGCAGGAGCGTTCCCTGCTGGGCCTGCTGGCCGAGGGCCACACCGACGAATCCGCCGCCGGACAGCTGCACATCTCGGCCCGCACCGCCCGGCGGATCATGGCCTCGCTGATCGAACGGCTGGGCGCCCGGAGCCGGTTCGAGGCCGGGCTGCGCGCGGCCCGCCTCGGATGGGTGTGACCCGGACGCGGTCCCTCCCCTCCGCCGCGCGGGCCCGGCCGGGCCGCCGCCGCGCCGCCGGGAGCGATTCCGATCGCATGGTCATATGAACCGCTTAGGATGACGCTCCGTACATCGGCGGGCCAGGACACCTGGGGACCGACCGCCGAGGGGAGCTGTGCGCGCGCACAGGGGGAAACTCGTGGAATTCTTCGTGCTCGGATCCGTGGGTGTGGCCCACGGGGGACCGGTGCTGACCGGTGGACCGCCGCAGCAGCAGGCGACCCTCGCCGTCCTGGTGCTCCGCGCGGGCCATGTCGTGCCGCTGCACGAACTGACCGCCGCGGTCTGGGGGGACTCCGCCCCCGGCTCCGCGGTGATGATCCTGCGGACCTACGTCTGGCGGCTGCGGAAACTGCTGGAGGGCGGGGCATCCGGGAAGACCGGGGCCCAGGTCCTCGAGTCCGCGAACGACGGCTACCGGCTCGCCGTGCCGCCGGGCTCGGTCGACGCCGTACGGGCCGAGGAGCTGGCTGCGAAGGCCGCGCGCGCCCACGCGGCCGGGGAGCTGGAGGTCTGCGCCGAAGCCCTGGCCGAGGCCGGGTCCCTGTGGCGGGGCGAGCCGCTGGCCGGGGTGCCGGGGCCGTTCGCCGAGAGCCAGCGCTCGCGCCTGGCGGAGCTGCGGCTGCACCTGCTGGAGGAGCGCCTGGGTGCGGACCTGCTCCTCGGGCGGCACGAGCGGGCCGTCCCCGAGCTCACCGCCCTCATCCGCGAGGAGCCGCTGCGGGAGCGCCCGTACGGGCTCCTGATGCGCGCGCTGTACGCCGCGGGGCGGCAGGGCGACGCCCTCGCCGTATTCGGCCGGGCCCGCGAGGTGCTGGCCGACGAACTCGGCCTGGACCCGGGCCCGGACCTCCGCTCCCTGCACGCCCGCATCCTGTCGGGCGACCCGGCCCTCCTCCCCGCTGCGGGGGGCCGGCCGCCCGCAGGGCTCCCGGCCGTGCCCCCCGGCGCCGCGCCGACGGCACCCGCGGGGGCGCACGGCGCCGCCCCGGGCGGTGTACAGGCTTCCGGCGGCGCGCCAGCGGGACCCGAGGCGTTCCCGGCGGCGGCCGCGGGGACGGCGGATGGGCACGCCGCGGGCGCGGCCGGGGTGGCGGCGGATGCTGCGGCGGGGCCGCACCGTGTCGCCCCGGGCGGCGCGCAGGGCTCCGGGAACCCCGCGGCACCCGCGGGGTTCCCGGGCGCGGTTGCCGGTCCGGCGACGGTCTCCGCCGCCGGGGCAGCGGCCGGAGTCCCGGCCGCGCACGGGCGCGGGCCCGGCGGTGTCGTGGCCGGGGCCCCGGCAGCCGGGCGTGCCGGGATGCAGGGCGGGGACCGGGCCGGGGCTGCTCCGGCCCCGGACCCCGCACAGGGGCAGGGCGCGGCCGCGGCCGGGTACCTCCGGCCTGCCCAGCTCCCCGCCGACATAGCCGACTTCAGCGGCCGTGCCGCCGAACTCGCCGCCCTCACCGGCGCCCTGAGCGACCCGGCCCGCACCGCCCTGGCCGTCGCCACCGTGAGCGGGATGGGCGGCATCGGCAAGAGCGCCCTGGCCCTGCGGGTCGCGCACCACGTCAAGGACGCCTACCCCGACGGCCAGCTCTACGCCGACCTCCGCGGCACCGGCAGCGACCCCGCCGACCCCGGCACCGTCCTCGCCAGCCTGCTCGGCGCCCTCGGCGTGCCCCGCCGCGAGGTGCCGCCCTCGACGGAGGACCGCGCCCGGCTCTTCCGCACCGTCCTGGACGGCCGCCGGGTGCTCCTGCTGCTCGACGACGCCCGGGACACCGCCCAGGTCAAACCGCTGCTCCCGGGCGCCGCCGGCTGCGCCGTGGTCGTCACCGGCCGGGCCCGCCTGGGCGGGCTGCTGTCGGGACGCCACGTCCAGCTCGCGGAGTTCACCCCGCAGGAGGCGCTCGGGCTGCTGCGCCAGATCGTCGGCGCCGACCGGGTGGACCGGGAGGAGGAGGCCGCGGCCGCGCTGGTCGCGGCCTGTGCCCGGCTGCCGCTGGCCGTCCGCATCGTCGCCGCCCGCCTGGCCGCCCGGCCCGGATGGACCGTCGCGCACCTGGTGGCCCGCCTCGCCGACGAGCGGCGCCGGCTGACCGAGCTGCGGGCCGACGACCTGGCCGTCGCCGCCGTCTTCGAGCTGGGCCACCGCCAGCTGACCGGGCCCCAGGCGAGCGTGTTCCGCCGGCTGGCTCCCGTCTCCCGGCCCGGCATCGGGCTCGCCGCGGCGGCCGCCGCCCTGGACCTGGCCGAGCCGGAGGCCGAGGAGCTGCTCGAAGCCCTGGTGGACGCCGCCCTGCTCGAATCACCGGAGCCGGGCCGCTACCGCCACCACGAACTGGGCCGGGACTTCGCGCTCAACCTGCCCGCCCCGGCCGGTGAGTGCGGCCCGCCGGTGCAGCACCGCCTCCTGCACCACCTGCTGGGCATGGCGGCCGAGGCCTTCCAGCGGATGATCCCCGGGGACCCGGTGCACCGCTCGATCGTCGCGGCGGCCGCCGAGCCGGGGGAGGGACGGCTCGCGGACCTATCCGAGGCCCGCGCCTGGGTCGTCGCGGAGTTCGACTGCGCGCTGCACGCCGTCCAGCTCGTGGTGCGGCGGCCCGACGCCGCGGACACCGAGCAGCTGACGATGGCCGCCGACCTGCTGGTCGCGCTCAGCTCGTTCGGGCAGGACATCCCGTACGCGCGGATCACCGCGACCGCCGCCGAACTGGCCCGGGCCGCGACGCTGCGCGGCAACGACCGGGCGGCCGGGCGCGCCCACTTCCTCATCGGGAACGCGGCGCTCCAGGCCACCGATCTGGGCCGGGCCCGCGCCGCCTCCGAGCTGGCCGTGCGGGCCTGCCGCCGGGCGGGCGACCGGGCGATCCTGCAGCAGGCGTACAACGACCTCGGGGTGATCGCCCAGTTCGAGCACCGCTTCGGCGAGGCGGCCGAGTGCTTCGACGAGGCGCTCGGCCTGGCGCGGGAGCAGGGCCACCGCTCGGGCGCCCTGACGATCACCCTCAACGCCGCCCTGGCCCGCGTCCGCGGCGGCCGGGCGGCCGAGGCGCTGCCCGCGTGCGAGGAGGCCCTGCGGGCGCTGCGGGAGATGGCCGACCACCACGGGGTCGCCCACGCGCTGTGCGTGCGGGGGCAGGCCCTGCACGAGCTCGGCCGGCTTCAGGAGGCGCTGGCCGCGTACGAGGAGTGCCTCGACCTGTGCGACGCGGTCCGGATCCCGGGCCAGCGCGCGCAGGCCGACTACCGCTACGCCCGGACGCTGAGCGACCTCGGCCGGACCCGGGAGGCGCTGGAGGCCTCCGCCCGGGCCGTGGCCCATCTGCACACGGTGCCGGGTCGGGGCCGGGACCGCGGCTACGCCCTGCTGATCCACGCCGGGGTCTGCCTGGCGGCGGGGCGGCGCGAGGAGGGGCTCGGCCACGCGGGCGAGGCGCTGGAGGTGTTCGAGCGGGCGGGCCTGCCGGAGGCCGAGGAGGCCCGCACCCTGCTGGAGACGGGCGTGGCGGTCAGGCCCGGGTGTTGAACTCGTTGTGGTCGTGGCGGCGGGGCGGGGTGGCGTCGTCGGCGGAGACGCTCGTGCCGCGGTCCGCGGTGAGGAGGGGGGCGCCGGCGGTGGCGCCGACGGCGAGCAGCGCGAGGAGCGCGGCGGGGACGAGGAGGGCCAGACGGCGCGTGACGGACGTGCGGGTGTGCGGCACGGTGGATCCTGTCTGTCGGTCCAGGTGCCGTGCGCGGCGCCTGGCTGGCTTGCGGGCTGTTCTGCCGAGGAGACTCGCAGCCGTCCATCTACGTTTCATATACGCCGCCGGCGCCGCCGGCCACACCCGTTTCCGCGTGTGGCCGGCGGCGCCGTGCCGCCGGGGTCGGCCGGGTGCCGGTGGTCAGGCTGCGGCGCAGGTGTGGGCCGGGGTGTGGGCCGTCGTCGTGGTGACGGTGGCCGTGGCAGTGAAGACGACCGCGCCGTCCTGGTGGGCGGCGACGCGGACCGGGAGGCGGTCCGTCGCCTCCTCGGTGACCGGGCTGGTCTCGATCCAGCAGGGGGAGTTCAGCTCGGCGTAGCGGAAGAAACGTATCTCCATGTCGGTCAGGACGCCCTGCCGCGGGAAGGCGCAGCCGTACGCGCCCTGGCGGACGGCCTCCAGCAGGAGCATCCCGGGGGCGTGGTCCACGGGGTGGTCGAAGAGGATCGGGTGGTTCAAGTCGGTCCGCAGCAGCATGCGGTGGGTGGAACCGCTCGGCGCGAGCACCACGTCGTGGAAGCGGTCGCGGCCCACGCGGCGCGGCGCGAGCGGGGGAGCGAGCGGCAGGACGTGCGCGGCAACCTGCTCCAGGTCCGCGTAACCCCCGCGCAGACGCTGGTAGATGGCGGGGGGCTGGTTGGTGAAGGCCGCCTCGGCCGTGCCCAGGAACGCGCCGTCGCGCATCGCCGTCACGTGCATGCTGAGGCCGGCCAGCCTGCTGCCCCGGCGGGTGATGCCCGAGCAGCGGACGTGCAGGGTGATGTCGGCCGGGGTCGGCCCCACCGCCAGTGCCTCGGGATCGACCGTGTACCTGAACGTGTCCCAAATCTGCCGGTGCCCGAACGGGACCTCGTAAGCGATGTGGCTCAAAAGAGGGATCGCCTGGCGCACGGACTCGGCCAGGAGCAGCGGGTCGTGACGGCCCGCCATCGGTGTGTAGAAGCTGTGCGTGCGCGGCCACTGGGCGGTGATCACGTACTCGTCGGGTCCGGCGGCCCGACACCCCGTGAGCAGCACTTCCGAGTGCGCGCTCTTGTGCACGTACTCCCGAGGCAAGGCGCTCGTGAGCGCGGCGATCGACGAAGCTCCATGTCTGGCTAACACGGTCACGGTCAAGGCCCCCTGAAACGTCGTTGCGAACTGGTGCTTGAGTGGCGTCGGACTTAAAATAGAGGATGTTCGTTTTTTTTGTCGAGGGAGTTGAGACACCGTGTCAGAGCGCAAGCGGCAACGCGCACCTCAGCAGCGGGCGGTCCAGACGAGGGCGGCGATCCTGCGCGCGGCCGCGGAGGTGTTCGACGAGTTCGGCTTCAGCGGCGCCAGCATCAGCAAGATCATGCACCGGGCTGAAGTCACCCAGGGCGGCATGTACTTCCACTTCGGCTCCAAGGAGGAGCTCGCGTACGCCGTGATGGTCGGCCAGGGCGAGGGGCTGGTGTTCCCGGCCGGCGAGGACGGCCTGCAGCACCTGGTGGACATCACGCTCTACCTGGCGGAGCAGCTCCGGCACAATCCGGTCCTGCGGGCGGGCGTCCGACTGGCCGTGGAGCAGGGCGAGTTCGGGATGCGCGACGACGTCGCCTACCAGGCCTGGCTGCTCGAGTTCCGCCAGCAGCTGCGCTTCGCCCGCGCCAAGGGGGAGCTCCAGCCGGACGTGGACGACCACGAGCTGGCGTGGGTGCTGGTCAGCTCCTTCACTGGTGCCCAGCTGTTCTCCCAGGCGTCGACCGGGCGCGCGGACCTGCCGCAGCGGATCGCCACCCTGTGGCGCTACCTGCTGCCCGCCGTCGCCACGGACGACGTCCGCGGCTCCATCCGCCTGACCCTGCCCCCGGAGCAGCCGGCCGAAGGGACCGACGCGGACGCCGTGCAGGAGAAGTCGGCGTGAGCGTCCTCCGCGTCGTCGTCAGCGGGGCCACGGGCTTCGTGGGCTCGGCCGTGGTGCGCCGCCTGGCGGCAGCCGGCCCGCACATCGAGGTGCGGGCGCTGTCCCGTACGCCTCCGCCGGCCGCCGGGGCCCCTGGAGCCGGCGCGCCCGGCGTGCACTGGGCGGGCGCCGACCTGACCGCACCGGAATCCCTGCGCGGCGTGTGCGACGGCGCGGACGTCGTGCTCTCCCTGGCCTCCCACGTCGGCCCGGAGCCCGAGCTGTGCACGGCGGTCAACACCGCCGGTACCGCAGCCGTGGTGGCCGAGGCGCAGCGGGCGGGAGCGGCGCGGATCGTGCACCTGTCCACCTGCGCGGTCTACGGAACCGGCCCCCACCGCGGCGAGGACGTCGGGGAGTTGGCCCCCGCGCCGGTGTCCCCGGCCAGCCGCAGCCGGCTGGCGGGCGAGGAGCCGGTACTCGCCGCGGGCGGGCTGGTCCTGCGCGCGGGCCTGGTGCTCGGGCCGGGCGACCGGTGGGTCGTGCCCGCGCTCGCCGACGCCTTCCGGCGCGTACCGGCGCACTGGGACGGCGGTGCCGGGACGGCCTCCTTCGTCGACGTGGACGACTTGGCCCGGCTCATCACGGCGTGCGCCCTCGGTGCGGGAGACTCGGCCGGAGCGGCGGGCATCCTGCACGCGCACCACCCCGTACCGGTGCGCAACGCGGAGCTGATGGCAGCGCTGGCCGAGCACCGGGTCCTGCCGGCGCGACCCGCCGAGGACTGGCCGTGGGAGCGGTGCCTGGAGGCCCTCGCGGCGCGCGAAGGCTGGGTCAGCGAGCGGCAGTTCGCCCTGCTGGCCCGGGACCACTGGTACGGCGCCGGCGCGGTGTGGCGGCTCACCGGCACCGACCCGGGGCCCGGGCCGCTGGCCCGGCTCGGCGCGGCCGCACGGTGGTACCGGAGGAGGGGCGCACAGCCTCCCGGCTGACGGGGGGCGGGCCGGCGGGGCGCCGGCCGGCCCCCCGCGGCGAAATGCCAAAGCCTCGGCGTGATCGCGGCGGGCGGGCCCCGCGGGGAGACGGGCCGGGTAGCGTCCCGATCCGTCCCGTCATCCCTGAAGGAGCTGAAATGCCCGACCTTTCGCACATCGTCAAGGCGTACGACATACGCGGTGTCGTGCCGGACGCATGGGACGAGTCCCTGGCCGAGCTGTTCGGTGCGGCCTTCGTCGAGGTCGTGGGCGGCCCGGCGATCGTCGTGGGCCACGACATGCGGCCGTCGTCGCCGGGCCTGTCGGCGGCCTTCGCGCGGGGCGCGGCGGCCCGCGGTGCCGACGTGACGCTGATCGGGCTGTGCTCGACGGACCAGCTGTACTACGCCTCCGGCTCCCTGGACCTGCCGGGGGCGATGTTCACGGCGTCGCACAACCCCGCCCGGTACAACGGGATCAAGCTGTGCCGGGCGGGTGCGGCCCCGGTGGGCCAGGACACGGGCCTGGCGCAGATCCGCCGGCTGGTGGAGAGGTGGCTGGACGAGGGCGCCCCGGCGGCTCCTGCGGGCACGGCGGCGGGGACGGTCTCGGAGCGGGACACGCTGGCCGGCTACGCGGCCCACCTGCGGGGCCTGGTGGACCTGGCGCCGATCCGCCCGCTGAAGGTGGTCGTTGACGCGGGCAACGGCATGGGCGGCCACACCGTGCCCACGGTCTTCGAGGGCCTGCCGCTGGACCTGGTGCCCCTGTACTTCGAGCTGGACGGCACGTTCCCCCACCACGAGGCGAACCCGCTGGACCCGAAGAACATCGTGGACCTGCAGGAACGGGTGCGGGCGGAGGGCGCGGACCTGGGGATCGCGTTCGACGGCGACGCGGACCGCTGCTTCGTCGTGGACGAGCGCGGCGAGGGCGTCCCGCCGTCGGCGGTCACGGCGCTGGTCGCGGCCCGCGAGCTGGCCCGCAACGGCGGGTCGGGAACGGTGATCCACAACCTGATCACCTCGTGGTCGGTGCCGGAGGTCGTCCGGGAGAACGGCGGCACCCCGGTCCGCACCCGCGTGGGCCACTCCTTCATCAAGGAGGAGATGGCGAGGACGGGTGCGATCTTCGGCGGCGAGCACTCGGCGCACTACTACTTCAAGGACTTCTGGAACGCGGACACCGGCATGCTCGCCGCCCTCCACGTCCTCGCGGCCCTCGGCGGCCAGGACGGCCCGCTGTCCGCCCTGGTCGCCTCGTACGACCGCTACGCGGGCTCCGGCGAGATCAACTCGACGGTGGCCGACCAGAAGGCCCGTCTGGCGGCGGTGAAGGAGGCGTTCGCGGCCCGCGAGGACGTCACCCTGGACGAGCTGGACGGCCTGACCGCGACCGGCAAGGACTGGTGGTTCAACGTCCGCGCCTCGAACACCGAGCCGCTGCTGCGCCTGAACGTGGAGGCCCGCGACGGAGCGGTGCTGGCCCGGGTCCGCGACGAGGTCCTCTCCCTCCTCCGCGCCTGACCCCGCCCGGGCCGCGGCGGGGCCGCGGCCCGGCCCGGCCCGGCCCGGAAGGGCGTCGAGCCGAGCACCCTCGGGCAGCGGGCAGCGGGCAGCGGGCAGCGGGCAGCGGGGCGGCGGTTCTCAGGCGGACCGGCGGGATCCGAGCGCCGTCGGGTAGGCCGGCACGCCCGGACGGCTCTGGCGGTCCCGCAGGGCGGGGAGGCTCTTGTAGGCGTACGCGGCGGACATCAGGGTCATGTGGTGGTGCCAGCCGGGGAAGGAGCGGCCCTCGAAGTCGAGGAGGCCGAAGTCCTCCGCCAGGGTCCCCAGCGCCCGCCCGGCCTCGGCGGACTGCCGGGCCAGGTACAGCAGGTCGTCCATCCGGTGCTCCACCATGTTGGTGATCCAGATCGGGCCGCCCCGCCGGCCGGGCCCCGGGCGGCGCTCGCCGAAGAGGCGGTACGTCACGCGCCCCGTTGCCGGGGTGCCCGTCTCGGCGCCCGGTACCCGGACCAGGCCCGAGTGGATCCGCATCGGCTGCGCCCGTGAGGCGGGGCCGGTGAGGACCGCCGCGTACGGGTGGCGGGTGTTGCCCAGGCGGGCGAGGTCGCCCGCGGTGGTCTCGCACCCTGCCGCCCGGGCCGCGTCGGCGCGCCCGGGGGCGAGCCCCGCCGCCCTGACGGGCAGGGTGTGCGGGACGGAGACCAGGAAGTCGTGGCCGCGCCGGCCGAGCGCGCCCAGCAGCTCGGCGGCGCCGGCCAGCCGGCTCAGGTCGGCGACCACGGGCGTGCGCGCCGCCGAGGTGTGCGCGGCGACCGCGTCGACGAGTTCGAGGACGAGGGCCTCCGGCGCCCGGTGTGCGGTCCCGGGCGTGATCCGTGCCCGGCGGCGCTGGTCGGGGTCGTCCGTCCAGGCCTCGGGGAGCATGAGCCGCCAGTCGACGGGAACGCTCGCCCCGCCCAGGGACAGGAACAGGCCGAGTCCGAACTGGCCGTTGACGGTGCGTCCGGCGGCGGGGTCGAAGCGGCGGTGCACGCCGACCGAGTGCTCACCGCGCTTCGGCAGGACCGCCTGGCCGATGGTCCAGGCGTGGACCGGGTGGCGTTCCTCGACCCAGTGCAGCAGGGCCCGGCGGGCCGGTTCCCAGTCCCAGGGGCTGGCGTTGATGAACTGCTGCAGGGACTGCGAGGCCGTGGGCGAGGCGGTGACGGAGGCGGCGAGCCGGCGCACGGACTTCTTGCCCGGCGTGGTCAGCAGCCCTTGGAGGTAGACCTGCGCCCACCGCCGCTGGTCGGCGCGCGGTAAGTGGCCGAAGAGGCGTTCCGTATAGCCGTCCAGCGCGGTGTCCATGGAGACCAGGGCTCTGGGCCGGGTGTCTGCCGTCATCTCTCCCCCTTCGCTGCGGGCGCCGGCCTGAGGCGGCGAACTCCAGCCAGAATACAGAACGTTCGTTTTTTTTCTAGCGCAGGGCTGGCGCCCGCCCCGCGACTTGGGCACGTTGGTAGCCGGGGCTGCCGGCGCCCCGGGCGTCGCACGGGCGGGGGCCGCTTCTTCGCCAAGTCCGCGTTGTGCGCCGGCGGCGCCCGGGAAAGGCTGGGGCCGCCTCGCGGGCCCCCATTGCCCGGCGAGTCGGGAACGACCTGGACGTCAGTGAGAGTGCATTGGTAAAGCAAGAGCGCGGATTGCTCACCCGTAAACACCTGATCGCGGTGGCGGGCCTCGAATTCGATCGCCATGGATACGAAGGAACGTCGTTCACGCGGCTGAGCCGCTCTGCCGGGGTATCGGTGGGTGCACTCACCTTTCATTTCTCGTCCAAGGCGGAACTCGCCCTCGTCGTCGAGGAGTCGGGCCGGTCCGCCACGCGTGCAGTGGTCGAGCGCGTCATGGCGCGCGGCGGCCCGCCGCTGGAGACCCTCGCCGCGCTCGTCGTGGCCCTCGGCTCCCTCATCGAGACGGACCCGGTCGTACGGGCCACGGCGCGGCTGACCCAGGAGCGGGCCGGCGCCGGGGCCGGCCCCGAGTGGTACGGCAGCTGGCTGCCGGAGGCCGGGGCCCTGCTGGACCAGGCCGGGAGCGAGGGCCGGCTGCGGTCCGGCGCCGACCCGCGCCCGGCCGTGCTGCTGCTGTCGCACCTGGTCGGCGGCACCGTCGTGCGCGTGCGCCACGGCCGGATCCGCCGGCCCGGTGCGGCCGTGGGCGAACTGCGCGAATTATGGCGGGTGATCTGCCGCGGCATTGCGGCTCCGACGGCGGGCTGCGCCCCGTACGGGGATACCGCGGCCGAAAATGAAAATGCCCAAGTAGATCCGGGCTGAGCCGAATGGGGGCCGACGGCGGAACGCCGCGCCTAGCCTCGGGGCATGAATTCCTCATCTCGCCGGATAACCAAGGCAGTCGTCCCCGCCGCGGGCCTCGGCACGCGATTCCTCCCGCTGACCAAAGCGACCCCGAAGGAAATGCTCCCGGTCGTCGACAAGCCGGCCATCCAGTACGTGGTGGAGGAGGCGGTCGCGGCCGGCCTGTCCGACATCCTCATGGTCACCGGCCGCAACAAGCGGGCCCTGGAGGACCACTTCGACCGCAACTACGAGCTGGAGGAGGCCCTCCAGCGCCGCGGCGACCAGGACAAGCTGGAGAGTGTCTGCGCCTCCACCGAGCTCGCCGACATCCACTACGTGCGCCAGCGCGACCCCAAGGGGCTCGGCCACGCCGTCCTGTGCGCCGCGCCGCACGTCGGGCAGGAGCCGTTCGCCGTGCTCCTGGCCGACGACCTGATCGACCCCCGCGACCCGCTGCTGTCCCGCATGGCCGAGGTCCGGGCGCGGCACGGGGGCAGCGTCGTCGCCCTCATGGAGGTCGAGCCGGCGGTGATCCACCAGTACGGGTGCGCTGCGGTGGACCGCTCGTCGGCCGGCTCCGGAGCCGGCCTGCGCATCACCGACCTGGTCGAGAAGCCGGCGCCCGGCACCGCGCCGAGCAGCCTCGCCATCATCGGCCGCTACCTCCTCGACCCGGAGATCTTCGACGTCCTGCGGGCCACCGCGCCCGGGCGCGGTGGCGAGATCCAGCTGACGGATGCGCTGCGCGCGCTCGTCGAGGCGGGCCGGCCCGTGCACGGCGTCGTCTTCGACGGCCGCCGCTACGACACCGGGGACCGGGCCGAGTACCTGCGCGCGACGGTCCGGCTCGCCTGCGAGCGCGACGACCTGGGGCCCGAATTCCTCTCCTGGCTCCGGGAGTTCGTGGGAACGCAGCAGCTCGTAGGGGTCTGAGCCGCCGTGCGGTGGGCGACCGCCGAACTTCCCCGGTCGCCCACCCCGGCCCCGGCCACTCGGGCGAGTTGCCGAAATAGCGCCGGCCTTCACCGCCAGCACGAGTTACCGAACAGTAGTTACGTAATTTCTTCCCCGGAGCCGTCGACCGAACGCCGCGACGCCCCGGCCACCGACGCACGGAAGGAGGTGAATCCCCATGCACCCCACACACCGCCCCAGCAAGCGGACCGCACCCCACACGGTCCACGCGGTGTCCACGGCGGCCGCCCCGGCCTCCGTGACCGAAGTCCCCGTCGGCGCACTGCACTGCGCCGACTCCCCGCGCACCGTCCAGGTGGACGAGAGCCACGCCCAGGCCCTCGCCCAGTCCGGCCGGGCCCTGCCCCCCCTGCTCGTGCACCGTCCGTCCATGCGGGTCATCGACGGAACGCACCGGCTGCGGGCCGCCGTACTGCGCGGGCAGCCCACGGTGGACGTGACGTACTTCGACGGCAGCGCCGAAGACGCGTTCGTCCTCTCGGTGGAGGCCAACATCAGCCACGGGCTGCCGCTCACCCATGCCGAGCGGACCTCCGCGGCGTTACGGATCCTGCGCTCCCATCCCGACTGGTCCGACCGCGGCATCGCGCGCCGGGCCGGTCTTGCGGCCAAGACCGTCGCGGCCCTGCGCCGCCGCGAGGCACCGGAGGCCGAGCCGCCGGGACGCGTCGGCCAGGACGGCCGGATCCGGCCCTCGGATCCGGCGCGCGGCCGGGAGGCCGCCGCCCGGCTGCTGGCGGGGCGACCCACCGCCTCGCTGCGGGAGATCGCCCGGGAGGCGGGCATAGCGCCGTCGACCGTACGGGACGTCCGACGCCGCATCGGCGAAGGGGCGGACCCCGTGCCCGCCGCCCAGCGCCGTCCCGGGACCACCGCGGGCCCGCCCCCCGTCGGGCCCGCGACCCCGGGACCGGGCCGGGCCCCGAGCAGGGGCCCGGCCCCGGGACCCGGGAGGCAGCTGCCCTCCCTGGTCGCCGGCCTGTGCAAGGACCCCCTGCTCAGGCTGAGCGAAGCGGGCCGGCTCCTGCTGCGGATGCTCGACCTCCACGTGAGCGGGCTCCGCCACTGGGAGCGGATCGTCGCCTCGGTCCCCCCGTACCGGGCCGAGACCGCGGCCGCCGCGGCCGCCCAGTGCGCCCGCGACTGGCAGGAACTGTCCGAGGAACTGGTCCGCCGCGCCTCGGAGGAGGCCCGCGCCTGAGCGCGCCTCCACCCCCAAGTACCGGCCTTCCCTGCGGAAGGCCTCCGTTCAAGTGTGTGTGAAAGGAAGTCTGGCGATGTCGGTTGTCGAGGGTGCTCGGGTTGCGGAGGGTGTGGGGGAGGGCCCGGTTCGTTTGGACGGGCGTTTGAAGTTGGTGCTGGTGGTGCTGCTGGTGGCGCAGTTCATGCTGGCGGTGGACTTCTCGATCCTGAACGTGGCGTTGCCGGTGATCGGTGACGGGCTGGGGTTCTCGTTGTCGAACCTGCAGTGGATCGCGACGGCGTTCGCTTTGTGTGCGGCGGGGTTCACGTTGTTGTTCGGGCGGGTTGCGGATCTGTTCGGTCGGCGGCGGTTGTTCCTGGTGGGTCTGGCGGTGCTGGGTCTGTCGTCGTTGGCGGGTGGTCTGGCGGGCAGTCCTGAGATGCTGATCGTGGCGCGTGTGTTCCAGGGGCTGGCGACGGCGGCGGTGACGCCGGCGGGTCTGTCGCTGTTGACGACGTCGTTCCCGGAGGGGCCGCTGCGGCAGAAGGCGCTGGGGCTCAACGGTGCGCTGATGTCGGCGGGGTTCACCACGGGCGCGATCCTGGGTGGTGTTCTGACGGATCTGCTGTCGTGGCGGTGGGCGTTCTTCATCAATGTGCCGGTGGCGCTTGCGGTGTTGTTCATTGCTCCGGCGGTGATCAA
>NZ_JBEYXN010000018.1:0-175843 GCF_040704625.1 Streptomyces sp. NPDC046866
CCGTCGCCCTGCCCCCGGTGCTGGAGCGGGCCGGGATCAAGCTCGACCCGAACCGGCGCCCGCCCCCCGGCCGGGGGGCGGGGCTCCGTCGCGTTCGCGGGTCTACGCGCGATGCACGAGGGCCGGAAACGGCCCTTGCGACCCGTGCGGAACCGGTCGGCGGTCCCGCTGTGTCAGCCCTTGCCCCGCTGGCCGCGCAGGTGCTCCGCCACCGGCTCCAGCGAGCTGCGCAGCGCCGCCAGGGCCTCCGGCGGCAGCAGGTCGATGAAGTGCCTGCGGACGGATGCCACGTGGTGCGGGGCGACCTTCCGCATGAGCTCCATGCCCTCGTCCGTCAGGACGGCGTACAGCCCCCGCCGGTCGGACTCGCAGTTCACGCGGACGACCAGGCCGGCCGTCTCCATCCGGGTGATCTGGTGGGACAACCGGCTCTTGGACTGAAGCGTCGACGTCGCGAGGTCGCTCATCCGCATGCGGTGGTCCGGCGACTCCGAGAGGTTCACGAGGATCTCGTAGTCGTTGTTGGTGAGTCCGAAGGGCTGGAGATCCTTTTCCAGCTGGTGCATCAGGAGTCTGCTGACGTCCAGGTGGATCCGCCAGGTGCACTGCTCGGCATCGGTGAGCCAGCGTACGGCCGTCTCGGTCTCCATGGTCTCCATGAATGAACTCTACCTAAGAAGTTGAATGACGTACAAAGTAGGGAAAGCTGAAGATCACAGTCCGAGGCGCCGCTGGATGTCGCCCAACTGCCCCGGCATGCGCACGCCCAGCTGCCCCAGCGGTCCGTTCTGCCCGTGACCGCCGCCGTGCCCGGGCATCCCCGCCCCCGGGACGCCCGGCTCCGCGCCGACCACCCCGACCGACTGCTCGGCCATCAGCGCCTCCGAGGACTGCATCAGCACCGTCCCGGCCCCGACGAACTCGAACTGGTGCTCCTCGCCCGAGGTGCCGCCGATGCCGGTCAGCGAGCGCAGCCCGCCGATCACGCCGGACATGTACCCATGGTCGTAATGGTGGCAGGGCGAGGGGCAGTCCGCCCAGCCGACGAGCGCCTGCGGGTCCACGCGCAGCGGCGGTTCCATGAAGACCACCGGACCATTGGACGCCGCGACGAACTTCCCGGTTCCGATCAGCGTCAGGAAACCGGGGACGATCGACTGCTTGAGCGCGAGGGAGGGCTGGTACGCCAGCAGGTTGCCCGACCGGATGGTCAGGTTGCCGTCGTCCAGGTCGAAGGAGTTCACGTCGAAGGCGCGGTCGGCCAGCAGCATCTTGCCCTGGCCCTCCGCCACCACCCAGTCGCTCGCGTGCAGCGGCGAGTGGAAGCTCGTGCGCAGCAGCCGGTCGAAGCGGCCGTTGCCGATGCCGTTGAACTCGATCCGCCCGTAGTAGGCGATCATCTTGCCCTTCTGCAGGAACCACTGGCTCCCCTTGAGCTCCACGCAGAAGGTGTACGCGTTCACGTTGTCGTCGGAGGGCAGGGAGTACGGGTCGAAGACGGTCGGGCCGCCCGGTCCGCCCGTCACGGGACCAAAGTTCACAGCTTCTCCTCCGAGGCCTGCACGTACACGGCACCCTGGCCCGACAGCTCCAGCTGGAACGCCTCGCCCGAGCCGCGCCCCACCATGTCGCGCCAGCCGAGCGCGGTGGAGAGCTTGTTCCTGACATCCCCGTGGTGGGCCACGTACGCCTGCGGGTCGACGTGGACCGGGCGGTTCGGGGTGATGGGGAGCTCGATGACCCCGCCGTGGGCCATCACGGCCACCGAACCGTGCCCCTTGAGGGTGGTGGTGAACAGGCCCTGGCCCGTCACCTGGCCGCGCACCATGCCCATGACACCTCCCTGCGAGCCCATGAACATCGTGCCCTGCTGGAGGGTGCCGTCGAAGGCCAGCAGCCGGTCCGCCTCCACGTACAGCGTCTCGCCCGTCAGGTTGATCACCTGCACGTGGTGGCCGCCGTGGCCGAACATCACGGTGCCGCTGCCCTCGACCGTCATCAGCGGGGTCTGCTCGTTCGCCACCCGGCGCCCGATCATGCCCAGGACCCCGCCCTGGCCGCCGGTCAGACTCGGCGTGAACGACACCTGGCCGCGGTAGGCGAGCATCGCGCCGCGCTGGCTGTACAGGGTCTGCCCCGGGACGACCTGGGCCTCGACCATTTTGGAGTTGATCTCGCGGAACGGCATCAGATGTCGCCCCCGATGGTGTTGCGCTCGCTGGGCTGCACGTACACCAGGCCCTCGCCCTCGAAACGGATCTGGAACGCCTCGCCGGAGCCCTCGCCGATCAGGGTGCGGAAGGTGATCCCCGACTGGAAGGACTGGCGCAGGTCGCCGGTGTGCGCGAGGTACGCCCCGGGGTCGACGGAGAGCGGGTACTGCGCGCTGACGCGCAGGACCACGGCCGGGCCGTCCGACATGATCGCCGCCTGCCCGGTGCCCTCCACGGTCGTGGTGAACAGGCCGTTGCCCGTCGCCCCGCCGCGCAGGCCCGTGAAGGTGGTGCCGGTGCGCAGGCCGGCGTCGGTGCACAGGAGGTTGCTGGACTCGACGTACAGCTTCTCGCCGCGCAGGCTGACGAGGTTGATCTCGCTCGCGCGGTCGGCGAAGAAGCAGGTGCCGTGCCCCTGCACCTCCATCACGGTCATCTGTTCGCCGGTCAGACGGCGCGTCACCATGCCGCGCAGGCCTTCGCCGCCGCCGGTCATCTTCTTGAAGGCCATCTGGCCGTCGTACGCAACCATGGAGCCGTTCTTCGCTTTGACGGCATCCCCGGTCAGGTCGACGGCGAGCACCTTGCTGCCTTGGAGTCGGAACTGAGCCACGGGGAGACGTTATCGGCAGCGCGCGAAGGCGAACAGGGGCCCTTGGCCGATATGTGCCGCTCGGCGGGGTGGGGCGGGCTTGCACCGGTTGTTCCGCTGCGGGGGTGTGCTTGTTCCGCTCCGGGGGTGTGCGGTCCGACCCCCGGTCAAGATCCGGCAAAGCGGCTGAGACACTGGGACGGATCCACTCCGGGGCCCTGGCGGGCCTCCTCCCGACGGTTGCTGAAGGTTGCTGATGGACATCAAGACCGCCTCCGCCCTGCACCGGCTGCGCCTCGTCTCCGTACCCGAGGCGCTGTCGTTCCCGGCCCTGCTGATCTTCGGCTCGCTGCTGAGCCGGATCTCGGACGTCGACTACCTGATGGCTCCGCTGGGCGGTCTGCACGGGATCCTGTTCCTCATCTACGTGGTGTTCCTGCTGGACGTGTGGAACAAGGCGAAGTGGCCGCTCAAGAAGGTCGCGCTGTTCTTCGGGCTCGCGCTGGTCCCCTTCGGCGGGCTGTACGGCGACCGGCTGCTCAAGCGCGAGGAGGCCGACAGCGTGGTCGCGGCGCGGGCGGCGCGTGAGGCCCGTGAGGCCCGTGAGGCCCGTGAGGCGGCCGGGGCATGATCGTCGCGTTCTCGGTGACGCCGCTCGGGGTCGGTGAGGAAGTCGGCGAGTACGTCGCCGATGCGGTGCGGGTGGTGCGGGAGTCGGGGCTGCCGAACCGCACCGACGCGATGTTCACGTCCGTGGAGGGGGAGTGGGACGAGGTGATGGACGTCGTCCGGCGGGCCGTCGCCGCGGTGGAGGCGCGGGCGCCGAGGGTCTCGCTGGTCCTGAAGGCGGACATCCGTCCCGGGGTGACGGACGGCATCACGTCGAAGGTCGAAACCGTCGAACGCCACCTGTCCTGACCGGCCCCGCCCCGCCTCAAGCGCCGGCGGGGCTGACGGTGGCCCCCCCGGCCGGGGGCCCGTCCAGCCGGCCGCGGCTCGCGGCGCCGCAATCGCCGGCGGCCGGGGTCCGTTCAGCCGGCCGCGGCTTCGGGGCGCCTCAAGCGCCGGCGGGGCTGGGGTGGTGCCCTGGGGCGGGGTCGGTTCGGTGGTGGGGCGCGGCCACTCCGGAGGTTCGTCTCGGCTCGCGGATCCTGGCCGCATCCGGTACGCCCCCGGCGGTGACCGCTCATCCTCCACTCACCACCGCAGTGTCCACACCCCACCCGCCCAGCCCACCGGCCCCCCACGCCCCCAGGGGAAGCCAGCACCCAGCCCACGCGCGCATCCCCGCAGGCGAAGCCCAACCCAGCCCCGCCGGCGATTGAGGCGACGCGGGGTGGGGGCCGCCGAGCGTCGGGGCCGGGCCCGGCCGCGCGGGTGACGGGGGTGACATCACGCCCGGGTCTCGCGGTGACGGGGGGTCAGCGTTGGGTCAGGGCGATCGCCAGCGGGGTGCGCTCGTACAGGACTCGGTGGCCGTGCCGGGCGGAGAGCAGCAGGCCCGCCCCGTGCAGTGCCTTCAGGTGCGCGGAGACGGTCGCGGGGGCCAGGCCGAGCCGGCCCGCCAGCTCCGTGGTGGAGGCCGGCTCGTGCAGCGCGCACAGCACCTCCGCCCGCCCCCGGCCCAGCAGCCGGGCCAGCGCCTGCGGCGCGGGGCCCGCGGGGGCCGTCCACAGGGCGCCGATGCCGCGGGCCGGGTACACCAGCGTCGGCTGCCAGGGCGGGTCGTAGCCGCCGACCACCTCGGGCCAGACGAACGCGCTCGGCATCAGCAGCAGCCCCTGCCCGTCCAGGCGGCGGTCGTGGTGGCTCGGACGCCGGATGGACAGGGTGTCCCCGGCCCACACGAGGTCGGGGTGGAGCCCGTCGAAGAGCGCCTGGAGCCCGCCCGCCGCCAGGCGCCGGGAGTGGAACAGGATGTCGGCCTCCAGCAGGGCCCGCAGCCGCGGCCAGTGCGGGGCGACCAGCGCCTCCCAGGCCTGCTCGTACAGGTCGGCCAGCTCCCGCACCGCGCGCGCCGGGTCCGCGAGCATCCGCCGGCCGAGCTCGCCCTCGGCCGCCCCCGGCGTGCACACCAGGGACCGCCGCAGGTCCTCGTGCAGCGCCTGCGGATCGGCGTCGGCCGAGGCCCGGACCCGGGCCAGTTCCTCGTCGAAGGTGACCGACGGGCCGAGCGGCGGCGGGCTGAGGAAGTCCGGGTTGTGGCCGCGGCGCGGCATCAGCAGCCACAGCGGCCGCAGGTCCAGCCCCTCGGCGGCCGTCCGGATCTGCCGCAGCCACGGCAGGTGGTACGCCTGCCGGTGCGGCCGCATCAGCGTGCGGACGGCTTCCTGGGTCTCCCAGCGGGGCGAGAGGGAGAACCGGCACCGCAACAGGTCCCCGGCCCCGAACCGGAAATGAAACGCCATGCTTGCCCCTCCCGGCCGCGCGCCGCGCGCCCCACCGTACGTGGTACGTGGCGGCGCGGTGATTCGTTCCACGGCGAATCACTGTCGGCCCCCGCCGCCGTTTCGGAGGGTGTCCGCATGTCCACCGTCGAGCAGGCTGCGGCCGGCTACCGCCCGGTCTTCCGGGTCCGGGAGTTCCGGTTCGTCTTCGCCGCCCACCTGATGTCCGTCCTCGGCATCGTCGTCGCCGAGATCTCCCTCACCGTCCTCGTCTTCCGCACCACCGGCTCGCCCCTGCTGAGCGCGCTCACCTTCGCCCTCGGCTTCCTCCCGTACGCCCTCGGCGGCACGCTGCTCGCCCCGCTGGCCGACCGCCACCCGGCCCGCCGGGTGCTCGTCGCCTGCGACCTGCTCTGCGCCGGGTGCGCGGCCGCCATGGTCTGGCCGGGCACGCCCGTCGCCGGGCTCCTCGTCCTGCGCAGCGCCATGGCCTTCGCCGCGCCCCTGTTCCAGGGCACCCGCAACGCCTCCCTCGGCGACGTCCTCGGGACCGGCGACGCCTTCGTCCTGGGCCGCTCCCTGATGCGGATGGTGGCCCAGAGCGCCCAGTTCATCGGCTTCGGCCTCGGCGGGCTGCTGCTGACCGTGCTCGCGCCGCGCGCCGCGATCGCGCTGACCGCCGCCGCCTTCCTGGGCTCCGCCCTGCTGCTGCGCTTCGGGACGCGGCTGCGGCCGGCCCGGGGCGGGGGCGCCGGCGCCTCCTCCCCGCTCGCCGGGCTGCGCGCCGTGCTCGGCGACCGCCGGCTGCGGGCCCTGCTCCTGCTGTTCTGGCTGCCGCCGGTGTTCGCGATCGCCCCCGAGGCGCTGCTCGCGCCGTACGCCGACGGGATCGGCGCCGGCACCGCCGCCCTCGGGGTGATGATGTGCGCGCTGCCCGTCGGCACGATCGCGGGGGAGCTGTGGGCCGGCTCGCGGCTCGGGCCCGGCACCCGTGCGCGGCTGGTCGTGCCGCTGTGCGCCGGGGGGCTGCTGCCGCTGCTGGTCTTCGGGCTCCGGCCGGGCGTGCCGGTCGTGCTCGGCGCGCTGCTGGCCGCCGGGCTGGCGCACGCGTACACCCTCGGCCTGGACCAGTGGTACGTGGACGCGGTCCCGCAGGCGCTGCGCGGGCGGGCGATGACGCTGCTGGGCACCGGGCTGATGACCGCCCAGGGCGTCGGCATGGCGCTGGCGGGCCTCGCCGCCGAATTCCTTCCGCCCCACCGGGTCGTCGCGGCCGCGGCCGCCCTGGGCACGGCGGTCACCGTGCTCCTCCTCGTCCGCCTCCGCTCCGTGCCGGCCCGGGCCCCGGGGACCGAGGAGTGAGACGGGGCACATCCGCAAATGACCGCCCGGTAGGGTCGGAGACGTGTCCAAGCCGCTCAGCCTTCCCTTCGACCCCATCGCCCGCGCCGACGAGCTCTGGCAGCGGCGCTGGGGGCCGGTGCCCTCGATGGCCGCCATCACCTCGATCATGCGGGCGCACCAGATCCTGCTCGGCGAGGTCGACGCCGTGGTCAAGCCGTACGGGCTCACCTTCGCCCGGTACGAGGCGCTGGTGCTGCTGACCTTCTCCAAGGCCGGCGAGCTGCCGATGTCGAAGATCGGGGAGCGCCTGATGGTCCACCCCACGTCGGTGACGAACACGGTGGACCGCCTGGTGAAATCGGGGCTCGTGGCCAAGCGCCCCAACCCGAACGACGGCCGCGGCACGCTCGCCTCCATCACCGACAAGGGCCGCGAGGTCGTCGAGGCGGCGACGAAGGACCTGATGGCGATGGACTTCGGCCTGGGCGCGTACGACGCCGAGGAGTGCCAGGAGATCTTCGCTCTGCTGCGCCCGCTGCGGGTGGCCGCCGCCGACTTCGAGGAGTAGGCCGGCCGAGGGGCCCGGAGGTAGCCGGGCTCACACCCGTGACCACCGGCCCCCGTCAAGATCGAGCAAAACGGACGGCTAGGCTCGAGGCCATGAAGAAAAGCGTGCTGACCCGCTACCGGGTGATGGCCTTTGCGACTGCCGTGATGCTGCTGGTCCTGTGCACCTGCATGGTGGCCAAGTACGGGTTCGACACCGGCGCCGACCTGACCCTGGTGGTCTCCCAGGTCCACGGCGTGCTCTTCATGGTCTACCTGGTCTTCGCCTTCGACCTGAGCTCCAAGGCCAAGTGGTCCTTCGGCCGGATGCTGTGGGTGATGCTCTCCGGCACCATCCCGCTGGCCGCCTTCTTCGTCGAGCGCCGGGTCCGCGCCGAGGTCGAGCCGCTGGTCGTGGACGGTCTGGCCACCGCCCGGGCCTGAGCCTTTCGGCCGCCTGCAGGCCCGCCGCCGCTCGCACGCGGGTGGAGCCCCGGGGATCTCCCCGGGGTTTCCCATCGACATTTACTAGGACGTCCTAGTAAATTCGACGGCATGGACGCTGACGCCATCGAGGAGGGCCGCCGCCGCTGGCAGGCCCGTTACGACAAGGCCCGCAAGCGCGAGGCCGACTTCACCACGCTCTCCGGCGATGCCGTCGATCCGGTCTACGGCCCGCGGCCCGGCGACTCGTACGAGGGCTTCGAGCGCATCGGCTGGCCGGGCGAGTACCCGTACACGCGCGGCCTGCACGCCACCGGCTACCGCGGGCGGACCTGGACCATCCGCCAGTTCGCCGGCTTCGGCAACGCCGAGCAGACCAACGAGCGCTACAAGATGATCCTGGCCGCCGGCGGCGGCGGGCTCTCGGTCGCCTTCGACATGCCGACCCTCATGGGCCGCGACTCCGACGACCCCCGCTCCCTCGGCGAGGTCGGCCACTGCGGCGTCGCCATAGACTCCGCCGCCGACATGGAGGTCCTCTTCAAGGACATCCCGCTCGGCGACGTGACGACGTCGATGACGATCTCCGGCCCGGCCGTGCCCGCCTTCTGCATGTACCTGGTCGCCGCGGAGCGCCAGGGCGTCGACCCGGGCGTCCTCAACGGCACCCTCCAGACGGACATCTTCAAGGAGTACATCGCCCAGAAGGAGTGGCTCTTCGAACCTGAGCCGCACCTGCGCCTCATCGGCGACCTCATGGAGTACTGCGCCACGGGCATCCCCGCCTACAAGCCGCTGTCCGTCTCCGGCTACCACATCCGCGAGGCCGGGGCGACGGCCGCGCAGGAGCTCGCGTACACCCTCGCCGACGGCTTCGGCTACGTGGAGCTCGGCCTCTCCCGCGGCATGGACGTCGACACCTTCGCGCCCGGCCTGTCCTTCTTCTTCGACGCCCACCTCGACTTCTTCGAGGAGATCGCCAAGTTCCGCGCCGCCCGCCGGATCTGGGCCCGCTGGATGAAGGAGGTGTACGGCGCGAAGAACGAGAAGTCGATGTGGCTGCGCTTCCACACCCAGACCGCCGGCGTCTCGCTGACGGCGCAGCAGCCGTACAACAACGTCGTGCGCACCGCCGTCGAGGCCCTCGCGGCCGTCCTCGGCGGCACCAACTCCCTGCACACCAACGCCCTCGACGAGACCCTCGCCCTGCCGAGCGAGCAGGCGGCCGAGATCGCCCTGCGCACGCAGCAGGTGCTGATGGAGGAGACGGGCGTGGCCAACGTGGCCGACCCGCTGGGCGGTTCCTGGTACGTGGAGCAGCTCACCGACCGCATCGAGGCCGACGCCGAGAAGATCTTCGACCAGATCAAGGAGCGCGGCCTGCGCGCCCACCCGGACGGGCAGCACCCGATCGGGCCGATCACCTCGGGCATCCTGCGCGGCATCGAGGACGGCTGGTTCACCGGCGAGATCGCCGAGTCGGCCTTCGCCTACCAGCGTTCGCTGGAGAAGGGCGACAAGCGGGTCGTCGGCGTCAACGTCCACCACGGCTCGGTCACCGGCGACCTGGAGATCCTCCGCGTCAGCCACGAGGTGGAGCGCGAGCAGGTGCGGGTGCTCGCCGACCGCAAGGCGCGCCGGGACGACGCGAAGGTGTCGGCCTCGCTGAAGGCCATGCTGGACGCAGCCCGCGACGGGTCGAACATGATCCCGGCGATGCTGGACGCGGTGCGGGCCGAGGCCACGCTCGGCGAGATCTGCAACGCCCTGCGCGACGAGTGGGGCACGTACACCGAGCCGCCGGGCTTCTGAGCCCCGGACGTCCGCAGCAGCGGTTCCCCGCGGGCCGGTCGCAGTCGCCACCTCACGGCGGATGCGGCCGGCCCCGTCCCGTACGGGCCCGGCTCAGGCCTCTTCGGGGCCGCGCAGGCCGTGCATCAGCAGGGCGGTGAACGTGGCCACCCACAGCTCGTCCACCGGCTCCGAGCTGACCAGCGCCCGGTGCACCACCGTGCCCGCGATCACGTCGAAGATCAGGTCGGTGGTGCGGCTCGCGAGGCACTCGTCCTCCTCGTACGGGAGCTCCCCGCGGGCCTGGGCCCGCTCGCGCCCCAGGACGACGAGACGTTTCTGCCGGTCCACGATCGCCGACCTGATCCGGTCGCGCAGGGCCTCGTCCCGGGTGGACTCGGCGACGACCGCCATCAGGGCGGTACGGGCCTCCGGCCGCCGCAGCAGCGCCGCGAACTGGAGCACCACGTCCTCGATGTCGGCTTCGAGGGAGCCCCGGTCGGGCAGTTCGAGGCAGTCGAAGAGCTCCGCGACCGCGTCCACGACCAGCTCGTTCTTGCCCGCCCAACGGCGGTAGAGGGTGGTCTTCGCGACGCCGGCCCGGGCCGAGACGTCGCCCATCGTCAGCTTCGACCAGCCCAGCTCGACCAGCGCGTCCCGCGTCGCGGCGAGGATCGCGGCGTCGGCGGCGGCATTGCGGGGGCGGCCCGTGCGGCCGGCCGGGGGGCTGGGGTTGTGCATGGCGCAGACCATACCCGCCAGTAGGGGAACCGTCGGGGGCCCTGGGCGTGTGCTTCAGATCACGGTGTGCGAGGGGGCGCCGGGCGCCGCGGGGAGTTACGCTACGGCTCGTAGCGTAAGAGCGGCAACCACGCGAACGGCTACCGGCGCCAGGTGGGGACCCGGCGCCACCCAGCACCACAGGCACCACACGCATCACAGGCATCACACGCACAGCAGCACGACGCACCAACCGCACAGCACCATGGACCGGCCGGCCTGCGGCAAGAACGCAATTCGGCCGATCTTTTTCGTCGGCACGCGCACACGGGGGAGGATGTACGCATGCAGCCCAGAAACATGTCCATGAGCGGCGTCGTCGACCTCGCCGCGGTGAAGGCGGCCGCCGAGGCCAAGGCGAAGGCCGAGCAGGCGCGTGCCGAGGCGGCCCGGCAGGCCGCCCGGGGCGGCGGCGCACCCGCGCCCGCAGGTGCGGTGCCGCCGTCGGCGCTCGTCATCGACGTCGACGAGGCCGGCTTCGAGCGCGACGTCCTCCAGCTCTCCTCCGAGGTCCCGGTCGTCCTGGACTTCTGGGCCGAGTGGTGCCAGCCCTGCAAGCAGCTGAGCCCGCTGCTGGAGCGGCTGGTCACGGAGGCGAACGGCCGCCTCGTGATGGCCAAGGTCGACGTCGACGCCAACCAGATGCTGATGCAGCAGTTCGGCATCCAGGGCATCCCGGCCGTCTTCGCCGTCGTCGCCGGCCAGGTCCTCCCGCTGTTCCAGGGCGTGGCCCCCGAGCAGGAGATCCGCGCCACCCTGGCCCAGCTGGTCCAGGTGGCCGAGGAGCGCTTCGGCATCATCGGCATCCAGGTCGACCCGAACGCCGAGGGCCCCGGCGCCGGTGCGGCCGCCGCCGCGCCCCCGGCCGGCCCGCACGACGCGCTGCTGGAGGCGGCCGTCTCCGCGCTCGACGCCGGGGACCTGGGCGGCGCGGTGCAGGCGTACAAGAACGTCCTCGCCGACGACCCGGCGAACACGGAGGCGAAGCTGGGCCTCGCCCAGGCCGAGCTCCTCGCCCGGGTCCAGGGCATGGACCCGCAGGCGGTGCGCACCGTCGCGGCCGAGAACCCGAAGGACCCGCAGGCCCAGATCGCCGCCGCGGACCTCGACCTGGTGGGCGGCCACGTGGAGGACGCCTTCGGCCGCCTGGTGGACACCGTCCGGGTGACCGCGGGCGCCGAGCGGGACACCGTACGGCTGCGGCTGCTGGAGCTGTTCGAGGTCATCGGCCCGGACGACCCGCGGGTGGCGGCGGCGCGCACGGCCCTCGCCCGGGTGCTGTTCTAGCGGCCGCAGGGCCCCGCACCGGCGCCCCGCCGGGTAGCGGCGATTTGTTGACACGGAGATAAACAGCGGCCGCACTTTGCCAAAACTTGGCAATCGCGGCCGCTGTTACTCGCAGTAAGTGGAACCCCGTGATCTGTCCGGGGTGTATGCATTTACCCCGCTGTGTCGTGGCCTTGGGCGACACCCTGTGTTGCTGCCGGACGTCGGCGGGTCGAGCTGTGGTTATCTTGCCGTTACCCGCCAGTAACGAACCCCCTTGTGCCCCGGCCGGTAATGGACCACGATCGGCGACGCTCGGTCCTTCCCGCAGAGCCGCTCGTCCGGAGCCGCGGTGGAGGGTCCCCACCGGGCCGGCCGGAGCCCGTGGCGCCGGCCGCAGGACAGGGGGGTCTTCGCCTTCACCGGCGGAGCCTGTCCTCCTGGTTGCGCGAACGCGTGACCCAGTGGTTGTCGCTCGGGGGTGAACGCCGGTGTATCGGACGCGGCCCGGCCGCGGCACGGCCGCCTGCGCTCTCCTTCCCGAGGACGTAGCACTTCTCCCATCCCAGGACGGGCTCGGCCCGGACCGGAGATGTACGTCCGAGAAGGAGGAACGAAATGAGTTCTCAGGTTCGTGGCGGGACCAGATGGAAGCGCTTCGCGCTCGTCATGGTGCCGAGCATCGCGGCCACCGCCGCGGTCGGTGTGGGTCTGGCGCAGGGTGCCCTCGCGGCGTCCTTCAGCGTCTCGGGTCAGGACTTCAAGGTCACGGCCGACAAGCTCGACGGTGACAACCTCATCCAGTACGGCGGCATCGCCGAGGGTCACGACCTCAAGGGCAACGCGGCGCACCACCCGGTCACCATCTCCGGGTTCAGCCACGCCGAGATCACGAACATGTGCCAGTCGCTGGTCACCCCGACCCCGCTCGGCAACATCACGCTGAAGCTGCAGACGGGCCACAAGGGCAAGCCGGCCGTCGCCGACAACATCTACCTGGATGTCGCGGAGCTCGACACCGACGCCGAGTTCAAGAACCTCGACATCGGTGTCGCCGTGGGCGACGCGAGCCACAAGACCAAGCCGCAGGCCGGCACGGTCGCGAGCCCGTACGCGTTCTCGCAGCGCGCCGACAAGGCCGTGCTGACGAACGTGCGCCAGAAGGCGTGGGCGACGACGGCGGGCACCTTCAAGCTGCCCGACCTGAAGCTGCGCCTCATGGGCGGCGACCAGCCGTGCTACCAGGACGAGAAGTAATCCGTCCCGGAGTGTGACCGGCAGGGCGGCCGGCGGCGGCAGCAGCCGCGGTCGTCCGCCCGTCCGGGCTCCACAGAGTTCTCCGTACCACCGTTTCCAGGGAGCTGTTGTCCATGACCCCCCAGGCCCCGGTTTACGAACGCGCCGCAGACGACGCTTGGCTCACCGTGCTGTACTACCGCTTCCACGCCTGGAGCGGTCGCCGTCCGTTCTGGGCCGGGCTGTTCACGCTCCTCGGTGGTGTCCCGATCGCGTACTTCCCGTACGCGGACCTGCGCCTCGGCAACCTCACCCTCGCCATGGCCACGACGGCCGGATCCGGCTCGCTGATCATCGGCATCCTGCTCATCACGCTGGGCCTGGCCCTGTGGTTCCAGCAGGCCATCCGCACCTTCGCGGGCGTCGCCGCGATCCTGCTGGCCCTGGTGTCCCTGCCGGTGTCCAACCTCGGCGGCTTCTTCCTGGGCTTCATCCTCTCCATGGTCGGCGGCGCCCTCGCACTGGCGTGGGCTCCCGGCGTCCCGGCGGACGAGACGGCCGACGGCACGGGCAGGACCGAGGCCATGGCGGGCGGGGTCCCGGCCCCCCGTGACACGGAGACGGCCTACGCGAGCGAGAAGACTGCCCACGCCGACGGCGGGAGGAACAGTGCGGGGTGACGAGACGCAGCGGGCCGCGGCCCCGAGCGCAGAGTCCCGTGAAAGAAGGGGCCCGCGGCACGCCGCGCCCCGGAAGTCGCTGCTGAACAAGATCCAGATACCCGTCGGCAAGACGATGGCGCTGGCGGCCATGCCGACCGCGGTGTTCGTCGGGATGGGCATGGCGCCCAAGCTGGCCATGGCCGACGACCAGGAGATCCCCTTCGCGCCCGGCCCGTGCGTGACGCGGTCCGACGCCCCCGCGGAGTCGGCCTCCCCGAGCCCCTCGGCCTCGGCCTCCGCGTCGCCCTCGCCCGGCGCCTCGCCCGGCGCGAGCCCCTCGCCCGGCGCCTCCGCGGCGCCCAAGCCCGGGGCCACCCCGGCGGCCCCGAAGCCGTCGGCGAGCGCCTCGGCCGCCGCCAAGACGCCGAACGCCTCCGCGCCCGCCCCGTCGGCGTCCAAGACCCCGAACCCGCTGGACCCGCTGGGCGTCGGCGACAAGCTCAAGGGGCTCGTCGACGCGCTCGGCAGGCCGCTCCAGCCGACCCCGACGGCCACCCCGACGCCCTCGGCCACGGCCAAGACCCCGGCCCCGTCGGCTCCTGCCCCGAACCCGTCGGCCGACGCGATCCGCGAGGCCGCGAAGAAGGCCGGCGTCGACGTCGCCGAGCTGCCCCAGGACGTCAAGGACACGGCCGTCACACCCAAGGACGAGACCGGCAAGAAGCCCGGCGACGACAAGGCCGCCGAGGACGGCGCGAAGCCCGAGGAGTCGAAGGACCCCAGCGGCAAGCAGCCCTTCCCGTGCCCGACGTACGACGCCAAGGCGCTGGCCGATGCCGAGCTGGAGCCCGGCATCCCGCTCCTGCCGGACGAGCCCTGGTACCTCGACAGCTCGCTGCTGACCCTCTACGGCCTGGACTACAAGGGCATCGTCGAGGTGAAGACCGCGAGCGGGAAGACCAAGAAGGTCCTGAAGTTCACGGCGGACTCCCTGGACATCAAGGACCTCTACCAGACGGTCGGCAAGGACAAGAACGTCGCCCACCTCAAGTCCCGCCCCGGCTCCACCTCGAAGATCCGCGGCGGCGAGGTGACGATGTACACCGAGAGCCTCAAGGGCAACCTGTTCGGGATCATCCCGATCGAGTTCTCCCCGAACAGCCCGCCGCCCCTGAACGTCCCGTTCGCGTTCTTCACGCACGTCAAGGTCGTCCAGGCCGGCCAGTTCGGCGGCACGCTCACCGTCCCGGGCCTCAAGAACTACATCGGCCCGCCGGAATAACAGTCATCCGTTGTGGCCCGTTCCCTCCGGGGAGCGGGCCACAGTGTTTTCCGGCAACATGCTTGGCTGATTTGATCTTTTGGTGCGGGTGTACTTGTCGCTAGGGTAATAGGACCGCGGCCCTGTGCCCGGTGCGCCGGCTGTCTCATGGGGGGAATTCCGAGTCGTCTTCGGCATGTCCTTGGCATGCCTGCGCTCGTGACTTCCTGTGGGGGCTTTTTCTCGATGTCGACCTTATTGAAGCGTACGCTGCGGCGGGCGGTGATCTGCTGCGTCGGCTTGGCTTTTGTTGCGATAGCCCTGGGGGTGTCCGGTGTGGCGGCTCGCATTTCTACGGGCCGGACCGCCAGTGCGACGGCCGCGGCGACCCCGTCGGCGCCGCGGACCATGTTCCCCTTGTATGCGCGTCATCCGAGCGGCAAACTCCGCTCCAATGAGCCGAAGGGAACCGGAGGATTCAAGGCCGCCTATGAATTGGGCGGAGGCTTCGGTGATGCGACTGCGATCGTTCAGGCCAACGTCTCGGAGGCCGGTAAAGGTAACGACATCTACCACCGGATGAATGGGGTGCTCTACTACACGGCGGAGCACGGCAACGACACCAAGGTAATCGGCGACGGTTGGGACATTTACAACCTGCTCGTCTCGGTGGGGAACCTGGGCGGTTCTGCAGATGTGGACCTGATCGCCCGGGACGCCGCCGGTGACCTGTGGCTCTATCGAGGCGAGCCTGATGGCACCCTCAGTGACCGCATCAGGGTCGGCACGGGCTGGAATGGTCTGAACGCGCTCGCAGGACGCGGTGACTACACGGGCGACGGCAAAGCGGATCTCCTGGCACGCACCCCCGACGGCACGCTCCTCATATACGTCGGCACAGGCAACGCCACCGTGGACAGCGTGGTAGGCACCCGGATCACAGTGGGCACGGGCTGGGGCGGCTACAAGGCGCTTGTGTCTACTGGTGACAACGACGGAGACGGCAAGGCCGATCTGATCGCCAGCGATCCGAGCGGCGCCCTCTGGCTCTTCAAGGGAACAGGAAATCCTGCCGCTCCCTTCGCTCCGCGGATGCAGATCGGCACTTCGGGCTGGGCCGACTTCGACCTCCTCTTCTGAGTAGAAAGGCTGATACGCGTATGCGTAAGAACGCTCAGCCGCCCAGAAGTCGTCGTCTCGGCTCCTGGACACGCCTGTTGACCACCACCGCCATAGCCACGGCCGCGGCTGTCACCTTCACTGGAAGTGGCCTCCAGCCATCGGCAGGTGCGATGCACGCCGCGGCTCTGGCCGACGAGGCCACGCCCTTCGACCCTGCTGCGGCACAGAAAGCCCGGGAGGCGCAATGCCTGCTCGGCAACGTACTGAGCAAGGGCGGAACCGGGATGAAGGCCGTCGCCCGTGCAGGGTTGAACGGCACGGATTCCGAACTGCTCGCCGCCGCGGCGCGCAACTACTGGGAGACCACGCCTCTCTCGACTGCGTACAAAGCAGACCATGCCGCTGCAAACGCCAAGTTCGACGAGCTGGACGCCAGGAGCAAGGCTTGGCGAGCCCCCCTGTACATGAACGACATTCCGCCCGGCTACTCGAATGTCGAATTCCAATGGCCGCCAAAGGATCCCACCGTCTTCATGGCCACTGGCTATGCCGAATGGATTGCCGGACGGTACTGGCAGGGTGAAAGCGACTTCTATACAGATCCGCACCCGTTAGCGAGCAAGGAGTCCGTCGACGCGGCCAAGAAGATCGCGCAATCACGGTACTACCCGGCGACAGCCGAAAACTACGAGGACCGCAAGGAGTGGGAATGGCACATGGTGGGATCTACCCCCATGTATGCCGACGATGCCCGTATCTTCCTGCAGAACGGCGGCTTCCCCACCAGCGCTCCCGCCCCGGACACGATGGAATTCCGCATTGATGTGGAGCAGCTCAAAGCGCGCTTCGCGTCCTGCGCGACCAGTAACCCGCCAGACCCGCACCAGGTCCTGAACAACGAATTGGCGGTCGCGTCCCAGGAGTGGCAGTCCGAAGTAGCCGGGCAGCGCACCCAGCGGGACTCGATCCTCGGGGCCGAGCAGGCCGCTTCGAAGGACCTCCAGATCGCCGCCCAGGCCATGGCCGAGGCACTCGGCCAGTCCATGATCGTGAGCCGGCTGACCGACTGGGAGGCACACTTCCTCAAGGTTCCGGCAGGCAGCGGACGGCCGCCGGCGAGCGAGTTCACCAAGGCCCGGACCGGGATCGAGCAGGCTCAGGCCCGCGCGACCGGGCGGCTGTACGTGGCCTCCCGCGCGGCCCAGGATGCCGAAACACAGGCTGCCAAGGTGACCACCGCGCAGAACGCGGCGTACGCGATAGCCGACAAGGCAGGCCTGCCACGCGGCCGCGGTCTCCTCTACGGCCAGCAGGCGGCGCAGGTCACCAAGGCGTCGGCGGCTGCCGCCCAGGCGGCGGCCAAGGCCACCGAGACCGCGCTGAACGCGACGCGGGCCTCGGCTGCCGACAGCAAGACCCTGAACGCGCTGGCGATGACGCAGGCGCATGCCTCGAAGGCGGAGTTCCGCCGTAAGGCCGCCGAGGAGGCTGCAGCCCAGGCGAAGGCCTCGGCGGAGGGCGCCGCGGCGCAGGCGGTGAAGGCCGCGGAGAACGCTGCGAAGGCGAAGGCAGCGCAGGTCAAGGCGGAGAACGCCGAAAAGGAGGCCAAGACGGCGGCGGCGGACGCGAAGGCCAAACGGGAGAAGGCCGAGGCGGAGCGGGACTACGCCAAGTCGCAGAAGGAGCTCGCCGAATCGGAGCGGGCGAAAGCCGCGACGGCGGAGGCTAGGGCCCAGACCCAGCGGACCGAGGCGGGGAACAAACTGGCCGCGGCGCAGACCGCGGGAACCACGGCCGAGAACAAGATGAAGGAAGCGGTCGACGCCGAGAAGAAGGCCGTAGCGGCCCGGAACAAGGCGGTCGACGCGGAACAGCAGCGTGACGCCCTGGAGGCCAAGGCTTACGCCAAGGAGTCGAAGGCCGCCGCGGACGAGGGCACGGACGCGGCCGAAGCGTCCCGTACGGCGGCCACCGCCGCGCGTACCGCTGCCGACAACGCGGCCACGGCAGCGACGGCAGCACGGGCCGAGGCGAACACCGCGACCGAGGCCGCGACCAACGCGAGAGCGGCGGCCACCCGTGCCCAGGGGGCGGCCAAGCGCGCCCAGGCAGCGGCCGACGCGGCCAAGCGGGACGTCGCGGTGACCGAGGCCGCCGTCCAGAAGGCGCATGCGGCGGCGGCCGACGCCATCGATGCGTCGGACGCGGCCAAGTGGAACGCGATCACCGCGAAGTCGCAGGCAGAGACGGCGCATCAGAAGGCGGAGAAGGCCAAGACGGACGCCACGGCGGCCCGCAGCGAAGCGGTGGCGGCAGGAGCCGAATCCATCCGTACGGCCGGATTCGCCTTCGCCACGGCGCAGGCGGCCGTGGCCGCCAGTGAGTCGGCGATGCAGGTGGTCAAGCCGGCCAACGACGCCATCGAGCTGGGCTCTCCGTACAAGGAGACCGATTCCTCGGCAGGTCTGGCCGTGCTGACCGGCCAGGCCGCGAAGACGGCGGCGGAGCAGCAGGCGGCCCTGGCCCAGGCCAAGGCGGACCAGGCCGGCAAGGCTGCGGCCGAAGCGAAGAAGCTCGCCGAGCAGGCGGACTCCGACGCCAAGGCGGCGGCGGAGGCTGCGCTGCAGGCGGCCGACTGGGCCGCCAAGGCAGCCAAGTCGGCACAGGCCACGCAGGCCTCGGCCAACGAGGCGGCGACGGCGGCGAAGGCAGCAAAGGCGGCCGAGACCAGGACCGTCGAGTACAACCGGCAGGCCACGGCCGACGCCGGTGCGGCCCAGGCCGCGGCCACCACGGCAGGTACCTATGCCTCCGCCGCGGACGCCGCAGCCACGGACGCGGAACGCGACGCCGCTGCCGCCCGCAAGGCGGCCACGGCGGCGGAGGCCGACGCGGCGACCGCGAACACGGTCGCGACCAAGGCCGAGAACGACGCCACCACGGCGGAGGCGGCGGCGACCCGGGCCCAGGAAGCAGCGAAGGAGGCACAGGACGCGGCGACCCGCGCGGAGAACCAGAAGAGCCGCGATGCCATCACCACGGGTGGTGTGACCGGTTTCAAGGGTGTGTTCATCCGCCCCAAGATCGAACCGATCGGAGACCCGGTCGACCAGAACAAGTGCGTCCTGGACATCGGGTTCGACGGTTGCACGGTGAAGTTCAAACTGACCTACAACCTCACCATCGACTTCTACCAGTGCACGGACCCGGCAGCCTCGGAGCACGTGACCGAGGCGAACTGCCCGGCCGAGTACGTGACCTGGATCGATGCCCAGAACATGGGTGTGCAGACGTACTTCAAGGATGTGTACTTCAGCCGGCTGGAGATCGCCCTGATCTTCGACAAGGTGTTCCTGAAGACCCTTTGGCAGATGCTCACGGACGACTTCTTCAACTGCGCCAAGGGTGATCTCAAGGCGTGCGTGTCGGCGGGCATCGACCTGGCCATGGGCACCGCAAGCAAGCGGATGGAACTCCTCATGGAGGCAATGCAGGCGTACCGCGTCGTGATGAAGACCGGCGCGAGCCTGGAGGAGGCCAGGGCGCTGGCCAAGAAGGCCGAGATGGACCCCAGCACGGTCGCCGCTCTCGAACGCGAGGTCGATCTGTCCCAGCGGCTGTTCGGCTCCTGCAAGCGGAACAGCTTCCCCGCGTCGGTACCCGTACTCATGGCGGACGGTTCGCACAAGCCGATCGGGTCGGTGCGGGTCGGCGACGTGGTGATGGCAGGCGATACCGCTTCGGGCACGGCCAGGCCGGAACAGGTGACCGCCGCCTTCCGGCACGACACGAGCCGACTGATCGACATCACCCTGGCTGACGGCAGCCGCCTGAGCACCACGGCGGGCCATCGGCTTTTCGTCGTGGGCCGCGGCTGGACCTATGCCTCGGACCTGGCGGTGAATGACCGGCTGCGGGATCCGGCGAGCCGGGAGCAGGTGATCGCAACTCTGGGTGATCGCGGGAACATCACTCCGGTGGACGTGTTCGACCTCACCGTCGACGGCCTGCACACCTTCTTCGTTCAGGCCGGCGGCGCAGCGCCGGTGGACGTGCTCGTCCACAACTGCTTGGACATCGTCGGTGACGAGGGTGTTTCGGGTGCCCACACCATGTCGGACCATGTCGGTCTGGACCGGGCGAAGATTCTGGAGAAGCTGAAGAAGAGCTCGGACGTCACTGAGTGGACCGATGAGGCCACCGCGGTTTCCTCCGTGCGACAGGCCTTCGATGAGTGGAGCCAGGTCCCTGGCAACCAGGACAAACTGCTCGCGTGGCTGAAGGTGCAGCAGAAGAAGACGAGCTTCGATCCGCGCACCGACCTCTTCCAGATCCAATGGGAGTTGCGTGGCCAAGGCTCCCTCGGCAAGGTGTGGCGGTCCGGCCCGCCGGATGCCCAAGGCAATCCCACCATCGGTTCGACGCCGGTAGGGAACACGGTGATCATCCAGATCAAACAGGTGAAGAAGAAGGTCGACGGCAAACATCAGGACGGGTACGTCGTGTACACGACCTACCCCAAGTAAAGGACGCACTGGTGACGCAGGTTCCTCGCCGACTCGGTTCGGACATCGGGCTCAGCGGCTTGATGAAAACGTTCCACTACCCACGGACGCACAGGATGTCCATCGCTCTGGCCCACGTGGGGTGGTTCGCGGAGCGCGAGGACGGCGCGTTCGCCCATCAGCTGCTGGATGACACCAAGCGGCTGCTGGCTTCGGACCTGTCCGGCCCGGAGCTGTCCGCGCTGTGGCAGGCGGGGACGTTCCGGGACTTCGATCTCGAAGCCTGCGGAATCGAGGGACGCCAGTGGCTCACCTGGATCGAGGAGATCGCCGAGTACCGCATCACCTGGAACATCGGTGAGGCACCCGTCCCGCTGGATCCGCCGCCCGCTCGCGGGCTGGCGGAAGCGGTGCTGGGCGAGATCGCCTCAGTGGCCCAGGATCTGGAGTCGGCCACGGCCGGGCACTCCTACGCCGCGGTGCCCGGCGTGGTTCCGGCGCTGCGGCGGGTCGTCGCCGAGGCCGATCCGGATCTCGGTTTCCGGCTGCTGCTGCGCGTACTCAAGTCCTACTTCGTACCGATCGGCCCCACGCGCGTCGCCGGGTACCAGGCGCTCGCGGAGCCGCTGGGGCTGGAGAGGGCGCTTGTCGAGGACGGCGATTTCAACGTGCGGCCCGATCTCGGCTGAGCAGCCGGAAACCACCGAGGGCGGCACCCGGATCCCCTTCGGGATCCGGGTGCCGCCCTCGGTCTCTGTGCGGCAGGGGCGGGTCAGGAACGCTCGGTTCCGCCCAGGTGGTGGACCCGGACCATGTTGGTCGTGCCGGGGACGCCGGGGGGCGAGCCGGCCGTGATGACCAGGGTGTCGCCGGCGTCGTAGGCGCTCAGCTTGACCATCTCGGAGTCCACCAGCTCGACCATCGCGTCGGTGGTGTCCACGTGCGGGACGACGTACGACTCGACGCCCCAGCTCAGCGTGAGCTGGTTGCGGGTGTTGACATCGGTGGTGTACGCCACGATCGGCTGCGCCGCGCGGTAGCGCGAGAGCCGGCGGGCGGTGTCCCCGGACTGGGTGAAGGCGACCAGCGCCTTGCCGTCGAGGAAGTCGGCGATCTCGCAGGCGGCGCGGGCGACGGAGCCGCCCTGGGTACGGGGCTTCTTGCCCGGCACCAGCGGCTGGAGGCCCTTGGAGAGCAGCTCCTCCTCGGCCGCGGCGACGATCTTCGACATCGTCTTGACGGCCTCGATCGGGTAGGCGCCGACCGAGGACTCGGCCGAGAGCATGACCGCGTCCGCGCCGTCGAGGATGGCGTTGGCGACGTCGGAGGCCTCCGCGCGGGTCGGGCGGGAGTTGGTGATCATCGACTCCATCATCTGGGTGGCGACGATGACCGGCTTGGCGTTGCGGCGGCACATCTCGATGAGCCGCTTCTGCACCATCGGGACCTTCTCGAGCGGGTACTCGACGGCCAGGTCGCCGCGGGCCACCATGACCGCGTCGAAGGCGGCGACCACGGCCTCCATGTTCTCGACGGCCTGGGGCTTCTCGACCTTGGCGATGACGGGGACCCGGCGGCCCTCCTCGTCCATGACGCGGTGGACGTCCTTGACGTCGTTGGCGTCGCGGACGAAGGACAGCGCGACCATGTCGCAGCCCATCCGCAGGGCGAAGCGGAGGTCGTCGACGTCCTTCTCCGACAGGGCGGGGACGTTCACCGCGGCGCCGGGCAGGTTGATGCCCTTGTGGTCCGAGATCACACCGCCCTCGATGACGATGGTCTTCACCCGCGGGCCCTCGACCTCGGTCACCCGCAGCTCGACGTTGCCGTCGTTGATCAGGACCTGGTCGCCCTTGGCGACGTCGCCCGGCAGCCCCTTGTAGGTGGTGCCGCAGATGGACTTGTCGCCGGGGACGTCCTCGGTGGTGATGGTGAACTCGTCACCGCGCACCAGCTCGACCGGGCCCTCGGCGAAGGTCTCCAGACGGATCTTCGGGCCCTGGAGGTCGGCCAGGACGCCGACCGCGCGCCCGGTGTCCGCGGAGACCTTCCGGACGCGGTCGTACCGCTCCTGGTGTTCTGCCTGGGATCCGTGGCTGAAGTTGAAACGGGCCACGTTCATGCCTGCCTCGATGAGTGCTTTCAGCTGCTCATACGAGTCGACGGCGGGGCCCAGCGTGCAGACGATTTTGGAACGGCGCATGAAGCGGATCCTATCGGGTTTGTTTCGAAGCGGAATATTCCGTCTGGTGGAAAGCACAAGTGACTACTCAGTAACGAGCGCGTACGCCTGCGCGGCGATCTCCAGCTCCTCATCCGTCGGGACCACGGCCACGGCCACCCGCGAGTGCTCCGCGGAGACCAGCCGCGCCTGCGGCGAGCGCACGGCGTTGGCCTCGGGGTCCAGGACGAGGCCCAGCTCCTCCAGACCGTCGATGGCAGCCTCGCGCACCGGGTGGGCGTTCTCGCCGACCCCGGCCGTGAACGCCACCGCGTCCACCCGGCCGAGCACCGCCGCGTACGCGCCGATGTACTTCTTCAGCCGGTGGACGTAGGCCGCGAAGGCGAGCCGCGCCGCCTCGTCGCCCTCGCCCGCGCGCCGCAGCACCTCGCGCATGTCGTTGTCGCCGCACAGCCCCAGCAGACCGCTCTTCTTGTTCAGGAGCGAATCGATCTCGTCCACCGAGAGGCCCCCCACCCGCGCCAGGTGGAAGATGACCGCCGGATCCAGGTCGCCCGAACGGGTGCCCATGACCAGGCCCTCCAGCGGCGTCAGGCCCATCGACGTCTCCACGCACACCCCGCCCCGTACGGCCGAGGCCGAGGCGCCGTTGCCCAGGTGCAGCACGATCACGTTCACCTCCTCGACCGGCCTGCCCAGCAGCGCGGCCGTGGCCCGCGAGACGTAGGCGTGCGAGGTGCCGTGGAAGCCGTAGCGCCGGATCGCGTACTTCTCCGCCGTCGAGGCGTCGATCGCGTACCGCGCCACGTGCTCCGGCATCGTCGCGTGGAAGGCCGTGTCGAAGACCGCCACCTGCGGGACGTCCGGGCGCAGCGAGCGGGCCACCTCGATGCCGGTCACGTTCGCCGGGTTGTGCAGAGGGGCCAGCGGGATCAGGCTGCGGATCTCCGCCAGCACCTCGTCGTCGATGACCGTCGGGGCGGTGAACCGGGTCCCGCCGTGCACCACCCGGTGGCCGACGGCGGCCAGCTCGGGGGAGTCCAGGCCCATCCCGTCGGCGGCGAGCTCCTGCGCGACCGCCTGCAGCGCGGCCTCGTGGTCGGCGATGGCGCCCACCCGCTCGCGCCTGCCGCCCGCGGCGCCGGGGCCGGCCAGCGGCTCGTGCACCAGCCGCGAGGCCGCCTCGCCGATCCGCTCCACCAGGCCGACGGCCAGACGGGAGGAGTCCGCCATGTCGAGCAGCTGGTACTTCACCGACGAGGAACCGGAGTTGAGGACGAGGACGCGCGATGCGGTGGTCACGGTGGGAGGTCTTTCCTTCGGGTGGAGGGTGGAGGGTGGGGGAGGGGGAGGTCCGGGGCGTACGGGACGGTCGGGCGGGTCCGGCGCCCGGTCAGGCGGTGGGGGCCGGGGCCGGTGTGCCCGCGCCCCCGCCCTGGGCCTGGATCGCGGTGATGGCCACGGTGGTGACGATGTCCTGCACCAGCGCACCGCGCGAGAGGTCGTTGACCGGCTTGCGCAGCCCCTGGAGCACCGGGCCGACCGCGACGGCGCCCGCGGAGCGCTGCACGGCCTTGTAGGTGTTGTTGCCCGTGTTGAGGTCCGGGAAGATCAGCACCGTGGCCCGGCCGGCCACCTCCGATCCGGGCAGCTTGGTCGCGGCGACCGACGGCTCGACGGCCGCGTCGTACTGGATCGGGCCCTCGATCAGCAGGTCGGGCCGCTGCGCGCGGACGATCTCGGTGGCCTTGCGGACCTTGTCCACGTCCGCGCCGCTGCCCGAGGTGCCGGTCGAGTACGACAGCATCGCGATCCGCGGCTCGACGCCGAAGGCGGCTGCGGTCGCCGCGGACTGCACGGCGATGTCGGCGAGTTGCTCGGCGTTCGGGTCCGGGTTGACCGCGCAGTCGCCGTACACCAGCACCCGGTCGGCCAGGCACATGAAGAAGACGGAGGAGACGATCGAGGCCTCCGGCTTCGTCTTGATGATCTCGAAGGCGGGGCGGATGGTGGCGGCGGTGGAGTGCACCGAGCCGGAGACCATGCCGTCGGCCAGGCCCTCCTGGACCATCAGGGTGCCGAAGTAGTTGGCGTCGGTGACCACGTCGGCCGCCAGGTCCACCGTCATCCCCTTGTGGGCGCGGGCCCGGGCGTAGAACTCGGCGAACCGCTCCCGCAGGGGCGAGGTCGCCGGGTCGATCAGCTGCGCCGCCGAGACGTCGACGCCCAGGTCGGCGGCCTTCTTCAGGATCGCCTGCTCCTCGCCCAGCAGGGTCAGCTCGCACACCCCGCGGCGCAGCACCACGTCCGCGGCGCGCAGCACGCGCTCCTCGGTGCCCTCGGGCAGTACGACGCGCCGCCGCTCGGAGCGGGCCCGTTCCAGCAGCTCGTGCTCGAACATCATCGGGGTCACCCGCTCGGAGCGGGTGACCGACAGCAGCCGGCCCAGCTCGGCGGTGTCCACGTGCCGCTCGAACAGGCCGAGCGCGGTCTCCAGCTTGCGCGGGGTCGCGGCGTTCAGCCGGCTCTGCAGGGAGAAGAGCTCGGCGGCGGTCGGGAAGCTGTTGCCGGCGACCGACACCACGGGCGTGCCCGGCGCCAGCTTCGAGGCCAGCGCCAGGACGTCGTGGCTCGGCCGCTCGTTCAAGGTCAGCAGGACGCCCGCGATCGGCGGCGTGCCCGAGGCGTGCGCGGCCAGCGCGCCCACGACCAGGTCGGAGCGGTCGCCGGGGGTGACGACCAGGCACCCGGGGGTCAGGGCGTTCAGGAAGTTCGGCAGCATCGCGCCGCCGAAGACGAAGTCGAGGGCGTCGCGCGACAGTCCGGCGTCGTCGCCGAGGAGCACCTCGCCGCCGAGCGCCCGGGTGATCTGGGCGACGGTCGGGGCGGAGAGCGACTTGTCCTCCGGCAGCACGTAGCAGGGCACGGGCAGCCGGGCGGCAAGCCGCTCGGCTATGGCGTCCCGGTCCTCGGCGGCCACCCGGTTGACCGTCATCGCCACGACGTGGCAGCCCAGGCTCTCGAAGGCCCGGTAGGCGCTGCGCGCCTCGGCGCCCACCGCCTCGGCCGGGGCCTTGGCGCCGCCCACGACGGGCACGACGACCGCCCCCAGCTCGTTGGCGAGGCGTGCGTTGAGCGCCAGCTCGTCGGGGAGGTTGGTGTCGGCGTAGTCCGTGCCGAGGACGAGCACGACCTCGTAGTTCCGGGCCGCGCGGTGGTAGCGGTCGACCAGCCGGGAGACCAGCTCGTCCGTGCCCTTCTCGGCCAGGATGGCCGAGGCCTCCCGGTACTCCATGCCGTAGGCCGTCGAGGCGTCCTGGTCGAGCCGGTAGCGGGCCCGCAGCAGCTCGAAGAGCCGGTCGGGCGCATCGTGCAGCAGCGGCCGGTAGACGCCGACGCGCGCCGTCCGGCGGGTCAGCAGCTCCATGATCCCCAGTTCGACGACCTGTCGGCCGTCCCCCCGCTCGATACCGGTCACGTACACGCTGCGCGTCACGCGGGCTCTCCGTCCGTCGTCTCTGCCGATTTTCCCCGATAGGGTGGTCTTTCCCTCTTGACAATACCTCCGCGGATGGATAGGGCGCCCCCCGGGAAAGGGCCTCCGGGGGCGGGGTGAACGGCCCACGGCGCCCTCCGCGGCGCGGGAGACGGCAGGGAAACAAGCGGAATAAGTGAAACAATCGGACAAGCGTCACCAACCAGGAGCAGGAGACACAGGACGATGCGTATCGGAGTTCTCACAGCAGGCGGCGACTGCCCCGGCCTGAACGCTGTCATCCGGTCGGTCGTGCACCGCGCCCTGGTCGGGCACGGCGACGAGGTCATCGGCTTCGAGGACGGTTTCAAGGGCCTCCTGGACGGCCACTACCGCCCCCTGGACATCAACGCCGTCAGCGGGATCCTGGCCCGTGGCGGCACCATCCTCGGCTCGGCCCGCATGGAGCGCGCCCGCCTGCACGAAGCCGCGGAGAACGCGCAGGAATTGGCGACCCGGTACGGCCTCGACGCGCTCATCCCGATCGGCGGCGAGGGCACCCTGACCGCCTCCCGGATGCTGTCCGACGCCGGGATGCCGGTCGTCGGCGTCCCCAAGACCATCGACAACGACATCTCCGCCACCGACCGCACCTTCGGCTTCGACACCGCCGTCACCGTGGCCACCGAGGCCATAGACCGCCTGAAGACCACGGCCGAGTCGCACCAGCGCGTGATGGTCGTCGAGGTCATGGGCCGACACGCGGGCTGGATCGCCCTGGAGTCCGGCATGGCCGGCGGCGCCCACGGGATCTGCCTGCCCGAGCGCCCCTTCGAGGTGGACGCGCTGGTGAAGATGGTGGAGGAACGGTTCGCCCGGGGTAAGAAGTTCGCCGTCGTCTGCGTCGCCGAGGGCGCGCACCCGGCCGAGGGCTCCATGCCGTACGAGAAGGGGGAGATCGACGCGTACGGCCACGAGCGCTTCGCCGGCATCGGCAACCGGCTCGCCGTCGAGCTGGAGCACCGCCTCGGCAAGGAGGCCCGGCCGGTCATCCTCGGCCACGTCCAGCGCGGCGGCGTCCCCACCGCGTACGACCGCGTCCTGGCCACCCGCTTCGGCTGGCACGCCGTCGAGGCCGTCCACCGCGGCGACTTCGGCAACATGACGGCCCTGCGCGGCACCGACATCGTCATGGCTCCGCTCGCCTCGGCCGTCACCGAGCTGAAGCGCGTCCCGGAGAACCGGATGTACGAGGCCGAATCGGTCTTCTGACCCACCGGGTGCGGGCGGGGCCGGGGGCTACTGCGGGCCCGAGGCGAAGGACCAGAAGCGGTTCACGATGTCCGCGAGGAACTCGCGGCCGGCGTCGCCCGTTGCGGCCTCGCCGGCGGCGCCGCCCCAGCTCAGGGTGGCCACCATCGTGGACTGGTACTCGGCGTGCAGCCGCTCCAGCACCGGTTCCAGGTGCTGCCTGGGCACCGGCAGCAGCTTGGCGAGCGGCTTGGCGTACGCCTGCCAGCGCGTGGTGGCCGCGCTGCGCAGGATCTCGGCGAGCTCCTCCTGCTTGCCCGTGGCCGCCACGAACTGGGCCAACGTCAGGCCGAGGACCTGGGCCAGGGCGACGGACTGGCGCTCGTTGCCCTTCCAGCGGCCGCTGTCCTCCATCTTCTGGTAGGAGCCCGTGTCCAGCCCGATGCGCCGGGCCAGTTCGTCCGGGGCGAGCCCCCGGGCCATCCGGTGCTCCCGCAGGGTCACCGGCTCGGCGAGCAGTTCGCCGGGCGCGCACCACAGCACGCCGGCGAGCGCGGTCAGCTCGGCGGAACTCGGCGACACCTCGCCGCGCTCCCAGGCCATCACGGTTTCGGGATCGACGGCCAGGCCGTACTGGGCGCGCAGGCCGTAGGCGACGTGGCCGGGTGCCATGCCCAGGGCCGCGCGCAGTCGGCGGGCGGCGGGGGCATTGAAGGGTGGGCTGGATTGCACAGGGCACACCGTAGGAGTGGCCAAGGGGTGACGACTACAGACCGTTCAAACAAGCCCAGAACTCGTAGGAAAGTCCTATGGAGTTCCGGCGTTTCGTCCGGTTTCCCGGCGACTGTCCGGTAATCGGAGCCCCTTCTAGATCCACTTGAGAGCGTACGGTTCCGGCCAGTCGCCGCGATACCCCTGCGCGCGATCTTCACCGATCCCTCGCACACTCCTGGTGAACCCGTGGCCCGTCCTGTACGTGATCCATACCGGGGCCCTCGCATACGGGGGTGGCGAGGGCCCCCGGTACCCCCCTTCCCCGCCTTCCCCCGTCCCCCTTCCGCGTGCCCCGCCTTCCTCCCCGGCGTCCTTGCCTTGACGTCCGCGTCAAGGATTACGGTCGCTGCATGCGCATCGGCGAACTGGCAGAGCGGGCCGGGACCAGCACCCGGACCCTGCGGTACTACGAGTCGCGCGGGCTGCTGACCGCGCGGCGGGCCGCGAACGGCTATCGCACGTACGACGAGGAGGACCTGCGCCTGCTGCGCCAGATCCGCATCCTCCAGGACTTCGGCTTCGACCTGGAGGAGACCCGTCCGTTCGTCGACTGCCTGCGCGCCGGCCACCCCGCCGGGGACTCCTGCCCGGCGTCCCTGGCCGTCTACCGGCGCAAGCTCGCCGAGCTCGACGCGCTGATCGGCCGGCTGGCCGACGTGCGCGAGCAGGTGGCGCGCCAGCTCTCCGAGGCCGAGCAGGCCGCCGGGGAGGCCGCCGTACCGCGCTGTGAGATGACCGCCTGATCCGTTCGGGGCACCAGAGAAGAAGGAAGAGGGAAGAGATGATCCACGCTGCAGGTGTTGCGGAAGTGACCGATGCCGACTTCGAGGCGGAGGTGCTCGGCGAGCGCGGTCGGCCCGTCCTCGTCGAGTTCACCGCGGACTGGTGCGGGCCGTGCCGGCAGCTCGCGCCCGTGCTCTCCGCCGTGGCCGCCGAGCACGCCGACCGGCTCAAGGTCGTCCAGATCGACGCGGACACCAACCCCGAGACCGTCTCCCGCTACGGGGTGCTGTCCATGCCGACCCTGATCGTCTTCCGCGACGGCGAGCCCGTGCAGCAGATGGTCGGGGCCCGGCCCAAGCGCCGCCTGCTCCAGGAGCTCGAAGCGGTGACGGCGCCGGGCCCGGCGGTGGCGGCTACGGCCTGAGCCAGACCGTGGCCAGCGGCGGCAGCGTCAGGCGCACGCTCGCCGGGCGGCCCTGGGCGGGTACCGGCTCGGGCCGCAGCGGCTGAAGCAGGCGCACGCCGCTGCCGCCGTAGGGCTCCAGGTCCGTGTTGAGGACCTCCCGCCACAGCGGCACCTGCTCCGGGACGCCGAGCCGGTACCCGTGCCGCACCACCGGCGAGAAGTTCGACACGCACAGCAGCTGCGAACCGTCGTGCGCGTACCGCAGGAAGGCGAAGACGTTGTCGTCGGCGGCGTCCGCCTCCACCCACGCGAAGCCTTCCGGCACGGTGTCCCGCTCCCACAGGGCGGGCACCGCCGCGTACGTCCGGTTCAGGTCGCGCACCAGCGTCCGCACGCCCTCGTGGTCGCCGGCCGCCGGATAGGCGGAGTCCAGCAGCCACCAGTCCGGCCCGTGGCTCTCCGACCACTCGCTGCCCTGGGCGAACTCCTGCCCCATGAACAGCAGTTGCTTGCCCGGATGGGCCCACATGAAGCCCAGGTACGCCCGGTGCGCGGCCCGCTGCTGCCACCAGTCGCCGGGCATCTTCGACACCAGCGAGCCCTTGCCGTGCACCACCTCGTCGTGCGAGATCGGCAGCACGTAGTTCTCGCTGTACGCGTACACCATCCCGAAGGTCATGTCGTGGTGGTGGTACTTGCGGTGCACCGGGTCCTTCGAGGCGTACCGCAGCGTGTCGTGCATCCAGCCCATGTTCCACTTCAGCCCGAAGCCGAGCCCGCCCGCGTCCGTGGGCCGGGTCACGCCCTCCCAGGCCGTGGACTCCTCCGCGATCGTCACCACCCCCGGGCAGCGCCGGTAGACGACCGCGTTCATCTCCTTCAGCAGCGCCACCGCGTCCAGGTTCTCGCGCCCGCCGTGCTCGTTGGGCGACCACTCGCCCTCGCCGCGCGAGTAGTCCAGGTAGAGCATGGACGCCACCGCGTCCACGCGCAGCCCGTCCACGTGGAACTCCTGGCACCAGTACACGGCGTTGGCGACGAGGAAGTTGCGGACCTCCTTGCGGCCGTAGTCGAACTCCAGCGTCCCCCAGTCCGGGTGCGAAGCCCGCCGCGGGTCCTGGTGCTCGTACAGCGGCCGGCCGTCGAACTCGGCCAGCGCCCAGTCGTCGCGCGGGAAGTGCGCCGGCACCCAGTCGACGATCACCCCGATCCCCGCCTGGTGCAGCGCGTCCACCAGCGCCCGGAAGTCGTCCGGGCCGCCCATCCGCGAGGTCGGCGCGTAGTAGCCGGTGACCTGGTAGCCCCACGAGCCACCGAAGGGGTGCTCGGCGATCGGCATCAGCTCCACGTGCGTGAAGCCGAGGTCCTTGACGTACGGCGGCAGCTGCTCGGCCAGCTGCCGGTACGACAGCCCCGGCCGCCACGACGCCAGGTGCACCTCGTACACCGAGAAGGGGGCCTGGTGGTGCGGGCGGGCGCCGCGGGCCGCCATCCACTCGGCGTCCTGCCAGCGGTGGTGCGAGGCCGTGACGATCGAGGCGGTGGCCGGCGGGACCTCCGCGTACTGCGCCATCGGGTCGGCCCGCAGGGTGTGGCTGCCGTCCGGGCGCGTGATGTCGTACTTGTACAGCGTGCCCTCGCCCACGCCCGGCAGGAACAGCTCCCACACCCCGGAGGAGCCCAGCGAGCGCATCGGGTGGCCCACCGCGTCCCAGTACGAGAAGTCCCCGGTGACCCGGACGCCCTGCGCGTTCGGCGCCCACACCGTGAACCGGGTGCCGGACACCCCTTGGTGCTCCATCGGCCGGGCGCCGAGCGCCGTCCACAGTTCCTCGTGCCGGCCCTCGCCGATCAGGTGCAGGTCCAGCTCGCCGAGCGCGGGCAGGAAGCGGTAGGGATCGTGCATCTCGATCTCGCCGCCGTCGTACGACACGAGCAGCCGGTAGTCCGGCACGCCGGTCAGCGGCAGCAGCGCGGAGAACAGCCCGTCGCCGTCGTCGTGGAGCTCGGCCCGCAGCCCCTCGGCGACGACCGTGACCGCCTTGGCGTACGGGCGCAGCACCCGGAAGGACACCCCGTCCTGCTGCACATGGGCCCCGAGCACGGCGTGCGGATCGTGGTGGCGGCCCTCCAGCAGCCGGGCCCGGTCCCCGGCGCCGAGCGCGGGAGCCGGCCGCACCCCGGGTGCAGGGGCGGCCCGGCGGGCCCTCGGCGTACGGGCGCGCGCGGACGCGCGGGCGGGTGCGGGCGCCGCGGCGGCGGGCGGGGCCGCGGCCGGTGGCGCGGCTGCGGATGCGGCCTCTTCGCGGACGGTCGGTGACGGCTGTCGTGCGGCGCTCACGCGAGCGGCCTCCTCGGGGGCTTCGGATGGGGGTGGGGGGCGGGACTGCCGGGCGGCGGGGGCGGCGGCACGCGGTGGGCCGGGCGCTCGCGTTCGGCGAGGCGGCGGATGGCCGCCATCGGGACGTGCAGCCAGTCGGGGCGGTGCCGGGACTCGTAGCGGGCCTCGTACACCGCCTTGTCGGTCTCGTACGCGCGCAGCAGGACCGGGTCCTCGCGCGGATCGCGGCCGGTGGTGCGGGCGTAGCCCTCGCAGAAGGCGGCCCGGCAGGCGTCCGCCCAGGCCGGGGCGAAGGGGCGGTGGGAGCGCGCCGCGTAGTCGAACGAGCGCAGTATCCCGGCGATGTCGCGCACCGCGGGTTCGGGCCGGCGGCGGTCGGCGAGCGGCCGGGCCGGCTCTCCCTCGAAGTCGATCAGGGCCCAGCTGCCGTCGGCGGTGCGCAGGGTCTGCCCCAGGTGCAGGTCGCCGTGGATGCGCTGGGCGGGCACCCCGCTCCCGCGGGAGGCGGCCAGGGCGTCGAAGGCGCCGCGCAGCCCGTCCTCGTAGGGCTGGAGCGCCGGCACCTCGCGGACGGTGGCCGCGAGCCGCGCCGTCATCCCGGCGGCGAGCCGGGCGGTCTGCTCCGGGCCCAGCGCGAGGGTGGGCAGGGCGGTGGCGAGCGCGCTGTGCACCTCGGCGGTGGCCCGCCCCAGGGCGTGCGCCTCGGCGGTGAAGTCGGCGCCCGCTCCGAGCCGGCGCAGCGCGAGCTGCCAGCCGTCGTCGGAACCGCGCAGGTAGGGCTGGAGCACCCCCAGGGTCAGCGGCTCGGCGCCGGCCAGCTCGGCCTCGTACCAGGCGACCGGCGCGGGCACGCGGGTGCAGCCGGCGGCGGCGAGCGCTCTGGGCAGCTCCAGGTCCGGGTTGACCCCGGGCCCGACCCGGCGGAAGACCTTCAGGATGTACGAATCCCCGTAGATCAGCGAGGAGTTGGTCTGCTCCCCCGACAGCGGCCGCGGGGCGGCCCCGTCGGGGATCAGTGCGGCCGGGTCGCGGTCGAAGCGGAGCGGGCCGTGGCTGCCGGGGGTGCGCAACCGTTCCAGCAGCAGCGCGGCGAGCCGCGGGTCGCCCAGGGCCTCGTAGACGGCGTGGCCGGCGTACGGGCCCTGCGCGGCGTGGCCGATGAGGGCGGGTGCGAGGGGCGGCGGGAGCGGCGCGGGGCGCACCCCGAGCAGCAGCTGGTAGCAGTCCGCGGCCCCGTCGGCGCAGTCCACGCCGACGAGCAGGTGCAGCAGCCCGGGGGTGGTCCCGGGCGGCAGCAGCTCGACGGCGCTGACCAGGCGCAGCCGGGTGATCGCGCGTCCCTTGCCGGCGAACCAGCGCTGCCCTGGCAGCCAGGCCCGCAGCATCGCCTCCAGCGGTTTGAGCGGGACGGCGGCCAGACTGCCCTGGCGGCTCCGGGCGGATGCAGCCTCCGACATGGCGTCGCGTCCTTTCCCCGGGCCGTCACAGAATGCGCAGAGTGTCCCGGATGGCGAGGGTTGCTGTCCGGTGGTGGATGTGTGTCGGGTCAGGATGATCCGTACAGGGGCGGGCCGTTGACCCGTTCGTGTGGCCCGCCCCCTGTGGCGTGCGGAGCCGGTTCGTGCCTGCGGCGGTGCGCCTCCTGCGGTTGCCCGCCTGCCGGGCCGGCATGCACGTGCCGGCCCGCCGGCCCCGCCTACTCGGTGCGCAGGCGGAACCAGTAGAAGCCGTGCCCCGCGAGGGTGAGCAGGTACGGCCACTCGCCGATCGGCGGGAAGCGCACGTCGCCGGTGAGCTCCACCGGGACCCGCCCGTTGAACGACTGCAGGTCCAGCTCGGTGGGCTGGGCGAAGCGGGAGAAGTTGTGCACGCACAGCACGAGGTCGTCGCCGTACTCGCGCAGGAACGCCAGCACCGCCGGGTTGGACGACGGCAGTTCGGTGTACGAGCCGAGGCCGAAGGCCGGGTTCGCCTTGCGGACCTCGATGAGCCTGCGGGTCCAGTGCAGCAGCGAGGACGGCGAGGACATCGCCGCCTCGACGTTGGTGACCTGGTACCCGTAGACCGGGTCCATGATGACGGGCAGGTTCAGCCTGCCCGGATCGCAGGAGGAGAAACCGGCGTTGCGGTCGGGGGTCCACTGCATCGGGGTGCGTACCCCGTCGCGGTCGCCGAGCCAGATGTTGTCGCCCATGCCGATCTCGTCGCCGTAGTAGAGGATCGGCGAGCCGGGCAGGGACAGCAGCAGGGCGGTGAACAGCTCGATCTGGTGCCGGTCGTTGTCGAGGAGCGGGGCGAGCCGGCGCCGGATGCCGATGTTGGCCCGCATGCGCGGGTCCTTGGCGTACTCGGCGTACATGTAGTCGCGCTCTTCGTCCGTGACCATTTCGAGGGTGAGCTCGTCGTGGTTGCGCAGGAAGATGCCCCACTGGCAGCGGTCCGGGATCTGCGGGGTCTTGGCCAGGATCTCGGAGACCGGGTAGCGGGACTCTCTTCGCACCGCCATGAAGATGCGCGGCATGACGGGGAAGTGGAACGCCATGTGGCACTCGTCCCCCCCGGCGGCGTAGTTCCCGAAGTAGTCGACGACGTCCTCCGGCCACTGGTTGGCCTCGGCGAGCAGGACGGTGTCGGGGTAGTGCGCGTCGATCTCGGCGCGCACCCTCTTCAGGAACGAGTGGGTGCGGGGCAGGTTCTCGCAGTTGGTGCCCTCCTCGGCGAAGAGGTACGGCACGGCGTCGAGCCGGAAGCCGTCGATGCCGAGGTCCAGCCAGAAGCGCAGGGCGGAGATGATCTCCTCCTGCACGGCCGGGTTCTCGTAGTTGAGGTCGGGCTGGTGCGAGAAGAACCGGTGCCAGTAGTACTGCTTGCGGACCGGGTCGTAGGTCCAGTTCGACGTCTCGGTGTCGATGAAGATGATCCGGGCGTCCTGGTACTGCTTGTCGTTGTCCGCCCACACGTAGTAGTCGCCGTAGGGCCCGTCCGGGTCCTTGCGGGACTGCTGGAACCACTCGTGCTGGTCGCTCGTGTGGTTCATGACGAAGTCGATGATCACGCGCATGCCCCGCTGGTGCGCGGCGTCGACGAACTCCACGAAGTCGGCGAGGTCGCCGAACTCGGGCAGCACCGAGGTGTAGTCGGAGACGTCGTAGCCCCCGTCCCGCAGCGGTGAGGCGAAGAACGGCGGCAGCCAGAGGCAGTCGACGCCCAGCCACTGGAGGTAGTCCAGCTTCTGCGTGAGCCCCTTGAGGTCCCCCACGCCGTCGCCGTTGCTGTCGTGGAAGGAACGGACCAGGACCTCGTAGAAGACGGCCCGCTTGAACCAGTCGGGGTCGCGGTCCTTGGCGGGGGTGTCCTCGAAGGTGTCGTGGACGGGATCGTTGATCATCATGTGGTGGGTGACCCTCCGGTGGGCGGGGACGGTCGCAGAGCGGTCAGTACGTGCGCGGGTGTGCGGCCCGGCTCGAGGCGCACGTAGTTCGCCCTGCCCCAGTGATAGGTCTCGCCGGTGAGCTCGTCGCGCACCGCGAGGGACCCGTGCCAGTCGAGGCCGAGTACCGGCATGTCCAACGAGACGGTCGCCTCCTGGGTGTGGTGCGGATCGAGGTTGACGACCACCAGTACGGAATTGGCGCCCGCGCGCTTCGAATAGGCGATCACCTGGTCGTTGTCGGTCGTGTGGAAATGGATGTCGCGCAGCTGCTGCAGGGCGGGGTTGCGCCGGCGCACCCGGTTCAGCGTGGTGATCAGCGGGGCGATGGTCGTTCCGTCGCGCTCGGCGGCCGCCCAGTCGCGCGGCCGCAGCTCGTACTTCTCGGAGTGCAGGTACTCCTCGCTGCCCTCGCGGACCGGGGTGTTCTCGCACAGCTCGTAGCCGGCGTAGATGCCCCAGGTGGGGGAGAGGGTGGCGGCCAGGACGGCGCGGACCTCGAAGGCGGGGCGGCCGCCGCGCTGCAGGTAGGCGTGGAGGATGTCCGGGGTGTTGACGAAGAAGTTCGGCCGCATCACCGAGGCCGAACGGTCGTCCGAGAGCTCGGTCAGGTACTCGGTCAGCTCCGCCTTCGTGTTGCGCCAGGTGAAGTACGTGTAGGACTGCTGGAAGCCGATCGCGGCGAGCGCCCGCATCATGGCCGGCCGGGTGAAGGCCTCGGCCAGGAAGATCACGTCCGGGTCGGTCCTGTTGATGTCCGCGATCACCTTCTGCCAGAAGACGACCGGCTTGGTGTGCGGATTGTCCACCCGGAAGATGCGGACGCCGTGGTCCATCCAGTGCCGCAGGATGCGGACGGTCTCCTCGACGATGCCGGCCATGTCGGTGTCGAAGTGGATCGGGTAGATGTCCTGGTACTTCTTCGGCGGGTTCTCGGCGTACGCGATCGTGCCGTCGGCGCGGTGGCGGAACCACTCGGGGTGCTTCTCCACCCACGGGTGGTCGGGCGAGCACTGCAGTGCGAAGTCCAGCGCGACCTCCAGCTGGAGCTCGCGGGCCCGGGCGACGAAGGCGTCGAAGTCCTCCAGGGTGCCCAGCTCCGGGTGGACGGCGTCGTGGCCGCCCTCGGTGGAGCCGATGGCCCACGGCACACCGGGGTCCCAACTCCCGGCCGACAACGTGTTGTTGGGCCCCTTGCGGAAGGTGCTCCCGATGGGGTGGATCGGCGGCAGGTACACCACGTCGAAGCCCATCGCGGCGATGGCCGGAAGGCGCTCGGCGGCGGTGCGGAAGGTGCCGCTGACCGGTGCGGCGCCGGGCTCGACCACGGCCCCCTCGGACCGGGGGAACATCTCGTACCAGGAGCCGAACAGCGCCCGCTTGCGCTCCACCAGCAGCGGCAGGCCCTTGGCCGCCGACACCAGCTCCCGGTAAGGGCGCCGGGCGAGCGCGGCCTCCGCCTCGGGCTCCAGGGCCGCCGCGTACCGCTCGGCGACCGGCCTGTCCTCGTCGCGCATCGCCTCGGCGGCGGCCAGGACGTGCGCCCGCCCGTCCCGCTTGGGGATCTTCGCGGCGGCCTGCTCGTAGAGTTCGGCCCCCTCCAGCAGCGTCAGCCCCGGGTCGATCCCGGCCGGGATCTTCACCGCGGCGTGCGCCCGCCAGGTGGCCAGCGGATCGCTCCAGGCCTCGACGGTGTACGTCCACCTCCCCTCGGTGTCGGCGGACACCCGGGCCCCCCACCGGTCGGTGCCGGGGGCGAGCTCGCGCATCGGCACGGGCGGCCGCAGCTTGCCGCTCGGGTCCCGCAGCACGACGTGGGCGGCGACGGCGTCGTGGCCCTCGCGGAACACGGTGGCGGAGATCTCGAAGACCTCGTCCACCACCGCCTTGGCGGGTCTGGCACCGCAGTCGACGGCGGGGCGGACGTCCAGCACGGGAATGCGACCGATCATGATGGGATCACCTGGGGGCAGTTCGCAGGGCTCGGTGTCAACAGGCCGGCCGGGACGATGCCGACCGGTAGTGCACGCTCTGTTCGCTCTGTTTCTAGCCGCTCGGAAGACGGCTCGGCTGCGGGCATGGCCGCTCCTGTCCGCGTTCACTCGGGTGGCGGGAGAGGGTTGGGCGAGGTGTGCCGTGCAGGTACGCGGGGAGCCCTTCCCACTCCTGACGCGCCCAATCCGCGCACTTGGTTAACTACTCGTACGTAGTCCTGCGGCCTCCACCAAGCCCTTGGCCGACTTCCGGCCATGCTCCGTCAAGTCCGTCGGGACTACCGGAGGTACGAGCGCCGGACCCGCCCGCGCGGGGCCGGAAACCCCCCGTCCCAGGGGTCACCGGAACCACACGAAGGAGCGAGTCTCGCAAGGCGGTGGAGGGCCGACCGAGGCGCCGTGGCAGCGCGGGCGGCGCCGCGGCTAGCCTTCCGGGGGTGTTGTTGCGCGGGCGCACAGCGTGGTGCGGCCGCTCCTGTCCGCCCTTGCCTGCGAAGGTGGAACGCGTGAAGGCTATCCGTCGATTCACCGTACGCCCCGTACTCCCCGACCCCCTGCTGCCGCTGGCCGACCTCGCACGCAACCTGCGCTGGTCGTGGCACACGGAGACCCGCGAACTCTTCCAATCCGTCGACCCCGAGGGCTGGCACGCGGCGGGCGGCGATCCCGTCCGGCTGCTCGGCTCCGCATCCGCCGCGCGGCTCGACGAGCTGGCCGGCGACCGGCGGTTCCTGCGCCGCCTCGCCGTCGCCGCCGCCGACCTCGACGACTACGTGCACGGCGCCCGCTGGTACCAGACCCACCGGGACGCCGCCGACCTGCCCGCCGCCATCGCCTACTTCTCGCCGGAATTCGGCATCACCGCCGCCCTGCCCCAGTACTCCGGCGGCCTCGGCATCCTGGCCGGGGACCACCTCAAGGCCGCCAGCGACCTCGGCGCCCCGCTCATCGGCGTCGGACTGCTGTACCGGCACGGGTACTTCCGCCAGTCCCTCTCCCGCGACGGCTGGCAGCAGGAGCACTACCCCGTCCTCGACCCCAACGAGCTCCCCCTGTCCCTGCTGCGGGACGCCGAGGGCACCCCGGCCCGGGTCTCGCTGAGCCTGCCCGGCGGCCGGGCCCTGCACGCCCACGTCTGGCAGGCCCGCGTCGGCCGGGTCCCGCTGCTCCTGCTCGACTCGGACGTCGAGGACAACGACGCCGCCGCCCGCGAGGTGACCGACCGGCTCTACGGCGGCGGCAGCGACCACCGCCTGCTCCAGGAGATGCTGCTCGGCATCGGCGGCGTGCGCGCGGTGCGCACGTACTGCACCCTCACGGGGCACCCCGCCCCCGAGGTGTTCCACACCAACGAGGGACACGCGGGCTTCCTCGGGCTGGAGCGCATAAGGGAACTCGACGGGGAGCACGGCCTCGGCTTCGACGCGGCCGTCGAGGCGGTCCGGGCCGGCACCGTCTTCACCACCCACACCCCCGTCCCCGCCGGCATCGACCGCTTCGACCGCGCCCTGGTCGCCCGCCACTTCGGCACCGGCGCCGAGCTGGCCGGCGTACCCGTCGACCGGATCCTCGAACTGGGCGCCGAGACCTACCCCGGAGGCGACCCGGGCGTGTTCAACATGGCCGTGATGGGGCTGCGCCTGGCCCAGCGCGCCAACGGCGTCTCCACCCTGCACGGCGCCGTCAGCCGCGGCATGTTCGCGGGGCTGTGGCCGGGATTCGACCCCGCCGACGTCCCCATCACCTCCATCACCAACGGCGTGCACGCGCCGACCTGGGTGGCCCCCGAGGTCGTCCGGCTCGGGGCGCGCCAGATCGGCGCCGGCCGGACCGAGGACGCCCTCTCGGTGGGCGGCTCCCAGCGCTGGGACGCGGTCGCGGACATCGCCGACCAGGACATCTGGGACCTGCGCCGCGGCCTGCGCGAACAGCTGGTGCTGGAGGTACGGGAGCGGCTGCGGGCCTCCTGGCGCCAGCGCGGGGCCGCCGAGGCGGAACTCGGCTGGGTGGACGACGTCCTCGACCCCGACGTCCTCACCATCGGCTTCGCCCGCCGCGTGCCCTCCTACAAGCGGCTCACGCTGATGCTGCGCGACCCCGAGCGGCTGCGCGGCCTGCTGCTGCACCCCGACCGGCCCGTGCAGATCGTCGTCGCGGGCAAGGCCCACCCGGCCGACGACGGCGGCAAGCGGCTGGTGCAGGAGCTGGTCCGCTTCGCCGACGACCCGCGGGTGCGCCACCGCATCGTCTTCCTGCCCGACTACGGCATGGCCATGGCGCAGAAGCTCTACCCGGGCTGCGACGTCTGGCTCAACAACCCCCTGCGCCCGCTGGAGGCCTGCGGCACCAGCGGGATGAAGGCCGCCCTCAACGGCTGTCTCAACCTGTCGGTCCTCGACGGCTGGTGGGACGAGTGGTTCGAGCCCGACTTCGGCTGGGCCATCCCCACCGCCGACGGGCTCGGCCGGGACGAGGACCGGCGCGACGACCTGGAGGCGGCCGCCCTCTACGAGCTGATCGAGGACCGGGTCGCACCCCGGTTCTACGACCGCACCGGCCGCAGCGGGCTGCCCGTGCGCTGGATCGAGATGGTCCGGCGCACCCTGGTCTCCCTGGGACCCAAGGTGCTCGCCGGGCGGATGGTGCGCGAGTACGTGGAGCGGCTGTACGCGCCGGCCGCGCGCGCCCACCGGGCGCTGAAACCGGCGGCGGCCCGGGACCTGGCCTGGTGGAAGGGGCGGGTCCGGGCGGCCTGGCCGCAGGTCGCCGTCGAGCACGTGGAGGCGCTGGCCGCGGCTCCGGTGAACGGCACCGCCGAACTCGGCGCCACCCTCACGCTGCGGGTGCGCGTGGCGCTCGACGCGCTGGCGCCCGAGGACGTGGAGGTGCAGGCCGTCGCCGGCCGGGTCGATGCGCAGGACGTGATCCAGGGCGGGCGGACGTTCCCGCTGAAGCCGGCCGCCGGACCGGACCTGGAGGGCCGCTGGACGTACGAGGGCCCGCTCGCCCTCGACCGCACCGGGCCCTTCGGCTACACCGTCCGGATCCTGCCGGCGCACCCGCTGCTGGCCTCCCCGGCCGAACTGGGGCTGGTCGCCGCCCCGGCGGACGCCGGCGCGGCCGGTGACGCGGGCGCGCAGGACGGCGTGCTGCTGCGCTAGCCGGCTGCGGCTGCGGCTGCGGTCGCAGCTTTGCAGCCGCGGCGCGCGGTGTCAGGGGGCGGGCGGCGGGTCCACCAGCCGCCCGCCCTCCACCAGCATCCCGGCCCGCTTGACCGTCCGCAGGGTCGGTATCGCCTCCACCTGCTGGATGCCGGGCACCGAGCCGATCCGCTCGGTCAGGTACGTGTACAGCGCGTCGGTGTCCCGGCACACCAGCGACACCTTCAGGTTCGTCGCCCCCGTCACGGCGGCGGCGAACGCCACCTCGGGATGCCCGGCCAGGGCCTCGCCCACCTGCGCCAGCCGGCCCGGGGCCGCGGTCATCATCAGCGAGGCCTCCGTCTCGTACCCGAACAGCGCCGGGACCAGCTCCACGTCCAGGTACAGCGCCCCCTCCTCCCGCAGCCGCTCCACCCGGCGCCGCGCGGTGGACTCCGACAGGCCGGTGGCACGGGCCAGTTCGGCGCTGCTCGACCGGCCGTCCCGGCCCAGGACCGCCAGCAGCGCCAGCTCCTGCGCATCCAGGGCGTACCGCTCGGGCGAGGGCTGCGCAGCGGGCGGCTCCAGCGCCGCGACCTGGTCGGGCCGCAGCACGTCCAGGCCCTTCCAGCGCGACGGGCCGCCGCGGAACACCCGCAGGATGGTCTGGGCGCTGACCGCGGTCACCCGCCGGGTGCGCGGCAGCTTCTCCAGCAGCAGCAGGTCGCGGTCCTGGCTGGTCCGCGCCTTGGTGAGGCAGTGGATCTCGGTGCCCCCGGAGGTGAGCTTCACCCAGGCGCTGTCGGGCCGCCGGGCCAGCGCCTCGGCGACGGCGACCGCGGCGTCGGGCGCGCACTGCACCCGCAGCCAGGACTCGAACAGCCCGACGCGGGGGCCCACCGGGAGCCCCACCACCCGGATCAGGCCGGAGGTCCGCAGCCGGCGGTACCGGCGCACCACCGTCTGGTCGGAGACCTCCAGCACCTGTGCGATCCGGCGGAAGGAGGCCCGGCCGTCGACCATCAGCGCCTGGATCAGGGCCTGGTCGAGGGCGTCGTACGGCACGGGAATCATGGTTTCCATCATCGCAGGGCGATTCCCGGGCGAAATCCGGCACCGGGCGGCCTGCGGGTGGGCCGTGCGGGGCGGCGCCCCGAGGCTGGAGTCCTTCCCGCCCTACCGAGGAGATTCCGCATGCGCAAATGGCTGCCCCTGGCGGCGGTGTGCCTCGGAGCGTTCATGCTCCTGGTCGACGTCACCATCGTCACCGTCGCCCTGCCCGACATGGCCTCCGACATGGACACCGGCTTCGCCGCCCTGCAATGGGTCATGGACGGATACGCCCTGGCCCTCGCCGCCCTCCTGCTCGGCGCGGGCTCCCTCGCCGACCGGATCGGCCGGCGCGCCGTCTACCTCGGCGGACTCGCCCTCTTCGCCGCCTCCTCGCTCGCCTGCGGGCTGGCCGACGGGCCCGGCGCGCTGATCGCCTTCCGCGCCGTGCAGGGCGTCGGCGCCGCCGCGATGTTCGCCACCACCATGGCCCTGCTCAGCCAGGCCTACCAGGGCCGCGACCGGGGCGTCGCCTTCGGCGTCTGGGGTGCGGTCAGCGGCGCGGCCGCCGCGGCCGGGCCGATCCTCGGCGGTCTGATCACCGAGCACTTCGGCTGGCGCTGGATCTTCTTCGTCAACCTCCCCGTCTGCGCGCTCGCCGTGTACGTCACCCTCAGGGCGGTGGCCGAGTCCCGCGCCCCGCACACCCGGGGCCTGGACCTGCCCGGCATGGCCGCCTTCACCGCGGGCGCGGGCCTGGTCACCTACGCACTGATCCGGGCCGGGGAGGACGGCTGGGGCGCGACCGCCCCGCTCGTCCTGTTCGGGCTGGGCGCCGCCGCCTTCGCCGTCTTCGCCGTCGCCGAACTGCGCAGCGCCCACCCGATGCTGGACCTGTCGCTGTTCCGCGACCGGACCTTCACCGGCGTCATGGCCGCGGCCCTGCTGCTGTCCGGCGCCGCGTTCTCGTACCTCATGTACGTGTCCCTGTGGCTGCAGACCGTCGAGGGCATGGGCCCCGTCGGCGCCGGGCTGGTGCTGGTGCCGCTGAGCCTGGCCGCCTTCCTCGTCTCCGCCGCGGCCGGGCGGCTGCTGCAGGGGGTCCCGGCCCGGCTGACGATCGGCGGCGGGCTGCTCCTCATCGTCGCGGGCGCGCTGCTCCAGGCCTGGATGCTGGACGCGGGCGACGGCTGGCCGGCCCTGGTCCCGGGGCTGCTGGTGACCGGTGCGGGAGTCGGGGCGGCGCTCCCGCCGCTGGCCGCCACGGTGATGGGCGCCGTGGCCCCGGACCGGGCGGGCATGGCCGGCGGTGCGCTGAACGCCGCGCGCCAGCTCGGCATGGCCTTCGGCGTCGCGGTCCTCGGCACGCTGTTCCGCGCCGGGCTGGCCGACGGGCTCGCCGGCTCCGGCCGGCCCGAGGGCACCGCCGAGGTGCTGGCGTCCGGCGGGGCGGCCCGGCTGCTGGCGGCCGCGCCCGCCGCCCGGGCCTGGGTCGAGGAGGCGTTCGCGTCCGGGCTGCGCGAGACCTTCGCGGCCTCGGGCGTGATGGGGCTGCTCGGCGCGGTGGCCGTGGTCCTGCTCGTGCGCCCGCGGCCCGCGGCCGGTGCCGGGGCGCCACAGGGGGGCGGGGACGCCGCGGCCGGGGCACGGGGAGCGGCCCCGGCGGGCGAACGCACCCCCGTCTGAGGGGCGGTAGGGCCGTACGGCGCCACCCCGGGCTGCCGTATGGCCCATGGGACCTGCCGGGCGGGTGAACCTGCGAACGCCTGCGCATGCCGAACCGATTCACCGGTGGGCCGCGCTCCTACGCTGCCCGCTGGATGCCACCGGACCGGCATCCCGTACCCACAGAACGGATCGCCCCCCCATGCGCCTTCGCCCCACTGCCCTTGCGTTCCTCGGAGCACTCAGCCTCGCCCTTCCCACGGCCGGCAGCTCGCTGGCCGCCGAACACGGCGGCGACGACGGCCGGATCCGGGGAAGACTGCAGTACATCGTCGAAGACGGGCTCCGGGAGTACCGGGAGATCCGTCCGGCGGACAACGACACCTGCTACGAGCTGACCGGTACCTCCCGCAACGAAACCGCCTCGGCCGTGCGCAACGAGACGAACTCGATCGCGGTGCTCTTCCGGGACCGCGGCTGCAACGAGCGCGCGACGCGGACGCTGGAGCCGGGTGACGAGGTCCACAACGTGTCGGTGCGCTCGGTGTACTTCAAGCCCAGGCACGTCGACGAAGACCGCTACGACGACTACTACTACGACGACTACCGCAGCCGCCGCGACGGGGCGAACGGCGACCACCGCCCCGCGGGCCAGGCGACCAAGGTCATCGCCGCGGACGACGACGACCAGCCGCGCGACGAGCCGCAGGGCCAGGAGCAGCTCCAGGACCAGCCGCGGGACGAGCAGCAGGCCTCCGAGGAGCAGCAGGGCCGGGACGAGCAGATGGCCCCGGAGGAGCAGCAGGGCCGGGACGAGCAGATGGCCCCGGAGGAGCAGCAGAACCAGGACCAGCAGCAGGGCCTCGACCAGCAGCAGGGCGAGGACCAGCAGCAGGGCCCCGACCAGCAGCAGGGTGAGGACCAGCAGCAGGCTCCCGCGGACGAGCAGGCCCCCGAGGACGAGCAGATGGGCCGGGACGAGCAGCAGGGCCCGGAGCAGCAGGGCCCGGAGCAGCAGGGCCCGGAGGAGCAGCACGAGCCCGACATGTACGACGCGATCTTCAAGGCGATCCCCTGACGGTCGCCGCACGCATGGAACAGGGCCGTCCGGGAGGGTCTCTCCCGGACGGCCCCGTGTCGTGTCAGCCGTCAGGCGCACCTGCCCCGAAGGGTCAGAAGGTGAGCTTCCAGCTGTTGATGTAGCCGGTGTCGAGGCTGGCGAGGTCCGCCACCCGCAGCTTCCAGACGCCGCTCGCGACCTCGGAGGAGGCGTCCACGGTGAAGCTCTGGACGATGTTGTCCGCGCTGCCGCCGGTGCGGTTGCGCAGGTTGTAGACGGTGCCGTCGGGGGCGACGAGGTCGACCCGGAGGTCACCGACGTAGGTGTGGACGATGTTCACGTCCACCTTGAGGGTGCTCGGGGCGTTGCCCGAACGCGACACGGTGATCGGCGACTCCACGGTGGAGTTGTCGTTGATCGTGTAGTCGTTCGTGTTCTCGAACACGTTCTGCTCGTTGGTGCTGACCGTCCAGGTGAAGGACGACGTACCGGACTTGCCGGCGGAGTCGGTCACCGTCACCGTCACGTTGGACGTGCCCGTGGTGGTCGGCGTGCCCGAGATCAGGCCCGTCGAGGAGTTGATGGACAGGCCGGCCGGCAGTCCGCTCGCCGCGTAGCTCAGGGCGCCCGGGTTGGTGCTGGTCGCCTGGACCTGCAGGCTCACCGCGGTGTTGACCTTGGTGGTCTGGTTGGCGATCTGGGTGACCGTGACGCCGTCGTTGATGCGCGGGCCGACGGCGATGGCCGCCCACGCGTTCGCCGCGTTGTTGTACGTGGCCGAGCCGGCGCCGTACAGGTCGGCGGCGGCCTGGAGGGTCGCCGTGCGGGCGGCCGCGTAGTTCGTGTTGGACTTGAAGTAGCCCACCGTCAGCGCGCGGAACCAGATCTTGGCGGCGGCGTCGCGGCCTATGCCGGTGACGGGCAGGCCGTCGGAGGTCGGCGAGTTGTAGCTCACGCCGTTGATGACCTTGGCGCCGGAGCCCTCGGAGGCCAGGTAGAACCAGTGGTTGGCCGGGCCCGAGGAGTAGTGGACGTCGATGCTGCCGATGCCGGAGTACCACGAGTCCTTCGACCCGCCGTCCTTGCTCGGCTTGTCCATGTAGCGCAGCGGGGTGCCGTCGCCGTTGATGTCGATCTTCTCGCCGACGAGGTAGTCGCCGACGTCCTGCGGGTTGTTGGCGTAGAACTCGACGGCCGCCGCCATGATGTCGGAGGTCGCCTCGTTCAGGCCGCCGGGCTCACCGCTGTAGGTCATGTTGCCGGTGACCGAGGTCAGGCCGTGGGTCATCTCGTGCGCGGCCACGTCGATGGACGTCAGCGGGTGCGTGTTGCTCGTGCCGTCGCCGTACGTCATGCAGAAGCAGGAGTCGTCCCAGAACGCGTTGACGTAGGCGTTGCCGTAGTGGACCCGGCTGTAGGGGGCCACGCCGTCGTTGCGCAGGCCGTTGCGGCCGTGGACGTTCTTGTAGTAGTCCCACGTCAGCTGGGCGCCGTAGTGGGCGTCCGCGCCGGCGGTCTCCTTGTTGGAGGCGCTGCCGTTGCCCCAGACGTCGGTGCTGTTGGTGAACAGCGTGCCGGTGCCGGAGGAGCCGCCGTTGAGGTTGTAGGTCTTGTGGCCGCCGCGGCCGGCGTCGGTCAGCGTGAAGCTGCTGCCCGAGCCGGAGGTGCCCATCTGGACCTGGCCGCTGTACATGGTGTTGCCGGTGCCGGTCTCGATGGCCTGCCACTGGGTGATCTTCGCGCCGGTCTTGGCGTCGGTGACCACGTGCAGCTCGCTCGGGGTGCCGTCGTCCTGGAGGCCGCTGACGACGGTCTCGTAGGCGAGGACGGGCGCGCCCTCGGCCGCCCAGATCACCTTGCGGGCGCCCTTGGCGGGCTTGGACTGCTTGGAGCCGGCGGAGTTCGCCGCGGAGACCGCCTGGCCCTCGGCCGCGGACGCGGTGACGGAGGCGTCGGTGTCCGGGACCTTGATCTCGTGCTGGGTGGCCTTGGTGACGCTCTTGGTCACGCCGCCCTTGGCGTGGACCGTCAGGTCGCCGCCGAGTACGGGCAGGCCGGCGTAGGTCCGCTCGTACGTGGTGTGGGTGGTGCCGTCCGCGTCCTTGACCACGTCGCGCACGACGAGCTTCTCCTGGCCGCCGAGGCCGAGCGCCTTGGCCGCCGCGGCGGTCGTCGAGTTGGCCTCGCTGATGAGCGTCGCACGCTCCGAGGGGCTCAGCTGGTACGGTGCCGCGCCCGGGTTGGACTTGGCGGAGGTCAGGCCCTGCGACGCGGTGGCGTCGGCGGAGGCGGTGCCGGCCTGGATGCCGACGGCGAGCAGTGCGGCCGCGGCGACGAGCGCTCCGGCAGCCTGGGCACGCCTGTGGGGGGTGGGACTCAACGCAGACTCCTTCTGCAAGGGGGGTCCGGACGGCTGGGTGGGCCTCCGGGCAGAGCAGGGCTGGTGCGAAGAACGGATCGAAGAGTGCCAGCTGCCGGTTGCAATGTCAGGGGCGCGTCAAAAGATTGGCCGGAAAGGGTTCGTTGACCGTGCAGACGTATCCGGTATCCGAACCATTCACCTTCGCGTGGGAGGCTCCGCCGCCCGATCCGGAGCAGCTCATACCGATTGCCGACGCTCGAGCACCAGGGGTACCCGTTCGGGCAATCGGTACATGGCGTAAGTCTGTTTGTCGTACTGTTTGCCGGTGCGCCATCCGCCCGGGCCAGGGGAAGCCGCGGGCATGCGCCACCGTCACATGACCACGTGCCAGGGGGGCCCATGAGGCATGTCCATTTTCCTGCGCAAAGAGTGGCCGGAGCAGCGGCTGAGCATGCTGCTGCCCCGGTGCGGCGAATCGGCGACAAAGCCCGCTGGTACCTGCCCGCCGCCGTAGCCGCCGACGTCCTCGGCGCCGCCGTGCCCGTGGGGCTCGTCTTCCAGGCGGCGCAGCAGGTCCGGCCGCTGTACTGCGCCCTCGGCGCCGCCCTGGCGTGGACCGGCGTGCAGGCCCTGCGCCGCCGCTACGCGAACCGGGCGCTCGGCGAGTCCCGCGGAGTGCTGCCGGTCCTCCACGACTGGCTGATTCTGATCGGTGTCCTGGCCGTCGCCCGCGTGCTCACCGGTGAGAGCACGCCGCGGCTGGCCGCCCTCGGCGCCCTCGTGCCCGCCCTCCTGCTCACCGTGGCCTGCCGCAAACTGACCTACCGCCACCTGTCCGCCGCCCGCCGCGAGGCCCAGGCCGTCAGCCGGGTGCTGGTGATAGGCGAGCCCGCCGCCGCAGGATCCGTCATCTCCCACCTCGCCGCCCGCACCGACCACCCGTACGTCGTCGTCGGCGTCGTCCCGGTCGGCCCCGGACCCCTCGACAGCGGCGTGCCCGTCGCGGCCCGGCTCGACGCCGAGGCGCCCGAAGCCCCCGCCGCCGACGCCGACGCCGTGCTCGGCGCCGTCCGCAGCCACCACGCCGACCTCGTCCTCGTGGCCCCCGGCGCACGGATCGCGGGGGAGCGGCTGCGCCGGGTGGCGTGGGCGCTGCACGACGCGGGGCTGGACCTCGCCGTCTTCCCCGGCCTCGTGGAGGTCTCCGTCAAGCGCCTGGAGACCCTCTCCGCGGGCGGGCTCGCCGTCCTGCGCGTGGCACCGCCGGTCAGCCGCGGCATCCAGACCGTGCTCAAGTCCGCCCTGGACCGCGCGGGAGCCGCACTCGGACTGCTGCTGCTCTCCCCGCTCTTCCTCGCGATCGTGCTCGCGATCCGCTTCGGCTCCCGCGGCCCGGCGTTCTACCGCCAGCAGCGCATCGGCCGCGACGGCATCCCCTTCACCATGTGGAAGTTCCGCACCATGGTCGTCGACGCGGACCGGCTCAAGGACGAGCTCACCGGGGCCAACGAGAACGACGGGCTGATGTTCAAGATCCGGCGCGATCCCCGGGTGACCCGGGTCGGCCGGCTCCTGCGCCGCACCTCCCTGGACGAACTGCCCCAGCTGCTCAACGTGCTGACGGGGCACATGTCGCTGGTGGGGCCGCGTCCGCCCCTGCCGGAGGAGGTGGAGCGGTACGACGAGGTCGAGCTGCGCCGACTCACCGTCCGGCCGGGCATGACCGGGCTCTGGCAGATCAGCGGCCGCTCCGACCTGTCCTGGGACGAGACGATCCAGCTCGACCTGCAGTACGTCGACAACTGGTCCTTCACCAGCGACATGGACGTCATGGGCCGTACGCTCCGCGCCGTCGTCGACGGCCGCGGAGCGTACTGAGGGCCGCCGCCCGGTGCGTCGGCACGCCCCGCGCTCAGCCCTGCTCGCGCCACCACCGGTAGGTGGCGGCGATGCCGTCCCGCAGTGCGATCCGCGGCTTCCAGCCCAGCGCGGTCAGGCGGCCGACGTCCAGGAGCTTGCGCGGGGTGCCGTCGGGCTTGGAGGTGTCCCAGGCCAGGCGCCCCGCGAAGCCGGTCACCTCGGCGACGGTCTCGGCCAGCTCCCGGATCGTCAGGTCCTCACCGCAGCCGACGTTGACCGGCTCGTCGCCGTCGTAGGTGTTCAGCAGCACCGCGCAGGCGTCCGCGAGGTCGTCCACGTGCAGGAACTCGCGGCGCGGGGTGCCGCTGCCCCACAGGGTGACCTCCTCGCGCCCCTCGGCCGCCGCCTCGTGGAAGCGCCGGATCAGCGCGGGCAGCACGTGCGAGGACTCGAGGTCGAAGTTGTCGCCCGGGCCGTAGAGGTTCGTGGGCATGGCCGAGATGTACGAGGCCCCGTACTGCTTGCGGTACGACTGCACCTGGACGATGCCGGCGATCTTCGCCAGGGCGTACGCCTCGTTGGTCGGCTCCAGCGGGCCGGTCAGCAGGGCGTCCTCGCCGATGGGCTGCGGGGCGAGCTTGGGGTAGATGCAGGACGAGCCGAGGAACAGCAGCCGGCGCACCCCGGCGGCGTGCGCGCCGCCGATGACGCTCAGCTGGATTTTGAGGTTGTCCTCCAGGAACTGCACGGGGTAGGTGCTGTTGGCCATGATCCCGCCGACCTTGGCGGCGGCCAGCACCACGGCGTCGGGGCGGACGTCGCGCAGGTACGCCCCTGTCGCGGCGGCGTCGCGCAGGTCGAGGTCGGCACGGCCCCGGGTGAGCACCTCGTGCCCGTCGGCGGTCAGGCGGCGGGCGACCGCGGACCCCACGAGGCCGCGGTGGCCCGCGACGAAGACGCGGGCGTTCGGGGGCAGCAGCGGCAGCGAACTTGTCATACCGCCGATGATGCCAGCCCGCCGCCGCGGCTGGTTCAAGCCCGCGCGGCGTTGGAGCGCACCGGGCTCGAAGCGCCCGGAACGGGGGGACCGGGGACGGAGCCCCGCGGTTTCTGGGGGCACCTCCCAGCGGTAGCTGGGGAGAAGGGGCGGGGAGGGGAGGCGGCCCCGCGCAGCGGCACCGGCCGAAGGCCGTGGCGCGGGGACGTGTACGGTACGCATCCAGCCCACGGGGCCGGGCCAACGGCCTTGTGCCCGACCGCGAGACCAGGCGGTACGGCGGTCCCGCCGCCCGGGGGCGGCCTGCCGGACCGGAACCCGCCGGCCCCGAGGCGCCGCAGCCTCAGAACCACACATCGCAACGATCCCAAGGGGGGACCCACATGGGCAAGACCGCACTGATCACCGGCGTCACCGGGCAGGACGGCTCCTACCTCTCCGAGCTCCTGCTGTCCAAGGGCTACACGGTGCACGGGCTCGTGCGGCGGTCCTCCAGCTTCAACACCGAGCGCATCGACCACATCTACCAGGACCCGCAGACGGCCAACCGGTCCTTCGTCCTGCACCACGCCGACCTGTCCGACGGCGTCGCCCTCGTGAACCTCCTGCGCGAGATCCAGCCCGACGAGGTGTACAACCTCGGTGCCCAGTCGCACGTCCGCGTCTCCTTCGACGCCCCCCTCTACACGGGCGACGTGACCGGACTCGGCGCGCTGCGGCTGCTGGAGGCCATCCGTGCGAGCGGCGTGGACACCCGCATCTACCAGGCCTCGTCCTCGGAGATGTTCGGCTCCACCCCGCCCCCGCAGAACGAGAACACCCCGTTCCACCCGCGCAGCCCGTACGGCGCCGCGAAGGTCTTCGCGTACTGGACCACGGTGAACTACCGCGAGGCGTACGACATGTTCGCCGTCAACGGGATCCTGTTCAACCACGAGTCCCCGCGCCGCGGCGAGACCTTCGTGACCCGCAAGATCACCCGTGCGGTCGCCCGGATCAAGGCCGGACTCCAGGAGCACCTCTACCTCGGCAACCTCGACGCCGTCCGCGACTGGGGCTACGCGCCCGAGTACGTGGACGCCATGTGGCGGATGCTCCAGCAGGACGAGCCGACCGACTACGTCGTCGCCACCGGAGTCGCCGCCACCGTGCGCGAGTTCGTCGAGTCCTCCTTCGCCCACGCCGGCCTGGACTGGACCGAGCACGTGCGCTACGACGCCAAGTACGAGCGCCCCAGCGAGGTCGACGCCCTCATCGGCGACGCCTCCAAGGCGCAGGAGCTGCTTGGCTGGAAGCCGACGGTCCTGGTGGCCGAGCTGGCCCGGATCATGGTCGACGCCGACATCCGCCAGGTCGAGGACCAACTGGCCGGTGCAACCGTCCGTATCGACCGCTGAGGCCTTATATTTCGCCTACGATTTGCCTGCCCCGGTCATCGTCACAGGTCTCCACGTGTGTGACCGGGGCAAACCTGCCGTATGTCCGCAGTGCGCCCTCCCTGCCGGGGACGGGGGAGGTGACCGGGCTTCGCGTGAGCCCTGGTCGCGCCAGTACATATGGCTGTTCGGACAGTTCCAGCCATCAGAACCGGGCGACAGCCCTGGGGGGTTCATGCGTAGATCCAGAGGGCTGACAGCTGCCCTCGTCCTGTCACTGGCCGGTGCGGGCACCGGGCTCGGCCTGGTGCTGATGCCCGAGGCCTCCGCCATCACCCCGCCCGTGGCGTTCACCGCCGACAGCCTGCCCACGTGGCAGCCCAACGGGACCGTCTGGGCGATGGCCCAGGCGAACGGGACCGTCTTCGCGGGCGGCACCTTCTCCGCGGTCCGCCCGCCGGCCGGCGGCTCCGGCACCGAGCAGGAAGCGGTCAACTTCGTCGCGCTCGACGCCGCGACGGGCAACCCGGCCTCCTGCCGACTGGCCTTCACCATCGGCGACGGCACCGCCACGGTGCGCGCGCTCGCCGTGTCGAAGGACAAGAAGACCCTCTACGCAGGCGGCTACTTCGGCGCCGTCAACGGCACCCCGGTCTCCAGCGTCGCGGCGATCGACATCGACAGCTGCACCCCCAAGGCCTCCTTCCACCCGGCCTTCCCCGCCACCGTGCGGGCGCTCGCCGTCTCCGACGACACCCTGTACGCGGCCGGCGACTTCGGCACCGTCGAGGGCCAGACCCGCGAGCGGTTCGCCGCCGTCGACGCCGCCACCGGGGCGGTCAAGCCCTTCACCGCCAACGCCGACGAGCCGGGCCGCGCGGTCACGCTCACCCCGGACGGCAAGAACGTCCTGCTCGGAGGCGACTTCTTCTCCGTCAACGGCTCCAACACCCACGCGCTCGCCGTGGTGGACGCCGCCACCGGCAAGGTCGCCAAGACCTACTCCACCATCCCCTCGAACTCGGTCGTGAAGTCCATCGCCACCGACGACACCGGCTTCTACACCGGCAACGAGGGCTCCGGCGGCGGCGTCTTCGACGGCCGCATCGGCCTGCGCCTGAGCGACTTCGGCGAGAAGTGGCGCGACCGCTGCCTCGGCGCCACCCAGTTCGTCCTGCCCTACGACGGGGTGCTCTACAGCTCCTCGCACGCGCACGACTGCTCCACCGAGCTGGAGTACCCCGACGGCAAGCGCCACCACCTGCTGGCCCAGCCCACCGACCACACCGGCGCCGCCCCCGCCCCGGTGGACGGCTTCGTGCGGGGCCCGCGCAAGCTCGGCTGGTTCCCCGACACCAACGACGGCCTCGGCGAAGGCATCGGCCCGCGCGTCATGGCCGTCGCGGAGAAGGGCGACACGAAGTACATGTGGGTCGGCGGTGAGTTCACCACCGTCAACGGCGCCGAGCAGCAGTCCCTGACCCGCTTCGCCTCCACCGGCGACGTCGGCGCCCCGACCACCCCGGTCGCCAGCGCCGCCAGCGTCAAGCCCGGCGAGGTCCAGGTCCGCTGGCGCACCAGCTACGACGCGGACGACAGCAAGCTGACGTACCGCATCTACCGCAACGGCTCCTCCACGCCGATCCAGACGATGACCGCCGACTCCCTGGAGTTCGAGCGGCCGCAGGCCTCCTGGACCGACACCACCGTCAAGGCCGGCCAGACCTACACCTACCGGGTGACCGCCACCGACGGCGCGGGCAACACCAGCGCCCTGTCGGCCACCGCCTCCGTGACGGTGCCGGCCTCGGCGCAGGCGTACCCGAACCAGGTCCGCGCCGACGGCGCCCAGCTGTACTGGCGCTACGACGACACCTCCAGCCCGTACGTGGCCGACTCCTCGGACGGCGGCAACACCAGCGGCGTCCAGGTGAACGCCCCGGCCCTGCGCCAGACGCCCGGCGCGGTCACCGGCGCGAGCACGGCCATGGGCTTCAACGGCACCAGCCAGCAGGTGTACAGCGACCACCGCCAGACGGTGGGCAGCAGCTACACCATCGAGACCTGGTTCAAGACGAACACCACGCGCGGCGGCAAGCTCGTCGGCTTCGGCAACAACACCTCGCGCAACAGCACCACGTACGACAAGCAGATCTACATGACCAACACCGGGCGCCTGGTGTTCGGCGTGTACAGCGGCTCGACCCGGACCGTCTCCACGGGCCTGCTCGACACGTACAACGACAACAAGTGGCACCACGTCGTCGCCACCCAGGGCCCGGCCGGCATGGCGCTCTACGTCGACGGCCAGAGCAAGGGCACGGCCGCCTACACCGACTCCGCCTCGTACGCGGGCTACTGGCACGTCGGCGGCGACAACCTCAGCAACTGGCCGACCAGGCCCACCAGCAACTTCTTCGCCGGGCAGATCGACGAGACCGCCGTCTACGGCAAGGCGCTGACCGCCGCCCAGGTCAAGAACCACTTCGACCTGGCCAAGGCACCCGCCGACACGGTCTCCAAGCTCACCCCGACCGAGGACACCTACGTCAACCAGGGCGCCCCGAGCACCGCCAACGGCGCCGCCACCTCGCTCGCCGTGCGCGGCAACCCGGTGTACGAGACGTACCTGCGCTTCGACCTGCCGGCCGCTCCGGCCGGCCAGGTCCTGAAGTCCGCCTCCCTCCAGGTCAAGACCACCACCCAGACGGGCGCCGGCACCGCCGACACCGTCTCCGTGGTCCCGGTCACCGGCACTTGGAGCGGCACGGGCACGTCCTTCAACACCAGGCCGACGGTGGGCACCGCGCCGCTCGGCACGTTCGCGGCCATCCCGGACGGCTCGGCGGTCCAGAGCGCCCAGCTCGACACCGCCGCGCTCACCGCGGTCCTCGGCGGCAGCTACAGCATGGCCCTGACCGCCGCGGGCACCGACCCGCTGTGGATCTGGTCCTCGGAGGCGACGGCGGCGGACGCGGCTCCGCAGCTCGTCCTCACCTTCGGCCCGAAGTAACCGCCCGACGACCGCTTGCGGGGCCCGGCCGCTCGTTTCCCGGCCGGGCCCCGCAGGTCGTCACCCCCACCGGCCCGTACGGGAGCCCCACTGATGTACCGACGCCCCACCGCGGCCGCCGTCCTGCTGGCCGCCGCCCTGACCCTCACCGCCTGCAGCTCGGGCGGCGGCCCGTCCGACGACTCCGCGGCCAAGCCGAAGCCGCCGGCCGCCTCCTCCGTCCCCGACCCGGCGGACGCCTCCGCGGCGCCCGCACAGCCCGGGGCCAAGCCGACGCAGCCCGTGCTCCCGGACGCGAAGCTCACCCCGAAGACGGGCAGCTTCAAGCCGAACGAGAAGCAGTACCTCAGCGGGCGCGTCCCGGAGAAGACGGACCCGGCGGCGGTCCTGCAGGCCGGGCAGGAGTCCTGCCAGCGGGTGGAGCGCACGGCCAAGCGGGACAAGGACGCGGCGACCGGAGCCGTCATCGCCGGGGAGATCCCGGGCGCGAAGGACGCCATCCCGTACCTGTGCCCGGAGCAGAAGCCGATCCTGGACGCGGCCGCCAAGGGCTTCCCCGACGGCAGCCGCCCGGCCCCCGCGCCCGGCAGCTACCGGGCCCTGACCCAGAGCACCGCCTGCACGTGGGAGGCCAAGGGCAAGGACGGCGCGGTCCTGGCCGCGGGCCCGGAAACCACCCCGAAGCCGGGAGACCGGATCACGGCCGTGATCCCGTCGGGCGCCACGGAATTCACCTCGACGGGCTGCTACGCCTGGCTCCCGGCGTAAGCCCCACCCCGAACGCCCCCGACGGCCTTCCGGCAATCCAGCCCCGCCGGCCCTCCAGCCCCCCGGGTCCTCCAGCCTCGCCGGCGTTTGAGGCGCGGGGCCCGGGGCGGAGCCTCGATCTTGCAGCCCCGCCGGCCCTTGAGGCGGACGGGGTGCGGAGGCGGAGCCCCGGTTTCTGGGGGCACCTCCCAGCGGCAGCTGGGGGAGAAGGGGCGGGGTGGGGGACCGGAACGCCCGGCCGTCAGGCCGGGAGCCAGCGGGCCGGGTCCGTGCCCCAGCGGGATGGCCCGGTCGGCCACGTGGCCGGGCCCACCGCCAGCGGCGGGACGGCATGGCGCAGCCTCCCGTACCCCGAGTCCGCCTCCCGCAGCCACCGCTCGGCGTCATGCGCACCGGAAGCCCCGGCGGTCGCAGCCCCCTCGCCGCCCTCCCCCGGCGGGATGTCGCGAACCAGCCAGGAGGCCGTCCCCGCCAGCGAAAACCGGAGCACTCGCCCACCCCCCTCCGCCAGCGCCCGCAGCACCCCGCCGGCCAGCAGATAGCCGGTGCCGTGGTCCAGCGCCTGCGCGGGCAGCACCCCGGGTGCACCGTCGGGCCCGGCCTCGGCGGCCGCGATCCCGTACCCGGCCTGCACCAGCGAGTCGAAGCCGCGCCGCCCCGCCCACGGACCGTGCCACCCCCAGGCGCAGACCTGCGCCACGACCAGACCCGGCCGCTCCGCGACCATCTCCTCGGCGGCCAGCCCGAACCGGTCCAGCGCCCCCGGCCGGTAGCCCGAGACCACGACGTCGGCCCCGGCCAGCAGTTCCCGGAACACCTCCCGGTCCGCCCGCGCGGCGAGGTCCAGCCGCGCCGAGCGCTTCCCGAAGCCGGTGTCCGCGTGCGCGTCGTCCGCCTCCGGCAGCCGGGGCGGATCCACCCGCAGGACGTCGGCGCCGAGCAGCCCGAGCGTCCGCGTGGCCACCGGGCCGGCGATGACGCGGGTCAGGTCGAGCACCCGCACCCCCGAGGCGGGCAGTGAGCCCGCGCCCAGCGCCCGTCCGCGCCCGCCGGTCTCCCGGGCCTCCACCAGCGGTTGCGGCGCCCCGAACCCGTCCGCCACCGCCACGGCCAGTCCGCCCGCCGCGTACACCGCCTCCTGCACCTCGACCGCGGCCCGCCCGGCGAGCTCCGCCCGCAGAACGTCAGGGGTCAGCTCCCCGCCGGCCGCGCCGAGCGCCCGCTCCAGCGCGGCCCGGTGATGCGGATAGTTGGCATGCGTACGCAGCCAGCCGTCGCGGGTGCGCCAGAACCCCGACAGCGGCGCGAAGCTCACCGGGGCCCGCCCCTGCACCCGAAGGTGCCGCTCGCTGACGAACGCCGTCGACACGGCCCCCTCGTCGACCACCAGCCGGGGCAGGTCCTCCGCGGACCGGCCGGCCCGTACGGCCGCCAGCTCGGCGGCGGCCAGAGAGCACACCCCGACCGTCGCCCGGGCCAACTCCCGCACGGGCAGCCGCCCCCCGCCGAGCACCCCGCTCCCCGCGTACGCCACCCGCTCGACCGCTGCGGCCGCCCCGCCCAAGGCCACCCAGGCCTGCCGCGTCGCCGCGTCGCCACTGCTGTCACTGGTCATGCCGCCCATTCTGCCGAGCGGCCAACCGGTTCTCCCGGGGCTCCGCCGCAGCCCCCGCGCCTCAATCGCCGGAGTGGCTGGGTGCGCGGGTCCGCGCGGCGTTTGAGCGCGCCGGGCGCGGAGCGCCCGGAACGGCACCCGGAGCCCGGGCACCGGCGGGGCCGGGGCGCAGGCCCCGGTTTCGGGCAGGGCCGGGGCGGGGGAACGCTCCGCGCAGCGGGCACGGCCGACCCGCCGCCAGTCCCGGAGGAGCCGGGGCAGGCCGCACCCCACACCACGCCCGCGACCACAACCGCGGCGTCAGCCGTAGGCGATGGGGCAGCCGCGGCGCAGGCCGTGCTCGGCAGCACCCAGGTAGAGGGCGGTGAAGTACGCCGCGTCCCGCTGCTCGGCCCACGGCCCCGGCCACCGCTCCGCGGCCTCCCGCACGGCCGGCCCGGAGAACCAGTTCGTGAGGGCCAGGCTGCCGCCGTCCCGCGGCACCGCATCCGGCAGGCCGATCGCGGCGGCCAGCCGCCGGCCCGCCTCGGCGGCGCGGTGCGCGCTGCGGACCCGGGCCGGGCCCCCGCCGAGCTCGGCGGAGACGGGCAGGACGAGCACGCCGTCGAAGTCGACGGGTATCAACACCTCCCAGTCGAGCAGCGCGTCGTGGCACCGCTGCCCGTCGGGCCGCTCCCGGCACAGCGCCTCGAAGGCGTCGTACGGCCGGTTCACCTTCTCCTCGAAGCGCGAAGGGGCAACATCAGCCCCGCCGCCCCCGGCACGGCGCCGCGCCCGCGGCGCCGACCACCGCGGCCGGACCGGCGGCCGGTCCGCACCCCGCGCCCCTCGCGCCGGCGGCGTGAACCCGCCGAGCCCCCGCCGCGCCAACTCCTCGTCGAGCGCGGCCGCGAGCGGCCCGCGGACCTCGCCGGCGGCCCAGTCCTCGGCCGCCACGTCGACCACGTAGATCCCCATGGACCGAGGCTACGGCGCCCCACCGACAACGCCCGGTTCAGCGGCGGCTCAGCGCCGCCTCGTACACCGGCAGCAGGGTGTCGAGGACGGTGTCCATCGAGAAGGACTCCGCGGCCAGGCGGCGGGCCGCTGCGGACGCGGTCGCGTTGGCCGCGGGGGCCAGGAGCTCCAGGACGGCCGCGGCGACTCCGGTCGGCCCCGGTTCGACGGCCCGGCCGGCCCCGGCGGCGGTGATGTCGCCGGCCAGGCCGTTGGAGTGCGTCACCACCGACGGCACGCCGACCGCGAGGGCCTCCAGCACGGACATGGGGAACGGCTCGTCCACCGAGGGCAGCACGTACACGTGCGCCCGCCGCAGTTCCTCCTGCACCCCCTCGGCCGACAGGGCGCCGGGGACGGTGAAGCGGTCCGCCAGGCCCAGTTCGGCGATCCGGGCCAGCACCGCCGCCCGCTCGCCCTCGACCGCTCCTCGACGCGCCACTCGCGCGGCTCGGCGCCGGGGCGCCTCTCCGGCTTCGCGTCGCTGCGCCGGACTCCGTCCGTCGGTCCGCCTGGGCAGACGCCGCCGCACGGGCTTTCGCGTTCGCTCCGGCTACGGGAGGAGCGAGATGTTGCAGACGGCCGTGGACCACTCGATTCCAGAGGCGGGCCGGATGTAGGCGAGCCGCACCCAGCGCTCCTGCCCTTCGTGGTTGCGTACTTTCTCGTGAACGACGGCCATCAACCGGCCCGTCCCCTTGGACGGGATGTCCTGCACGGCTCGGCCGAGCCACGGGTGAGGCTCGTGCCCGAACGAATCGGGACTGTTCACCGGGCCTCCTGCGCGCTGCGCGAACGGGTGTCCGCCGCTGGGGGGAACCGCGCCCAACCGCGTGCGGCAGCAGCGAGCAGGCGCGGGCTCGGGCCTGACGGGGGTTCGGGCAGCACGACCCGACGACGGCCGCCCGTATGCGTGTGACTCATGGTTCAGCCTCCTGGAGAGTGGGGAGCCGGACAGTGTCCGAACACTCAGCAGGTAACCGCGGTGTGTAGTGGACGCATCACGGTCTGTGTGGACGTGTGGGGACGTCTGGAACTACGGTTAAACGTCCCAGCGTCCCAGGGAAGGCCGGTTCCATGGCGAACGAGCGCCTGCGCGCCTCGATTTCGGCGAACGCCGCCACCATCCAGTCGGTCGCCGCACAGGTCGGGGTGGATCCCAAGACGGTGGAGCGATGGATCACGACCGGCCGCACGCCGCACCGCTCCCACCGGTGGAAGGCCGCGACATTTCTCGGCGTGGACGAGGTCTACCTCTGGCCGGCGGTTGCCCGGCAGGCCGAGACGGCGAGTGCGTCCGAGCTGGTCACCTACTACCCGCACCGGGGCGTCGTGCCGGCAGACCTGTGGTCGTCATTGATCGACAATGCCGTCAGCCACATTGAAGTGCTCGTCTATGCGGGCCTGTTCCTGTTCGACGGCCATCCGGAGCTCGCGGAGCGACTCTCCCGGAAGGCGCGGGCGGGTGCCCAGGTGCGCATCCTTCTCGGGGATCCCGCCTCCGAGGTGATCCGGCAGCGAGGCGAGGAAGAGGGGATCGGTGCGGACCTCGCCGCCCGGTCCCGCATGACACGGCGCTACCTCGAACCGGCCATGACGACCCCGGGAGTAGAGGTCCGGCTGCACGAAACCATTCTCTACAACTCCCTCTACCGATTTGACGACGACGTACTCGTCAACCCGCATGTGCTCGGTGCGCCCGCAGGCCAGAACCCGGTCCTGCACTTTCGCTACGTCCCGGGCGGCCGGAGCTTCAGGCACTACATGAAGAGCTTCGACTACGCCTGGGAACGGGGCACCGCAGCCTAGGCTGGAGCCATGGCCCGAGTGGACTACTTCAACGACCCGAACGCGCCCGAGGCGAACAGCATCGTTCCGTCCGTGACCGTCGTGGCGCTCGACGGCGATGGCCGGGTCCTGCTGATCCACAGGAGCGACAACGACCTGTGGGCATTGCCCGGAGGGGGCGTGGACACCGGGGAGTCCGTCGCCGATGCCGCCGTACGGGAGACGCGAGAAGAGACGGGGTTCGACGTGGAGGTGACCGGCTTGGTCGGTCTCTACACCAACCCGCGGCATGTCATCGCCTATGACGACGGGGAGGTCCGTCAGCAGTTCTCGATCTGCTTCTCGGCCCGCATCGTGGGAGGGGAACCTCGTACGAGCGGCGAGAGCAAAGCGGTGGCCTTCCTGGCTCCGGACGACCTGGACGGGATGCGGATCCATCCGTCCATGCGGCTGCGCATCGAGCATGGACTCACACCCCGTTCCGAGCCTTACATCGGCTGACCGCCGAGCCTCGTCCTGGTGCGGGCGACGGCTCCCGCCAGGTACGGGACCGCCGCGCTGATCGCCGCGTGGACCTTGCTGCCCGGTGCATAGCGGACCAGGATCTCGGCGATGCGCTCCTCGAAGCCGAGCCGCTGCCCCGACGGCCCTGTCGTCATGTCGGCGCAGGTCAGTGCGTCCAGGAGGGCCGAGTCTTCTCGCTCGTACAGGGAGAGTTCCAGCGACAGACCGTGCTGTTCGGCCTCGTATGCGGCTCCCGAGTGGTGGGCTACCAACCGTACGAGTCGTGCGGGCGCGTCGAGAGCAGCCAAGTGCCGTGCACCGTCGAGCGGATGAAAGCCGCTGTCGAGGAGCGGCGGCGCGTAGCCGATGTCGTGCAGCCACGCGGCCGCGACCAGCAGACCCCTCTCCGCTTCCGGCACGGCTCCGGACAGCTCCCGTGCCCGCTCTGCAACTGCCTGGGTGTGCAGCCAGCGGTCGCCCAGGGGACGCAGCAGGGATGCGGCCAGCCTGGCTGCTTCTCGCGGGGTTTCCAGCAGCGATGTGGGCATGGGCCACACCGTATCGATGCGGCCCATGCCCTCAGGGCAATCAGCGGCGGCTCAGCGCCGCCTCGTACACCGGCAGCAGGGTGTCGAGGACGGCGTCCATCGAGAAGGACTCCGCGGCCAGGCGGCGGGCCGCTGCGGACGCGGTCGCGTTGGCCGCGGGGGCCAGGAGCTCCAGGACGGCCGCGGCGACTCCGGTCGGCCCCGGTTCGACGGCCCGGCCGGCCCCGGCGGCGGTGATGTCGCCGGCCAGGCCGTTGGAGTGCGTCACCACCGACGGCACGCCGACCGCGAGGGCCTCCAGCACGGACATGGGGAACGGCTCGTCCACCGAGGGCAGCACGTACACGTGCGCCCGCCGCAGTTCCTCCTGCACCCCCTCGGCCGACAGGGCGCCGGGGACGGTGAAGCGGTCCGCCAGGCCCAGTTCGGCGATCCGGGCCAGCACCGCCGCCCGCTCGCCCTCGTCGGGGCCGGCCACGACGAACTCCGCGTCGGGGTGCGCCGCCAGCACCGCCGGGGCCGCGTCCACGAAGTCCACCGGCCGCTTGCGGGCCTGGAGCCGCGCCGCGTAGAGGATCCGCGGCGGGCCGGACGGCGCCGGGCGCGCACCGTCCGCCGGCGGGGTGCCGTTGACCAGCCTGACCGCCCCGGGCAGCGGGGCGCCCACGACCGCGCCGAGGCCCTCGCGCTCGTGCGGGGTCAGGTACAGCACGGCGTCCGCGCCGCGCAGCAGCCGGCGGACGGCCACCGCGTCGAGCACCTTGGCCAGGAGCTTCCCGCTGGGGTCCACCATGCCGTGGGTCTGGAGCACCAGAGGCCGCCCGGCCCGCAGCGCGGCCAGCGCCACGGGCAGGGTCACCAGGTCCCGGGCCAGGTGGACGTGGACCACGTCCGCCTCCCGTACGAGCCGGCCCGCCGAGGCCAGCAGGGCCGGGGAGGTGATGCCGCTGAAGCCCAGCGGGAGCAGCCGGCGCGCCGGGAACAGCTTCGCCGGGACCCCTTCGACGGCGGTCGGCCACGGCTCGCCGAAGCCCTCGCCGAGCGCCAGCAGGCCCGCCTCGTGGCCGCGGGCCCGCAGCCCCTTCGCCAGGTTGAGCGCGACCCGTACCGGCCCGCCGAACGCGTTCGAGGGGGAGTGCAGCGTGACCGCGTGCAGGACTCTCACCGGGGCTCCTCGACGGGGCGGCGCTGCCCGTCCACGGTCTGGAGGGTCAGTGCAGGAAGGTTTCTGTGGACCACGGCGCCGGCCCCCGCCACCGCGCAGCGGCCCACCGTCACCCCGGCCAGCACCGTCGCCCGGACCGCCACCCACGCCCCGTCCTCGACGGTGATCGGCGCATTGCGGTAGCGGAAGTCGGCGGCCCGGTGGTCGTGGGAGCCCGTGCACAGCAGGGCCTCCTGCGAGATGCACACGTGGGAACCGATCTCCACCGGCTCCAGGTTCAGCAGCCAGGCGCCCTCGCCGATCCACGTGTGGTCCCCGACGGTCAGCTTCCACGGCCACAGCACCCGCACCCGGTGCCGGATCAGCACGCCCTCGCCGATCCGCGCGCCGAACGCGCGCAGCAGCGCCACGCGCAGCCGGGCCGGGCAGAACCACGCCATGAACAGCGTGTTCATCACGGCGAACCAGAGCGCCTGCACCAGCAGTCCGCGCCCCTTGTCGTACCCGGCCAGCGTGAAGGAAGGAAGATCACGCAACGCTCGCTCGCCCCTCGTCGTTCGCCCCCGGCCGCGCCTCCCCGGGGGCCGCCCGCTCAGACTAGACTGCGCGCGGATCAGGCACAGGGGCGGGGGCAGCAGTGGCAACGGACGTACGCAAGCCCCTCGCCGCAGCGTTCCGGCCCGATCCGCCCGACGGCGGGGACCCCGACCGCTGGGGCCGCGTCACCACCCCCCGCACCCTGCTCTCGCGCGCCCTGTCCGTCCCGCTGATCCTCGGATTCACCGTCTTCCTGCCGCTGTTCGTCGCCGGCCAGTCCGGCGACGGCCAGCGCGACGCCGCGTTCTGGCTCCAACTGCTGCTCACCATGTACGCGGGCGCCCGCCTGTCGGCCATGGTCCTGACCAGCCGCCGCAAACTGCTGCAGGGGTCCTTCTGGCTGTTCGTGTACATGGCCATGGGCGTGGCCCCGCTCGCCCAGGCCGTCCTGGGCCGGGTCCCGACCCCGGTGGTCGGCCCCCGCTCCGACCTCACCGTCGCCATCGCCCTGGTGCTGCTCGGCTGCACCGCGTACGACGTCGGCGTCCTGCTCGCCCGCCACCGCCCGGCCGGGCGCGCCGGGGGCTCCCGCAAGGAGCGCCGCCCCCTGATGGCGCACCGGCGCCGGCTGCAACTCCTCACGGCCATCGCCTTCCTGTGCAGCGCGGCCTTCATCGCCAAGCTCGGCGGGCCGGCGGTGTTCTTCTCCAGCCGGCAGGAGATCATCGCGGGCATCCAGGAGGCGGGCGTCTCCAACGGCGACGGCCAGGCCGGCCAGGCCTTCCTGCGCGGCTTCGGCACCGTGCCGGCGCTGCTGGCCTGGCTGCTGTACACGCGGTGGCTGATCACGTCGAAGTACGCCCGCCGCAAGGTGTCGGTGCTGCTCACCTGGGCGGCGCTGTGCGGGCTGAACCTGGTGGTCAACAACCCGGTCTCCAACCCGCGCTACTGGTTCCTGACGGTCATGTTCGCGATGCTGTTCACCGTCTTCCCGGTGAGCGCGGCGATGTACCGGGTGGCGCTGTCGATGGCCGTGGTGGTCGCGCTGCTCGTCTTCCCCTTCGCGGACCGCTTCCGCTACGACGAGAAGAACTACAAGCCGGTGGAGACCACCTCGTTCCTGGAGCCGCTGGCTCTCAAGGACTACGACCAGATCGGCATGTTCGCCAACACCATCACCTTCTCGAACTCCGGCCCCGGCCACTTCTACGGCCGCCAGCTGGCGGGGTCCGTCCTCTTCGCGGTCCCGCGCTCGGTATGGCCGGGCAAGCCGCGGGACACGGGCGTGATGGTGGGCCAGTGGATGGGCACGGTCAACACCAACCTCTCGTCCCCGGTCTGGGCCGAACTGTGGATCGACTTCGGCCCCCTGGGCATGGGCGCCGGCCTGCTGGGCCTGGGCTACGCCTCCGCCCGCGTCGACCGCCGCTACGCCACCCGCGCGACGCGCCGCTCGCCCTCGGGCAGCCTGATCTCGGTGGTCGTGCCGCTGGTGGCCGGCTACTCGTTCATCCTCCTGCGCGGCCCGCTGCTCCAGGCCTCGGGCCGCGTGGCGATAGCGGCGCTCTGCCTGGCCCTGATAGCCACCCACCGCACGGACCGCTCCACCACCCTGCGCTGACGCGTCCGCTGGGGCCCCGCCGGCGATCGAGGCCCGTGGTGCGGGGCCGCTGCGGCGGCGCCGCGAAGCCGCGGTCTGGGGTGATGAAGCCTCGCCGGCGATTGAGGCGCGGGGGCCGGGGCTGCGTCCCGGGATACGGAGAAAGGGCGGGGCGGGGAGCAGGCTCCGCGCAGCGGGACCTCAGGGCACGGGCCGGTCCGCGGCAGCGGGGAGGCGGGAGACGCGGGCCCACCCGGCGGCGGCCTTCAGGGCGGAGCCCAGGGCCAGCCCCCACGCACCGCCCGACACGCCGAACAGGGCGTATCCCCCCAGCAGGAGCGCCACCGCCAGGACCGAGAACGTGACTTGGAGGGAGAGCGTGGCCTTCGGGGCCAGCACCCGCAGGGTGAGCAGGGCGCACGTGCCCAGGCCCATCACCGCGTACTGCGCGCCCGTGGCCGGCAGCAGCGCCGCCACCGCGCCCCACGTCTCACCGAGCAGGGCCCGCCCCGCCCCCGCCGGCAGCGCGTGGAGCACCACCGCCCAGACCCCGGCGAGCACCGCCAGCGCCGCGCCCATCGCGGCCGTCAGCCGGACGACCCCCCGCTTGCCGAAGGCGCGCCCCACCACCGGCGGCCCGAACGCGTTCGCCGAGTTGAACAGCACGTTCAGCGGCCCGAACACCGTGCTGGCACCGCGCAGCGCACCGACCGCGAGCGGGGTCGCGAAGACGCCGAGCCCGAGCACGGCCAGCTGGCTGGAGCCGTTGCCGACGGCGAACTCCACCACGAACCGCTGCCCGAGGTGCCCGCGCCGCAGGTACGGCGTCAGCTCGGCCCGCGCCCCGCGCACGTACGGCCGCAGCAGTACCAGGCCCAGCGCCAGCGCGGGCGCCGCGGAGACGCCCCACACCAGCACCAGCCGCGCGGGCGCGGCCCCTTCGGGCTGCACCGCGAGCGCAGCGACCACGCACGCCAGCCGCAGCGCATCGGCGGCCAGCGCCCGCTCGGGCCGGCGCAGCGCGGAGAAGCAGTACCGCAGCCCGTCCTGGACGAGCACCAGCGGCAGTACGAGCCCGAGCGCGAGGAAGGCCCAGCCCCCGGCCCCGGGCAGCCCGAGGCCCACGACGGCCAGTACGGCCCCGACCGCGGCCGAGGCGGCCGCGGTGAAGGCGAGCCCCGAGCGGCACACCCCGCCCAGCCGCGTCGCGTCCTTCTCCAGCACCACCGTCTGCCCGACGTACGCCATGTTCAGCCCGAGCAGCACGCTGAAGGTCACGTAGACCATCGAGAAGTCGGCGAACCCGGCGGCCGTGGACAGCCGGGCGGCCAGCACCAGCACCAGGATGTTGGTGGCGCTGGAGGCGGCCTGGTCCAGGACCGAGGCGACGGCGCCGAGACCGCGCCGGCTCACCTGCGGCCCGTGCGGACCGTGCGCAGCGCGACGGTGTCGGTGCCGTCGCCCGGTACGTGCGGGTGCGGCGGCTGCTGCTGCGCGGCCTGGCGGTGCGTCTCGGGCCGCGCGGCCGGGCCGGCGGGACCGGCGGGACCGCCCTTGCCCTTGCCCCGGCCCCCGCCCTTGCCGCGGCCCGCCTTCTCGCCCGGCAGCGGCCCGTGCACCACGGCGCCCAGCACCGTGCCCCCGGCGCCGGTGATCAGCTCGCGGATCCGCGACAGGTCGGTGCGGTGCACGGCGCGCGGGTCGCAGACGACGAGGACGCCGTCGACGCGGTCGACGAGCGCGAGCGCGTCGGCGTACGAGAGCACCGGCGGGGCGAGCACCACCACGGTGGAGTTGGGGGAGTCGGCCTCGGAGATCAGCCGGGTGGCGCGCGGCGAGGTCAGCGCGCGGGCCACGTTGCGCACCCGGTCGCCGGGGATCAGGTCGAAGGCCCCGGACTCCCCGGCGTCCACGACGAGCTGGCGCCCGTCCGGCCAGTCGGACTCGCCGCCGGGGGCACCCGCCGCCGGGCCCTCGCCCCCCGCGGCCCCCGCCGTACGGCTCCACCGCGGCCGCCCGCCGGCATCGGTGGGCAGCTGGCTGGCCAGCACCGGCGTGCGCAGGTCGGCCTCGATGAGCAGCACGTCCTTGCCCGTCTCCGCGAAGGAGGCGGCCAGGTTCACGGCCACGGCGGCGGCGATCTCGCTGCTGCCGCGCGGGGCCACCACGAGCAGCCGGCGCCGGTCGGCGAAGCGGGAGTCGTAGGCGAGCCGGAAGGCGACCGAGCGGAACTCCTCGGCGAGCCGCGGGTCCTCCTCGCCGGCCGCGAGCAGCGGCCCGCCGGCGCTCTTGTCCCGCGGCAGTGAGCCGAGCACCGGGGCGCGCAGGGCCCGGGCGACGTCGCCCTCGGAGCGCGGGGCGGGGTCGAAGACGAGCCGGACCCAGGCGGCGAGCAGGCCGAGCGCGAGGCCTACGGCCGCACCGAGCGCGAGCGACATGGGAATGCCCGGGCCGTCCGCGTGGCTCGGCGGGGTGGCGGCGCTGGTGACCCGGCCCGGGGTCATGTCCAGGGCCTGGAGCTTGGCGATGTTGCTGTTGAGCGTGTTGACCTTCCCCTGGAGGTCGGTCTTGGAGTTGTACGCGGCGTCGCGCGCCGGACCGGCCGGCATCGCGTTGATCTGCTTGACCAGTTCGTCGAGGTTCTTGGCGACCGGGTCGCGCTGGTCCTGGTAGCCCTTGACCATCTTGTCGCGGGTGACGTCGAGGGACTCCTGCCGCTTGAGCAGGTAGGCGTCGGTCATCGCGTTGGCGCGCTTCGCGGCCTCCCCGGGCGAGGAGGCGGTGTAGGTGAAGCGGAGCACCATGGTCTGGGGCGGGTTGGTGACCTGGAGGCCGCTGCGCAGTCCGGCGAGGCCCTTGGCGGGGACGCCGAGCTTCTTGGCGGCCTCCTCGGCTATGGAGCGGGAGAGGGCGACCTGCCGCTCCGAGCCGATGTTGATGGCCTTGTCGGGGGCCAGGCTCGGGTTGAACGGGTCGTCGGTGGGCGCGCGCAGCACGACGTCCGCGGTCGCGACATAGGTGTCGGCCGTGTCGATGCCGAGGTAGACACCGCCCAGCAGGCCGATTCCGATGCCCGCGCCGAGGAGCCGGCGGTAGCGCAGGAGCTGGCGGAACTGGTCCCTGAGGAGGTCGGGTTCGTCCTCGGCCGGGACCGCTGCGGGGCGGTTCGTCTCGATCACGGCTGCGGACCCCCAAGTGCTTCGTCTATCAGTGCGTCGATCCGGGCCAGGCCCGCGTCGCGGCTCAGGTGGGCCGCCACGTGGCGGGGCCCGGCCGCCCCCAGCGCGTCCGCGCCCTCGGGGTCCTCGGCCAGGATCCGCACGGCCTTCAGCAGGGCCTCGGGGTCCTCCGGCGGTACGAGCACCCCCGCGCCCGAACGCTCCACCTCCTGGGCGGTGCCGCCCTCCGCCGCGACGGAGGCGACGACGGGCCGGCCGGCCTGGAAGTAGGAAGTCAGCTTGGACGGCACGCTCATGTCGAGCACGGCCGCGTGCTGCGTCACGGCGAGGACGTCCGCCGCGGCGAGGATATCCGGGAACTCTGCGTCGGCGGCAGGGGGGATGATGTCCAGGTTGGGCACGTCCGCGGACAGGGACTCGAGCGCCGCGCGCTGGCTGCCGTCGCCCATGAGGACGAAGCGGACGGCCGGGTCGAGCCGGGCGGCGCCGACGAGCACCTCCAGGCCCTGCTTGAGGCCCATGTTCCCGGAGTGCAGCACGACGGTCTGGCCGGGCGCCCAGCCGAGGTGGCGCCGGGTCTCGCCGCGCGGCCGCGTCGGCTGGGGCACGTGGGACCAGTTGGGCACCAGGCGGATGCGCTCGGGGTCCACGCCCATGCCGACGACGCGGTCGACGAAGGTCTCGTGGATGACGCCGACGAGCGCGGCCCGCTTGAGGGCGTAGGCCTCCGCGCGCCCGGCGATCGCGGCCGCCTTGTCCCCGCCGCTGATGCCGCTCTGCGCGGCCGCGGCGCCCATCAGGTCCTGGACGACCGGGATGAAGGGCACCTTCCACCGGGCCGCGAGGCGGGCGGCGAGCACGCCGCCGGCCAGGCTGGGCATCTGGGCCATGACCGCGTGGGGGCGCCGCATCCGGGGCGGTGCCACGGCGCCGTGCAGCAGAATCGATCCTTCGAACAGGGCGCGCTTCACGGCGGTCTGACGGGGCGGCACGGTGTGCGCACGCCGGTGCACGATGACCCCCGCGCGCCGTTCCGTGCGCCGCAGCGCCCCCTTGTACTCCGGCTCCAGCGACCACGACGGGTAGTGCGGCATGCCGGCGAGGACGTGCGTCTCATGGCCGAGTTCCGCCCAGTGCTCCGCGATCTGGGTGGCGTACGGGCCGATCCCCGCGTGCTCGGGAGCGTAATTGGTGGAAACCAGCAACAAGCGCCGGTGGCCGGATGTGGACACGTGAGGTCCCCTTCTCCCCAGGATGATGCGCACGTCACCCTATGCGTTCACCGGCACGCCGGTGAACGTGCACGCTATTGTCTGCTAATCCACCACACCGGGGGGTGTGGTTGCTGGGGGGTAACACATGACGGAGCGGGACTTGACCGAGCTCGCCGCGCGGCCGCGCAGACCGTACCGGGTGGGCTATGCGCCCGGCGCCTACGACCTGTTCCACATCGGGCACCTCAACATCCTTCGGCACGCCCGCAGCCAGTGCGACTACCTGGTGGCCGGGGTCGTCTCCGACGAGATGGCCGAACTCGCCAAGGGGCGGCGCCCGATGATCCCGCTCGTGGAGCGGCTGGAGATCGTCCGCAGCGTGAAGTACGTCGACGCCGCGTTCGTCGAGACGGTCCCCGACAAGGTGGAGACCTGGAAGCAGGTCCGCTTCGACGTCATCTTCAAGGGCGACGACTGGCGGGGCACCCCCAAGGGCGACAAGCTGGAGCGGGACTTCGCCGCCGTCGGCGTCGACGTCGTCTACTTCCCCTACACCGTGCACACCTCCAGCACCCAGCTGCGCCGGGCGCTGGACGCACTGGCCGCGCCGCCGGCGGAGCAGCCGCTCACCGCTGAACGGCGCTGAGCTCCCGGAACCACTTCACGAGGAACGCCGCCAGGAACAGCGCGGCGACCGCCCCCAGCCCCGCGTACGCCCAGCGGAACAGCGCGCCGCCGCCCAGCAGCAGGAACACCAGGCAGAACACCCCGTAGTCCACCGGCAGCAGCGCCACCGCCCGCAGCGTCGACGGTGCGGCGGCCGGGCTCCCCGGGGCGGGCCTGGCCTTGAGCTTCTCGGTCAGCAGCCCCCCGAAGAAGCTGACGACCGCGGCGAACTGGAAGCCCAGCGGCACCAGCAGCCAGCCGTCCGAGCCCGTCCCGTACGCCTCGGGGAAGCGGTGGAAGGCGATCAGCACGCAGGTGTGCAGGGCGGTCAGCTTGGCGCAGTCCACGACGTGGTCCAGCCACTCGCCGGCCGCACTGCCTCCCCCGCGCAGCCGCGCCAGCTGCCCGTCGGCGGAGTCGAAGGCGAAGCCCACGGCGAGCGCGGCCCACACCGCCGCCCCCAGCCCCCATGAGGGCGCGGCGAGGGCCACGGCGGCCACGGCGGCGAAGCTGAAGACGGCGCTGACCAGCGTCACCTGGTTCGGGGTCAGCCCGAGCCCGTACGAGGCGGCCGCCAGGTACCGCCCGGCCGGCCGGTTGACGTAGCGCGAGTAGAGCGAGACCCCCTTGGCCGACTTCTGCGCCCCGCGCAGCTCCCGCAGCGCGACTCCGACACTCGCCATGCCCGACCCCTGATCCGTACGAGGGCACACGCGCACGGGTGATGCACGTGTGTACGAAGGCCACATCATCGCAGGGCGGGGGCGGGCTCCCGCTCCGGTTGCCGGCGGACGTCCGAGAGCAGCAGCACGCCGAGGTTGGCGGCGGCGCTGAGGACGGCCGCGACCAGCAGCGGGGCCGTGGTCCCGGTCACCGCGGCGAGCGGCGCGGCCACCGCGAGGCCGAGCGGGCGGGCGGCGAAGGAGATGAGGGTGTCGAAGGAGCCGACCCGGCCGAGCGCCTCCAGCGGGATCCGGCGCTGCATCTCGGTCTCCCACAGCGGGCTGAGCACCCCGAGGCCGAACATCGCGGCGAAGTACGCGCCCGCCGTCACCGCCAGCGGCAGCCGCAGGGCGAAGGCGGCGAGCGGCAGGGCCTGCGCCGCCGCCCCGACGGCCACGCCGTGCAGCGGGCGGCGGATCGGCAGCCGGCCGGCCGCCCAGACCCCGGCGAGCAGCCCGGCCGTGCCGACCTGGGCCACGAGCACCCAGGAGGTCGCCCCGCCCAGGCTCTCGACGGCGATCAGCGGTCCGAGGGTCAGCAGCAGTCCGGCCGCCAGGTGCCAGACCCCGTGGGCGAGCACGTTCGCCAGGAACCAGGGGTGGCGCCGCGCCTCGGCCCAGCCGTCGCGCAGTTCGGCGCCGAAGCCGGCCCGGACGCGGCCGTCCGGCGCGGGGGCGGTGCGCAGCCCGCCGAGGGTGAGTGCGGAGCCGGCGAACAGGGCGGCGGTGAGCAGGGAGGACCAGCCGGCGCCCAGGACCAGCATCATCGAGCCCGCGGCGGCCGGGCCCGCGATCTGGGCGAGCCCGCCGGCCACCCCGAGCCGGGCGTTGACCTTCAGCCGGTCCGGTGCCGGGACGACGGCGGCGACGAGCGTGCGTGCCGAGGGGTTGCCGAAGGCGACGCCGGCGCCGGTGAGCGCGGCCAGCACCGCGAGCGCGCCGGTGTGCACCGGGCCGGCCAGCAGCAGGAGCCCGGTCGCGGCCTGCGCGGCCGCGCGCACCAGGTCGGCGGCGAGCACCACCCGCCGGGCGGGGAAGCGGTCCGCGGCGACGCCGGCGACGGGCAGCAGGAGCAGCATCGGCAGCAGCTCGCTCGCGAGCACGAGGCCCAGGTCCCCGGCGGAGCCGGTGCGGACGACGGCGAGGGTGAGGGTGGTGGGGATGAGGGCGGAGGCGAGCGCGGCGAAGGTGCGGCCGAGGAGCAGCCGCCGGATCGGCGAGGTCATGCCGGTGAGGGTATTTCGCTGGCGAATCATTCGTCAACGAAATATCTGGTGCCGGGTGCGATACTTCCCGCATGGACGCACTGGACCCCGAGGACTCGGTCGACCGGCACATCGCCCGCTGGAGCGGCAAGGTGCCCTTCGACGTGCCCACCGAGCAGGTCATCACCCGGATCCAGCTGCTGGCCAAGCACGTCAAGTACGGCAAGGACCGGGCCCTGGCCGAGACCGGGCTCCAGGAGTTCGAGTTCGAGACCATGCACCGCCTCGCCTCCCGCGGCACGCCCTGGCGGGCCCCGTCGGCCGAGCTCGCCGCCGAACTGCTGCTCTCTCCGGCCGGGATGACCGGCCGCCTCGACACCCTGGAGAAGTCCGGGCTGATCCGCCGCGTGCGCGCGGCGGGGGACCGCCGCCGGGTCGACGTCGAGCTCACCGAGGAGGGCCACCGGCGCTGGATCGAGGCCATGCGCTGGCGCGGCATAGCCGAGGCCGAGATGATCGCGCCCCTGGACGGCGCCGAGCGCGCCGCCCTCTCCGCCCTGCTGAAGCGGATGCTGCTGCACGTGGAACAGGCGTAGCCGCACCGGCCCCGGCCCGTCCCCCCGGCCGCCGCCCGCCGGCCCGCCCCGCCCCCGCTCAGCCCGCCACCCGCAGCAGCAGCACCGACCGCGCCGGCACCGTCAGCGTCTCCCCGCCCCGGTGCCGGGTCCCGGGAGCCTCGGCCTGGTCCTCCCGGGCGGTGTCCAGCACCAGTTCGTACTCCGCCGCCCACGGCGGCCCCGGCAGCACCCACGGCAGCGGCCTGTCCCCGGCGTGCAGCAGCGCGAGGAAGCTTTCGTCGGTCACCTGCCGCCCCTGCTCGTCGCGGCCCGGGATGTCCCGCCCCGACAGGTACATCCCCAGCGCGGCCGCCGGCGCGTACCAGTCCCGCTCCGTCATCTCCCGGCCCGCCGGGGTGAACCAGGCCAGGTCCCGCAGGCCGTCCGCACCCTGCGGCCGCCCCGAGAAGAACGCCCGCCGGCGCAGCACCGGGTGCTCCTGGCGCAGCGCCACCAGCCGCGCGGTCAGCGTGCACAGCTCCCGCCAGGCCGGATCGCCCAGCAGCGACCAGTCCACCCAGCCCGTCTCGTTGTCCTGGCAGTACGCGTTGTTGTTGCCGCCCTGCGTGCGCCCGAACTCGTCGCCCGCCACCAGCATCGGCACCCCCGTCGACAGCAGCAGCGTCGTCATCAGGTTCCGCAGCTGCCGCCGCCGCAGCGCCCCGATCCGGGCGTCGTCCGTCTCGCCCTCGGCCCCGCAGTTCCACGACCGGTTGTCGTTGGTGCCGTCCCGGCCCGCCTCCCCGTTGGCCTCGTTGTGCTTGCGCTCGTAGCTCACCAGGTCCCGCAGCGTGAAGCCGTCGTGGGCGGTCACGAAGTTCACCGAGGCGTACGGCCGCCGCCCGCCCCACGCGTACAGGTCGCTCGACCCCGACAGCCGGTACCCCAGGTCCCGTACGTCGGGCAGCGCGCCCCGCCAGAAGTCCCGCACGGCATCGCGGTAGCGGTCGTTCCACTCCGTCCACAGCGGCGGGAAGGCGCCCACCTGGTAGCCGCCCGAGCCCACGTCCCAGGGCTCCGCGATCAGCTTGACCCGCCGCAGCACCGGGTCCTGGGCGATCACCGCCAGGAACGGCGAGAGCATGTCCACGTCGTGCATCGACCGGGCCAGCGCCGCCGCCAGGTCGAAGCGGAAGCCGTCCACCCCCATCTCCGTCACCCAGTACCGCAGCGAGTCGGTGATCAGCCGCAGCACGTGCGGCCGGCCCGCGTGCAGGGTGTTCCCGCAGCCCGTGTAGTCGGCGTAGCGCCGCTGGTCGGACTGGAGCCGGTAGTAGCCGCGGTTGTCGATTCCGCGCAGCGACAGGGTGGGGCCCAGCTCGCCCGCCTCCGCCGTGTGGTTGTAGACCACGTCGAGGATGACCTCGATCCCGGCCGCGTGCAGGGCGCGGACCATCCGCTTGAACTCGCCGACCTGCTGCCCGGCCGTACCGGAGGAGGAGTACCCCGCGTGCGGGGCGAAGTAGCCGATCGAGTTGTAGCCCCAGTAGTTGCGCAGGCCCCGGCGCAGCAGGTGGTCCTCGTGGGCGAACTGGTGCACCGGCAGCAGCTCGACCGCCGTCACCCCCAGCCGCACCAGGTGCTCGAGGGCCGCCGGGTGGGCCAGACCCGCGTACGTGCCGCGCAGCTCCTGCGGCACGCCCGGGTGGCGCATCGTGAACCCGCGCACGTGCAGCTCGTAGATGACCGAGTCCGCCCACGGCGTCTTCGGCCGGACGTCGTCCGCCCAGTCGTCGTCATCGTGGACCACGACCCCCTTCGGCACGAACGGCGCCGAGTCGCGGTCGTCGCGCACGGTGTCCGCGATGTACTGCTGCGGCCAGTCGCGGACGTGCCCGTACACCTCGGGCGGCAGGCAGAACTCCCCGTCGACGGCCCGCGCGTACGGGTCCAGCAGCAGCTTGGCCGGATTGAACCGGGCCCCCGTCCACGGGTCCCAGCGGCCGTGCACCCGGAACCCGTACCGCTGCCCGGGCCGCACGCCGGGCAGGAAGCCGTGCCAGATCTCGTGCGTGAGCTCGGTCAGCGCGCACCGGGTCTCCGCCCCGTCGGCGTCGAACAGGCACACCTCCACCGCCTCCGCGCCCTGGGCCCACAGCGCGAAGTTGGTGCCCGCCGTGCCGTCCGGGCCGGTGCGGAACCGGGCCCCCAGCGGGTGGGAGGACCCCGGCCACACCGGGGGCGCCGCCGTCGCCCGCACCGCCGCCGGCGGCGGTGCCGCGGGCCCCGGATCGGCCGCGGGCCCGGGATCGGCCGCCGGCGCGGGTACGCGCGCCGGCGCGGGCCACGGGGCGCCCTGCACCCCGATGCGCCCGCCCGGCGCCGCGTCCGCGGCCCGCGCCGCTTCGGCCTCCACTGCCCCCATGGCGGCGGCATCCACCGCCTCGTGCTCGGCTGCGCTCGACACTGCCCGCCTCCACGGCTCACGGGTACCGGCGGGGGCAGGGGTGTGCGGCCCCGGGCGTCCCGGCCCGGGCCCGCCCCCGTCTGGTCCTTCCCACAGTTCTGCCCGGACAGTTCCGGCCGGAACGTGGGCCACGCCGACGTTTCTCCCGGGAGGCCCGGTCGTTGGAGGGATCGTGAGACTTCTGACGAGGCGGGCAGGGGCGGGCTTGGCCGCCGTGGCGGCATGGGCGGGCCTGCTGGGCGGGCTGGCCGGGTGCACCGACGACGGCCGCCCCCCGGTCGAGATCGAGCTGCCGGGCAAACCGAAGGCGCCCGAGGACGCCATCCGGATCACCCCCGACGACAACGCCAAGGGGGTGCCGGCCGACGGACCGCTGACCGTCCGGGTCCCCGAGGGCCGCCTCGAGCGGGTCGTCGTCACCAAGGTGGAGGACGCCCAGCAGGAACGCGTCCCCGGCTCCATCGCCCCCGACGGCCTCAGCTGGAGCCCCGACCCGGAGGCCGGCAGGCTCGCGCTCGCCGCCAAGTACACCGTGGACGCGGTCGCCCTCGACGGCCACAACCGCCGCCAGGCCCGCCACACCTCCTTCACCACCTACGTGCCCGCGGAGCGGTTCATCGGCTACTTCAAGCCCGAGAACCGCTCCACCGTCGGCACCGGCATGATCGTCTCCTTCAACTTCAGCCGCTCCATCGAGAACAAGGCCGACGTGGAACGGGCCATCACCGTCACCGCCGAGCCCGCCGTCGACATCGTCGGCCACTGGTTCGGCCGCGAGCGGCTCGACTTCCGGCCCAAGCAGTACTGGGAGCCCGGCACCGAGGTCACCGTCCGGGTGAACCTGCGCGACGTCCAGGGCGCGCCCGGCTCGTACGGCATCCAGGACAAGACCATCAAGTTCACCGTCGGCCGCTCCCAGGTCTCCACCGTGGACGCGGCCGCGCACACGATGGAGGTCCGCCGCGACGGCCGGCTGCTGTCGACCCTCCCGATCAGCGCCGGGGCGCCGAAGAACACCACCTACAACGGGAAGATGGTGGTGATGGAGATGTTCGACGTCACCCGGATGAACGGCCAGACGGTCGGCTTCGGCGGCGAGTACGACATCCCGGACGTGCCGCACGCCATGCGCCTGACCACCTCCGGGACCTTCCTGCACGGGAACTACTGGGCCAGTCCCGACACCTTCGGCAACACCAACACCAGCCACGGCTGCGTGGGCCTGCGCGACGACAGGGGCGGCGGCTCCGACACCCCGGCCGGCTGGTTCTTCGACCGGACCCTGATCGGGGACGTGGTGGAGGTCGTCAACTCGCAGGACAAGACGGTCGCCCCGAACAACGGCCTGGGCGGCTGGAACATGTCCTGGACCGACTGGGTCGCGGGCTCCGCCGTCAGCTGATCCCGCGGGGCCACACCACCCGGGTGATTGTCGTACCGGAATTCCGCGGGCCTGGAGTGTCGTCCGTCCGCCGCGCCGCCGCCTGCGCTGGGCTGGCCCCACCCCAGCGGCGCACGCGCGCCAGGACACGGACGGAGCGTCATGTCAGCAAGGAAATGGCCCCTCGGACTCGCGGTCACCGTCGCCGTGGCACTGGCCACGGGGGCGCCGGCGGCCACCACGGCCCTCGCGGCCGCCCCCGGCGGGGGCCGGCCCGCACCGGCGCCCGCCGGGGCCTCCGTGCAGGCCTCCGCGCAGGGCCGCCCCGGACCGGAGGCGGCTGTCCGCGCACCGGGCGTCGCACGGCGGGCCCCGCTGCCGGGCGGCCTCGGTCCGTGCGTCCCGGGCCGCTGCCCCGACCCGTTCCCGCCGATCGGCAGCGACGGCGTGGCCCGGGGCCGGGACAACGCCGTCAACATCTTCGTCGGCGGCGACTTCCGCGTCCGCGAGCGCGCCTCCGAGGCGGAGGGCCGCGTCGTCGTCCTCGGCGGCTTCGACCAGGACAAGGCGGCCGGCTTCGACAGCCGCTACAACGTCGGCGTCGTCGGGGCCGGCTCCCTCGTCCCCCCGCCCGCCGGAGCGGACTTCCTCACCACCGGCGGCAGCGTCACCGTCGCCGACGGCGAGCGCCTGATCGCCGACACCGGCGTCGTGCGCCACGCGGGCCCGCTCACCGGCACCGTCAGCGGCACCCCCGTCCACGACCCGGACGCGGCCGCCCCGTACGCGGGCCTGCGCGACCGGCTCACCGCCGCCAGCCGCTGCTACGCCCGTCCCGAGGGCCGGCTGCGCCCCGCCACCGGAACCGTCGTCAACAGCGGCTTCGAAACCCTGTTCACCGGCGACAACACCTCCCGCCTCCAGGTCTTCAACGTCGACTCCGACATCGCCGGCATCGGAGGCGTACAGCAGGGCGTCCGCTTCACCCGGATCCCGCAGGGCGCGACCATCCTCGTCAACGTCCTCGGCCCCGCCCGCACCATCAACACCTACAGCGGCGGCATCGCCGACACGGACCCGCTCAACGCCCACCGTGAGCGGCTCCTGTGGAACTTCCCGGACGCCACCCGCATCGACCTGACGGGCACCGGCCAGTTCCAGGGCAGCCTCCTCATGGGCGAGCAGTCCTCCGAGACCACCGTCACCCTCCCCGGCATCAACGGACGCTTCTTCACCACCGGCTCCGTCACCCACACCAGCTCCCAGGCCGGCGGCGGCGGCCAGGAGTTCCACGCCTATCCCTTCACCGGCGACCTGCCCGAGTGCGGCGAACCGGAGCCGGTGACGGGCGCCGTCTCCGTCCTCAAGCGCAACGAGAACGGCCGGCCCCTGGGCGGAGCCCGCTTCGAGCTGTGGCGCGAGACGAACGGCGTCCCGGGCCTGCAGGCCGCCGGCGCCCGCCCCGACACGCAGGTCGCGCACTGCACCACCCCCGCGGACGGCACCTGCTCCCGGGAGGTGGAGCCCGGCACGTACTACTGGCGGGAGACCACCGCTCCCGACGGCTACGAACTGCCCGCGAACCCCGTCTTCCCGCTCACGCTGACCGAGGCGAACGCCCGTCGGGGCGTCAGCGTCACCGTGGACAACACGCGGGTGCCGCCGCGGCCGGTCACCGGCCGGGTGCGCGTGCTCAAGCAGGACCGGGAGAGCGGCGTCCCCCTCGAAGGCGCCGCGTTCGAGCTGTGGCGCGAGAGCAACGGCGTGCCGGGCCTGCAGACCGCCGGCCCCGACCCCACCCCCGACGAGCAGCTCCCGCCCGCGTGCGTGACCGGCCGCGACGGGGTGTGCGAGCGGACCGTCCCGGTCGGCACCTACTACTGGCGCGAGACCGCGGCCCCCGGCGGGTACGTGCTGCCCGGACGGGCCATGGCCACGCTGGTCCTGACGGAGCAGAACGCCGAGCGCGGCGTCACGGCGGTGCTGGACAACGACCGGCGGGGGCACGCGGGCGAGCTGGAGGTCCTGAAGAAGGACGCCAAGACGAAGCAGCCGCTGCGCGGCGCGGTGTTCGAGGTCTGGAAGGAGACCAACGGCACCGAGGGCCTGCAGTCGCGGGGCGAGGACTCCGACCTCCTGGTACGGCCCGGCTGTGCCACGGACAGCCGGGGCAGCTGCACCTTCGCGCACCTGGAGGACGGCACGTACTACCTGCGGGAGACGGACGTCCCCGAGGGCTACGCGCTGCCGGCGAACGCGGTGACGGGGCCGCTGGTCCTGGGCGACGACACCCCGGGCCACCGGATCGTCGTGACGCTCGAGAACAAGCGCGAGCACCACAAGGACAAGGACAAGGACAAGGACAAGGACAAGGAGAAGGACAAGGACCACGGGAAGGACAAGGGCAAGGAGCCCGGCAAGGAAGGCAAGGACGGCAACGACGGCCGTCCTGACGGGGCCCCGCACGCCTGAGCCGTGTCCCGGGCCCGCGCGCAGCGCCGCGCGGGCCCGTCCCCGTACCGCATGCGGCGCGACTTGGGACGGAACGGTGACATGACCGTTTCTCTTCGTGATACCTCCATGTGATTTCCTGTCGGCAAGCGCGCGACTGTCCGCGCGCGGGGGACATGGGGAGAAGAGAAGAGTGAACCTGCAGCCGATACGCGGCCGCGTCCGCCGCACCGGCCTGCCGGCCCTCCTGTTGGGGGCGGCCCTGCTGTTCACCAGCGCGTGCAGCGGCGGCGGAACCAGCGGCGGCGGAGGCGGCGGCAGCAACGGCGGCGCCGGAGGGGCGGCCAAGGCCGGCAACGAGGCGTCGAAGGCCGTCGTCAACGTCAAGCCGGACGACGGGTCCAAGGAGGTCGCCACCAGCGGCGTCCTGAAGATATCCACCACCGGCGGCAAGCTGACCACGGTGACCGTGGCCGACACCAAGGGCAACGCCGTCGAGGGCAAGATCGCCGCGGACGGTGCGAGCTGGGAGCCGGCGCGCAACCTGGCCTCCGCCACCGAGTACAAGGTGCACGCGGTGGCCAAGGACGAGGCCGGCCGGGAGTCCGCCAAGGACACCACCTTCACGACCCTCACCCCGACGAACACGTTCGTGGGCCACTACACGCCCGAGGACGGCGAGACCGTCGGCGTGGGCATGCCGGTGTCGTTCAACTTCACCCGCGGCATCACCAACACCGAGGCCGTGGAGAAGGCCATCACGGTGACGGCCGAACCGTCCGTGCCGATCGAGGGCCACTGGTTCGGCAACGACCGCCTCGACTTCCGCCCGGAGAAGTACTGGGCCGCGGGCACCAAGGTCACGGTCAAGATCGCCCTTGACGGGGTCGAGGGCCGGCCCGGCGTCTACGGCAAGCAGACCCGCACGGTCACCTTCACCATCGGCCGCTCGCAGGTCTCCACGGTCGACGCGAGCGAGCACACCATGCAGGTCGTCCGCGACGGCCAGGTCATCAAGAACCTCCCCATCACCGCGGGCGCCCCGTCGACGACCACGTACAACGGGCAGATGGTCATCAGCGAGAAGTACAAGGTGACCCGGATGAACGGCGCCACCGTCGGCTTCGGCGGCGAGTACGACATCTCGGACGTGCCGCACGCGATGCGCCTGTCGAACTCCGGCACCTTCGTCCACGGCAACTACTGGGCCTCCTCCTCCACGTTCGGCTCGGAGAACGTCAGCCACGGCTGCGTCGGCCTGAAGGACGTCCGCGGCGCCGGCGACGGCAACCAGCCCGCCGCCTGGTTCTTCAACGAGTCGCTCATCGGTGACGTCGTCATCGTGAAGAACTCCAAGGACAAGCAGATCGCCCCGGACAACGGCCTGAACGGCTGGAACATGGACTGGGCGGAGTGGATCAAGTAGTCCTCCCCGCAGCGGCGCCCTGACGGCGGCCGCCGCGGGCGCGCGTGGCCCGGTGCCGTGACCCACAGCACCGGGCCACTTCGTGTTAACCGGCGCTAACCTTCCCCGTATGACCATCTCTCTCGAAGTCTCCGAAGGCGTCGGCACCATCCGCCTGGACCGGCCGCCCATGAACGCCCTGGACATCGCCACCCAGGACCGGCTGCGCGAGCTCGCGGCGGAGGCCACCGACCGGGCCGACGTCCGCGCCGTGATCCTCTACGGCGGCGAGAAGGTGTTCGCGGCGGGCGCGGACATCAAGGAGATGCAGACGATGGACCACGCGGCGATGGTCGCCCGGTCCCGCGCGCTCCAGGACGCCTTCACCGCCGTGGCCCGCATCCCCAAGCCGGTCGTCGCCGCCGTCACCGGCTACGCCCTGGGCGGCGGCTGCGAGCTGGCGCTGTGCGCCGACTACCGCATCGCCGCCGACAACGCCAAGCTCGGCCAGCCCGAGATCCTGCTGGGCCTCATCCCGGGCGCCGGCGGCACCCAGCGGCTGTCCCGCCTGATCGGCCCCTCCAAGGCCAAGGACCTCATCTTCACGGGGCGCATGGTCAAGGCCGACGAGGCGCTCACCCTCGGCCTCGTGGACCGCGTCGTGCCCGCCGCCGAGGTCTACGAGCAGGCGCACGCCTGGGCCGCGAAGCTCGCCCAGGGCCCGGCCATCGCGCTGCGCGCCGCGAAGGAGTGCGTGGACGCCGGCCTGGAGGCGGACATCGACACCGGCCTGACCATCGAACGCAACTGGTTCTCGGGCCTGTTCGCCACCGAGGACCGCGAGCGCGGGATGCGCAGCTTCGTCGAGGAGGGCCCGGGCAAGGCCAAGTTCGTCTAGGGCCCGGTTCCTCCAGGCCGGGTCGAGAACTCGTCGGTCCTCCCTGGGGGTGGATTAGCCAGGCCTTAAGGCAGGGTTAAGGGAGCCTGGTGATCCACTCGGTGTGATCGTCGGTGTGCCGTGCGTCACCGCAGATCAGAGTGGTTGTGCGGGCGGCCTGATGCCCAACGCATATGACAGGGCACCCCCTTGGAGCCGCGTGCTGCGGGGGGTGTTTTCCCGCGGAACGGCCCGGACGGCCGTGTCGGCCGTCCATGATGGGTTCATGGCGGGCCTGGAGGGTGTGGAACAGCCGCGGCAGCGCAACAGCGCTTCCGCCGTGCGGCCGATGGCGGCGCTCGAGGACGAACAGGGCCTCAAAGCGCTGGACTTGTACGGCAATCCGGCCGAGGCGGAAGTGACGCTGCCGTCCATGCCGGAGTCGGCGAGCACCGCCCGCCGGCTCACCCAGTACGTGGTGATCCGCTTCTGGGGGTTCTCGCCGCAGGTCTCCGAGCACACGGTCCTGCTGGTCTCCGAGCTCGTCGGCAATGCGGTCCGGCACACCGGTGCCCGCTCCTTCGGGTTACGGATGCTGCGCCGCCGCGGCTGGATCCGCGTCGAGGTGCGCGACCCCTCGCGCGGGCTGCCCTGCCTGATGCCGGTCCACGAGCTGGACACCACCGGCCGCGGGCTCTTCCTCGTGGACAAGCTGTCCGACCGCTGGGGTGCCGATCTGCTGCCCCGCGGCAAGATCACCTGGTTCGAGATGCGGGTGGCCGACCGCTGATACGCCTGGAGCCCCCGCTCGCCGTGGTGGGGCGTCGTGGGGGCTCCATGGGTGCGCCGAGGATCGAAGGGGGTGTGATCCTCGGCGTGGGCGACTTCGCTCGGGTCAATGGGGAAGCCGTGGTTCCGACTATGGCAGACGGGGGACCGAATGCCAAAAGTCCCAACTCGGACATAAGTGTGTAAAGACTAAGAGTTTCCATCTAAATCCTAGGTGAGGTCGGCCACGCACCTCGCAATCCATGAATAACTATCCACCGCTCCGCGTGATTCGTTGATCGGATAGCGGACGGTCCTCCGAATGGGTCCTCTTCGGCGAACGGACCGAATTGGGTCAATCGTTATCTCTCATGCCATCTGCGCCTTAAATGGGCAGGTGCCCTGCTCTCCGGACCGCCGATCAGCCCTCCGCGCCGGCGCGGCCGCCGCCCTCGGCGCCCTCGCCACCGCCTGCGGGGCGGGCGCGGGCGGCCTGGCCCCCGCCGGTTCCCCGCCGCCCGCAGGGCAGGCCGCCGGGCACGCCCGCCCCGAGCCCGGCCGTGCCGCGGCCCCGCGCCGCTTCCCCGGCCAGCCCGACGAGATCGCCCACGGCCCCCGCGACCGCCCCCGCGTCGCCCTCACCTTCCACGGCAACGGCGACCCCGCCACCGCCCGGGCCGTCCTGGCCGAGGCCGAGCGCGCCGGCGCGCGGGTCACCGTACTGGCCATCGGCAGCTGGCTCGACGCCCACCCGGAGATCGCCCGCCGCGTCCTCGACGGCGGCCACGAGCTCGGCAACCACACCCAGCGCCACCTCGCGATCAACGCCATGTCCGAGGCGGAGGCCTCCGCGGAGATCACCGGCTGCGCCGAGCGCCTCAAACGGCTCACCGGCTCCATCGGCAGCTGGTTCCGCCCCTCGCAGGCCCAGCACGCCAGCGCACTCGTGACCAGGCTGGCCCGGCGGGCGGGCTACCCGCACGTCCTGTCGTACGACGTGGACTCCCTCGACTTCACCTCGCCCGGCGCCGCGGCCGTCATCCGCACGGTCACCGGGACGATCCGCAGCGGATCGGTGGTGAGCCTGCACTTCGGCTACGCGGACACGGTCGACGCGATGCCGCCCCTCCTCGAAGAACTCGCGCGCCGCAACCTGCGCGCGGTGACCACCACGGAGCTGCTGACCCCATGACCTCCACCCGCCTTCCCCGGAAGGCCACCGTGCTGCTGGCCGGTCTGGTCCTCGCCGCCCTGGCCGGCTGCGGATCGGCGAGCAAGCGCCCCGCCGAGGCGCTCGGCTCCAAGGCGGCGGCCGAGCCGCCCGCCAAGGCGGTCCAGGTGGCCCGGCCCGCTCTGGCCGGGATGCCGCCGCTCCTCGACCCGAAGGACGTGTACGCGGCCGACCGGCCGAACCGGCTCTCCCCGGTGGTCAAGGACTTCCCCTCGCGCGTGTACGTGCCGAACACCGCCTCCAACACGGTGTCGGTGATCGACCCGAAGACGTACAAGGTCGTCCAGACCATCCCGGTCGGCATCCAGCCGCAGCACGTGGTGCCGTCCTGGGACATGAAGACCCTGTGGGTCAACAACAACCGGGGCCACACCCTCACGCCCATCGACCCCGCCACCGGCAAGGCCGGTGCACCGGTCGAGGTGCACGACCCGTACAACCTGTACTTCACGCCGAACGGCAAGTACGCGGTCGTCATGGCCTCCATGGACAAGGAGCTGGTCTTCCGCGACGCGCACACGATGCACCGGGTCAAGACGCTGCCCGTCACCTGCCTCGGCGTCAACCACGCCGACTTCTCCGCGGACGGCCGCTACTTCATCGTCTCGTGCGAGTTCTCCGGCGAGCTGCTGAAGGTCGACACCGAGAAGATGGCGGTCATCGGCCGGCAGAAGCTGCCCTTCGAGGGCGCCATGCCGCAGGACGTGAAGATCTCGCCCGACGGCAAGACCTTCTACGTCGCGGACATGATGGCCCACGGCATGTGGGTGCTCAGCGGCGACGCGTTCGACACCCCCAGGCTGCTGCCCACCGGCAAGGGCTGCCACGGCCTGTACATCTCCCGCGACTCCCGCGAGATGTACATCTCCAACCGGGGCGAGGGCAGCATCTCCGTCTTCGACTTCCGCCGGAACAAGCTCACCAAGAAGTGGGACCTGCCCAACGGCGGCAGCCCCGACATGGGCGGCGTCTCCGCCGACGGCAAGGTGCTGTGGCTGTCGGGCCGCTACCACTCCGAGGTGTACGCCATCGACACCGCGACCGGCCGGCAGCTGGCCCGCATCCCGGTGGGCGGCGGCCCGCACGGTCTGGCCGTCTACCCGCAGCCCGGCCGCTACTCGCTCGGGCACACCGGCATCTTCCGCTAGCCGGAGCCGAACGGGACCCGGGGGAGGGGCGGCACCCCGCTGGCGCTACCCTGAGCCGGTCAATGAGCACCAAGAAGGGGTGGATCCCAGTGGCGGACATCGAGAGCGCGCGGACGACGTTCGGCCGGTTCGACGTGGACGGCGACGGCTTCGTCACGGCCGACGAGTTCCGGCAGGCCATGGCCGAGATGGGCGACCCGTTCGTCACCGGCCCGGTCGCGGACGCCGTCATCGCCGCCAAGGACACGAACGGCGACGGCCTGATGAGCTTCGACGAGTTCTGGGCCTCCCTGAACAAGTAAGCCCCGTGCCGCGCCCCCGTGCCGCCCCCTGAGGGCGGCACGGGGGCGTCAGCCTGCCCGCGGCCGCGCGGCACCCGCGTCAGCCGGCCCCGGCGGGCCGGTCGGGCTCCCTCCCGGGGTCGGGCTCCGTCCCGGTCCCCGACCCGGCCTGCGCCATGCCCTCGACCTCGGCGAGGGCCTCCTCCAGCCAGCGCAGCCAGAACGTCTCCAGGCCGGTCCCGCCGTGCAGCACCAGCCGGCGCAGCCTGTCCTCGTCGGAGTCCCGCTCCGGCGGGAAGTCCCTGGCCTCGATGGCCTCGTACACCGCCAGCTGCCTGCGGTGCAGCTCCAGATGGCGCCGCAGCTCCGCCGCCAGCCCCTGCGGCCCGACCACGGCCGCCGCCCGGATCCGCAGCAGCAGCGGATCCCGGATGGCCTTCGGGTCCTGGCTCTCGCCGACCCACCGGGCGAGCTGCGCACGGCCGGCCGGCAGCACCTCGTACTCCTTCTTCTGCCCCCGTACGGGCACCTCGCTCGGCAGCGCCCGGATCAGCCCGGCCTCCTCCAGCCGGCCGAGCTCCCGGTAGATCTGCTGGTGCGTCGCGGACCAGAAGTACCCGATCGACCGGTCGAACCGCCGGGTCAGCTCCAGCCCCGACGAGGGCTTCTCGAGCAGGGCGGTGAGGATGGCGTGCGGCAGCGACATGCCGTCATCCTAGGGAGCCCCCGGGAACCGGCCCGGGACCGCCCCGGGCCACCCCCCGGGCCGGCCTTCAGTGCCAGGCGGCCAGCGCCTCCGGGGTCTTCGGGCCCGGTGCGTCCGCCCCCAGCAGCTCCCGGGCCCGCAGCAGCGCCGCCACCGCCGGGGCCCACGCCCGGCGCAGGCCCGCCCCCGCCAGCAGCTCCGGGTCCGCCAGCAGCTGCGCGGCCGGGCCGAAGCGGATCCCGGCCGGGGTCAGCACCGCCGCGTCGTCGGCCCAGCGCACGGCCAGGTCGACGTCGTGCGTCGCCATCACCACCGTCGTCCCGCGCGAGCGCAGCCCGGCCAGGGTGTCCAGGAGCCGTTCCTGGCCGTCGGGGTCGAGGCCGGCCGTCGGCTCGTCCAGGATCAGCACCCGCGGGGCCATCGCCACCGCGCCCGCGATCGCCGCGCGCTTGCGCTGCCCGTACGAGAGCAGGTGCGTCGGGCGGTCCCGCAGCGCCGTGATGTCGAGCGCCGCCAGCGCCGCATCCACCCGGGCGCGCACCTCGTCCACCGGCAGGCCCAGGTTCATCGGGCCGAAGGACACGTCCTGCTCGACGGAGGCGGCGAACAGCTGGTCGTCGGGGTCCTGGACGACCAGCTGCACCGCGGTGCGCAGCCGGGTCAGGCCCGCCCGGTCGTACGACACGGCACTGCCCTCCAGGCGCAGCTCGCCCGCGGCGGGCCGCAGGCCGCCGCTGAGCAGCCGCATCAGCGTGGTCTTGCCGCTGCCGTTGCGGCCCAGCAGGACCAGCGCCCGGCCCTCGGCGATGGCGAAGTCCACGCCGGTCAGGACCGCCGGGCCGTCCTCGTACGCGTAGCCGGCGCCGGCCAGTTCCACCAACGGGTTCACAGGTACACGCCCTTCAGGGTGAGAGTCAGCGCGACCAGGCCGGCCAGCAGGGCCGCCGAGGCCGCGAGGAAGCGCCAGGACAGCGCCGCCTCGGGGACGAGGACCCGCAGCGTGCCGTCGTAGCCGCGCCCGGCCAGGCCCGACTGGAGCCGCGCCGCGCGGTCGAAGGCCCGGACGAAGGAGGTCGCGGCGAGCCCGGCCAGGGAGCGCCACGCCGCCGCCCGGCCGGCCTGCCCCAGACGGGCCGCCTGGGCGCGCCTGACCCGGTCGAGGGAGTCCAGCAGCAGGAACCCGATCCGGTACATGACGAGCGCCACGTCCACCACGGGGGCCGGGACGCCGGCCCTGGCCAGCCGGGGCAGCACGTCCGAGACGGGGGTGGTGAACGCGAACAGCAGCACCCCGAGCGAGGCCGCCGACGTGCGCAGCAGCAGCTCGACGGCGTGCCGGGGGCCGTCCGGGGCCAGCGAGACCGGGCCCGCCGCCCCGCCCACCGCGAACAGCAGCGGCACCGCCCCGGTGAAGCAGAAGCCGAGCGGGATCCGGAAGGCCCGCCACAGCTGCCGCCCGGCCACCCCGGCCGGCCCGAGCAGCACGGCGAGGGTGGCGGCCGCCACCAGGGGGCCGCCGGGCCAGGGCGGCAGGCATACGGCGGTCACCGTCAGCCCGAGGCCCAGCAGGGCCTTCTCCAGCGGATGGCGGCCGCGCCAGCGACTGCTGTGCGCGGCCACGTCGATGGGCAGCACCGGCTACGACTCCGGGGCCGCGGGGGCGGCGGGGGCGGCCGCGTCACCGGCCGGAGCACCGGGAGCGGCGGCCCCGGCCGCGGCGGCCGCCGCTGCCGCTCCCTGGCGGCGGCCCTTGCGGACGCCGAAGTAGTACGCGAGCACGCCCGCGCCCAGCGCCGCCTGCAGGGCGAAGAGCGCCGACTCCACCTCGCTGGAGGGGGGTTCGTACAGCGGCGAGAACCACGGCTCGTAGTCCGGCTTGAGCTCGGTGATGGCCGCCTCGGCCTGGTTGTCGGAGCCCGAGAACGGCTCCTCCTTGCCGTCGCCCAGTCCCAGCGCCAGCGGCAGCACGGCGAGGGCGGCGACCAGGAGCAGCAGCAGGGCGTTGATCTTCGCGTTCCGGCTCATGCCCGTCACACCGTCGCCTTCTGCTCGCTGCGGCCCGCGGTGAGCTCGGCGACGCCCAGCCGGACCAGGTCGGACTTGCTGGACTGCATCAGCAGCCGCATCACCAGGACGGTGAGCAGGCCCTCGCTCACGGCCAGCGGGATCTGCGTGACCGCGAAGATGCCGCCGAACTTGCCGAGGGCGCCGAGGAAGCCGGTGCCCGGGTCCGGGAAGGCCAGCGCCAGCTGGACCGAGGTCACGCAGTAGGTGACCAGGTCGGCGAAGAACGCCCCGAGGAACACCGACACCATCAGCGGGGCGTCGAAGCGCCGCAGCAGGGCGTAGATCCCGTAGCCGGCCCAGGGCCCGGCGATCGCCATGGAGAAGACGTTCGCGCCGAGGGTCGTCAGCCCGCCGTGCGCCAGCAGCAGCGCCTGGAAGAGCAGGGTGATCGTGCCGAGCACCGCCATGATCGGCGGCCGGAAGAGGATCGCGCCGAGCCCGGTCCCGGTGGGGTGCGAGCAACTGCCCGTCACCGAGGGGATCTTCAGGGCGGACAGAACGAACGTGAACGCTCCGGACGCGCCGAGCAGCAGGGTGCTCTCGGGGTTGGCCTTCACCTCGCGGGTGAGCGCCCGGACGCCGTGGACGACGAAGGGGGCGGACGCGACGCCCCAGGCGACCGCGTGCCAGGGGGGCAGGAAGCCCTCGGCTATATGCATGAGTGGGAGACCTCTCCAGCACCTCGTGGATGGACAACGCGCCCCGGCCGGTCTCCTGGCTCACGGGTCCGATGCCCTGGCTCCGCCTTCCCGGGCGATGCGGATCCTCCCGCGCCGCCCAGTGGCTTCCCGCTGGGGGCACCCCCAGCGGCAGCTGGGGGAGGAGCCGGACTTCCCGTTCACAGTGGCGAGGGCCGCACCGGTCTTGCACCGGTTTCCCGTACACCAAGGCCCGCTGACCCTATTCGGCCGCATGCACCCGAAACAACCCGGCTTCCGGCCGCGCTGACCCGCCGTCCGTTCCGCTTGCGCCCGCCGGGCCGGACTGTCGTACGGGCGGGGGAGGCGAACCGGACCCGCCGCCACGGGAGTTCCCCATCCCGGCGCACGCCCGGCGCACGCCCGGCGCCCTTCCGCTCCCGCACCCCGACGCGCGCAACGGATCCGTACGGCGGGCGCGCGCCCGTACGCCGCCGCGCACCCGTACGGCCGCCGCCCGGTGGCGGACCGGGCCGGCCCCCGCACAGGCTGTCCCCGTGGCTGCCGAACACGACTACTCCGACCTGAGCGCCGTCTACGTCAACTGCACGCTCAAGCGCTCGCCCGAGACCAGCAACACCGAGGGCCTGATCTCCCGGAGCCGCGCCGTCATGGAGGCGGCCGGCGCCCGCACCTCGCTGATCCGCGCCGTCGACCACGACATCGCCACCGGCGTCTGGCCGGACATGACCGAGCACGGCTGGGAGACCGACCAGTGGCCGGTCCTCTACAGCGAGATCATGGCCGCCGACATCCTCGTCCTGTGCGGCCCCATCTGGCTCGGCGACAACAGCTCGGTGATGAAGCAGGTCATCGAACGGCTCTACGCCTGCTCCTCGCTCCTGAACGAGCAGGGCCAGTACGCCTACTACGGCCGCGTCGGCGGAGCCCTGGTCACCGGCAACGAGGACGGCGTGAAGCACTGCGCCATGAACATCCTCTACAGCCTCCAGCACCTGGGCTACACGATCCCGCCGCAGGCCGACGCGGGCTGGATCGGCGAAGCCGGCCCCGGCCCCTCGTACCTCGATCCCGGTTCGGGCGGCCCCGAGAACGACTTCACCAACCGCAACACCACCTTCATGTCGTGGAACCTGATGCACCTGGCGGCCCTGCTCAAACGCTCCGGCGGCATCCCCGCCCACGGCAACCAGCGCTCCGAATGGGACGCGGGCTGCCGCTTCGACTTCCCCAACCCCGAACACCGCTGAGCCCCCCGCCCGGCGGCCCGGCCGCCGGGCGGACGGAGCGGTGGCGCGCCTCAGCAGCACACGGTGCGGTGCGCGACGTCGAGGACGAAGCGCTCGGGGCGGTGCAGCGTGAACGAGGTGAAGGAGGGCCTGGTGTCGAAGGCCGCGCCGAAGGTGACGTACCCCTCGAAGTCGCCGGTCAGGGCCAGGCCCCGCAGTGCCGTCAGGCGGGTCGCGACCAGCGTGGGCCCGTGGTAGCTGCTGCTGCCGTCGTCCCGGTGGGCGGCGGCCGGGTGCAGGCGGATCTGCAGGAAGTGCTTCCCGGCCAGCGGGACGGGCTTGCCGGACCCGTCCTGGACCAGCTTCGGCACGCGGGTGACGGCGACCTCGGGGACGCGGCCCTTCAGGTCGATGACGATCCGGTCGTACGAGCAGTGCCCGGCCCAGCGGGCGTTCACGACGAGCGGGGTCGAGGCGGTGGTGCGCGCGGCGCCGGCCGCGGCGGGGACTGCGGCGGTGGAGGCCGGTGCGGCGAGGGTGATCCCCGCGGTGAGCAGCGCCCCCGTGGCCAGGGCCACGGTCTGCCGGCGGCGGAGGTGGTTCATGACGTCCCCCTGTTCTTCGTGAGGCGGGGACTGCTGTCACTGCTCAAGACACGACCGGGCCGCGCCCGGTTCCGTCAAAACCGAATAAATCGGGCAATGAGGAGTGGGTGGGGTGAATCTTCCCGTCTTGAGCGGGACAGGAGGCCGCTGACCTTCCGCATCGAGGTCGTAGTGCCGCCGCTCCTCGCCCCGCGGCACCGGCAGCGGGAAAGCGGGAGGGGCCCGGCGCACCCCGTGCGCCGGGCCCCTCCCGGCCGTCAGGCCGTCGGCCGGGTCAGCATTCGATGACGTTGACCGCGAGGCCGCCGCGGGCGGTCTCCTTGTACTTGATCTTCATGTCGGCGCCGGTCTCCTTCATGGTCTTGATGACCTTGTCCAGGGAGACCTTGTGGGAGCCGTCGCCGCGCATGGCCATCTTGGCCGCGGTGACGGCCTTGACCGCCGCCATGCCGTTGCGCTCGATGCACGGGATCTGGACCAGGCCGCCGACCGGGTCGCAGGTCAGGCCCAGGTTGTGCTCCATGCCGATCTCGGCCGCGTTCTCGACCTGCTCGGGGGTGCCGCCGAGGACCTCCGCGAGGGCGCCGGCCGCCATCGAGCAGGCCGAGCCGACCTCGCCCTGGCAGCCGACCTCGGCGCCGGAGATCGAGGCGTTCTCCTTGAACAGCATGCCGATGGCGCCGGCGGCGAGGAGGAAGCGGACCACGCCGTCCTCGTCCGCGCCGGGCACGAAGTTCATGTAGTAGTGCAGCACCGCGGGCAGTACGCCGGCCGCGCCGTTGGTCGGGGCCGTCACGACGCGGCCGCCCGCCGCGTTCTCCTCGTTGACCGCCATCGCGTAGATCGTGGTCCACTCGCTGCGGTGCATCATCGGGTCGCCCTCGGTGCGCAGCTGCCGCGCCGTGGAGGCGGCCCGGCGCTTGACCCGCAGCCCGCCGGGGAGGATGCCCTCGCGGGACATGCCGCGCGCGACACAGGCCTGCATGACGCGCCAGATCTCCAGCAGCCCGGCGCGGATCTCCTCCTCGGTCCGCCAGGCCTTCTCGTTCTCCAGCATCAGCGAGGAGATCGACAGGCCGGTCTCCTTGGCGAGGCGCAGCATCTCGTCGCCCGAGCGGAAGGGGTACTTCAGCACGGTGTCGTCGAGCTTGATCCGGTCCTCGCCCACCGCGTCCTCGTCCACCACGAAGCCGCCGCCGACCGAGTAGTACGTCTTCTCCAGCAGCGGGGCGCCGGAGGCGTCGTACGCGAAGAGGGTCATGCCGTTCGCGTGGTACGGCAGGGCCCGGCGCCGGTGCAGGATCAGCTGGCTCGGCTCGTCGAAGGCGATCTCGTGGGCGCTTCCTATCTCGGTGCCCAGCAGCCGCAGCCGGCCGGTCTTCCGGATGCGCTCCACCTCGTCGTCGGCGGTCTCGACGTCCACCGTGCGGGGGGAGTGGCCCTCCAGGCCCAGCAGGACCGCCTTGGGGGTGCCGTGGCCGTGGCCGGTGGCGCCGAGCGAACCGTACAGCTCCGCGCGCACCGAGGCGGTCTGGGCGAGGACGCCGTCCTTCTTCAGCCGGTTCACGAACATGCGGGCGGCACGCATCGGGCCGACGGTGTGCGAGCTGGACGGACCGATGCCGATCGAGAAGAGATCGAAAACGGAAATGGCCACTTTGGTGGACTCCCGGGGGACATCCCCATGGTGGTGGGGAACGGACCCGTCCAGTCGCTCGCGCAGCGTAGCGGGCGGCCGACGGAGGGGGCGGGCTTTGCAGGGATTGCGGGCAAAGATCACCTCGTGGGCGCCCCTGCCCGGTTAATCAGCGTACGTCAGTTCGCAGAGGGGTCGGTTACGCCGGCCTGTACGGCGGCTTTCGCGGTCCCGACGTCCAGGACCGCGGCCCCGGGCCATGGGAAAGGCCCGGCCCTGTGTGACACAAGGCCGGGCCCTCCTGGCCGTGGCCCTACAGCGACGGGTACAGCGGGAACTTCGCGGCGAGCGCCGAGACGCGCGCCTTGAGGGCCTCGCCGTCGTACGCCGGCTTCAGCGCCTCCGCGATGATGTCGGCGACCTCGGTGAAGTCCTCGGCGCCGAAACCGCGGGTGGCCAGCGCCGGGGTGCCGATCCGCAGACCCGAGGTGACCATCGGGGGCCGCGGGTCGTTCGGGATGGCGTTGCGGTTGACCGTGATGCCGATCTCGTGGAGGCGGTCCTCGGCCTGCTGGCCGTCCAGCTCCGAGTTGCGCAGGTCCACCAGGACCAGGTGCACGTCGGTGCCGCCGGACAGCACGTCCACGCCCACGGCCTTGACGTCGTCCTGGACCAGGCGCTCGGCGATGATCTTCGCGCCGGCCAGGGTGCGCTCCTGGCGCTCCTTGAACTCCGGCGAGGCGGCGACCTTGAAGGAGACCGCCTTGGCCGCGATCACGTGCTCCAGCGGTCCGCCCTGCTGGCCGGGGAAGACCGCGGAGTTGATCTTCTTGGCCAGCTCCTGGGTGGAGAGGATCACGCCACCGCGCGGACCGCCGAGGGTCTTGTGCGTGGTGGTGGTCACGACGTGGGCGTGCGGGACCGGGTTCGGGTGCAGGCCCGCGGCCACCAGGCCGGCGAAGTGCGCCATGTCGACCATCAGGTACGCGCCGACCTCGTCCGCGATGCGGCGGAAGGCGGCGAAGTCCAGCTGGCGGGGGTAGGCGGACCAGCCGGCGACGATCAGCTGCGGCTTGGACTCCTTGGCCAGGCGCTCGACCTCGGCCATGTCGACCTGGCCGTCCTCGCCGACGTGGTACGGGACCACGTTGTAGAGCTTGCCGGAGAAGTTGATCTTCATGCCGTGGGTCAGGTGACCGCCGTGGGCCAGGTTCAGGCCCATGATCGTGTCGCCCGGCTTGAGCAGCGCGAACATCGCGGCGGCGTTGGCCTGCGCACCGGAGTGCGGCTGGACGTTCGCCGCCTCGGCGCCGAACAGCGCCTTGATGCGGTCGATCGCGATCTGCTCGACGACGTCGACGTGCTCGCAGCCGCCGTAGTAGCGGCGGCCCGGGTAGCCCTCGGCGTACTTGTTGGTCAGGACCGAGCCCTGGGCCTCCATGACGGCGACCGGAGCGAAGTTCTCCGACGCGATCATCTCCAGGGTGGACTGCTGGCGCACGAGCTCGGCGTCGACGGCGGCGGCGACATCCGGGTCAAGCTCGTGGAGAGGGGTGTTCAGAACGGACATCTCGATCCCCTGTGGGTCAGTTTCCGGCGGTGAGCGCGTCGTACTCCGTCGCGGAGAGCAGGTCGGCCGGCTCCTCCGTGACGCGTACCTTGAACAGCCAGCCGCCCTCGAACGGAGCGGTGTTCACGAGCGCCGGGTCGTCCACGACGTCCTGGTTGGACGCGACGACCTCACCGGTGACGGGGGAGTACAGGTCGCTGACCGACTTGGTCGACTCCAGCTCGCCGCAGGTCTCGCCCGCGGTCACCGTGTCGCCGACCTCGGGGAGCTGGGCGTAGACGACGTCACCGAGCGCGTTGGCCGCGAACTCCGTGATGCCGACCGTCGCGACGCCGTCCTCGGCGGCCGACAGCCACTCGTGCTCCTTGCTGTAACGCAGCTGCTGGGGGTTGCTCATGGCCTGATTCTCCTGGATGCGGGGGAGTGCGAACGAACAGTGGTCTTGCGTACCGAGACGGCTCGGCCGGCGGACGAGGGTTACTTCTGCCGCTTGTAGAACGGCAGGGCAACGACCTCGTACGGCTCATGCGTACCGCGAATGTCCACGCCGACGCCGGAGGTGCCGGGCGCGGCGTGTGCCGCGTCGACGTACGCCATCGCGATCGGCTTGCCGAGCGTCGGGGACGGGGCGCCCGAGGTGACCTCGCCGATCACCTCGCCGCCGGCGACGACCGGGAACCCGGCGCGCGGGACGCGGCGGCCCTCGGCGATCAGGCCGACGAGCTTGCGCGGGGCCTTCGTGGCGGCCTGCTCGGCGGCGGCCTCCAGGGCGGCGCGGCCCACGAAGTCGCCCTCCTTCTCGAACTTCACGACCCGGCCCAGGCCCGCGTCGAACGGCGTCAGGGCGGTGGTCAGCTCGTGCCCGTACAGCGGCATGCCCGCCTCCAGGCGCAGGGTGTCGCGGCAGGACAGGCCGCACGGGACCAGGCCGACGCCCTCGCCGGCCTTGGCCAGCGCCTGCCACAGCTCCACGGCGTGCTCGGGGGCGACGAACAGCTCGAAGCCGTCCTCGCCGGTGTAGCCGGTGCGGGCGATCAGGGCCGGGACGCCGGCGACGGTGCCCGGCAGGCCCGCGTAGTACTTCAGCCCGTCCAGGTCGGCGTCGGTGAGGGAGGCCAGGATGCCGGGCGATTCCGGGCCCTGCACCGCGATCAGCGCGTACGCGTCGCGGTCGTCGCGGACCTCGGTGTCGAAGCCGGCGGCCCGCTCGGTCAGGGCGTCCAGGACCACCTGGGCGTTGGAGGCGTTGGCAACGACCATGTACTCGGTCTCGGCCAGGCGGTAGACGATCAGGTCGTCGAGGATGCCGCCGTCCTCCTGGCAGATGTGCGTGTAGCGGGCGCGGCCGACGCCGACCGTGGAGATGTTGCCGACCAGCGCGTAGTCCAGGGCCTTCACGGCCTCCGGGCCGGTCAGCGTGATCTCGCCCATGTGGGACAGGTCGAAGAGGCCGGCCTTGGTGCGCACGGCGTTGTGTTCGTCGCGCTCGCTGCCGTACCGCAGCGGCATGTCCCAGCCCGCGAAGTCGGTCATGGTCGCACCGAGCGAACGGTGCAGCGCATCGAGTGCGGTCAGGCGGGGTGCAGTGCTCATGGGTGTGGCTCCCGGGTCCCAGGGCATGACATGACGAGGACGTTCCTCCCCATCTGTCATCGGAACCTGAGAGGTTCGCCGAGAGTTCCGGGGGAACACCGACTTGCACCTTGGGTGGAGCACACCCCGGCTCCGGCAGGCGGACGGGGAGCGGCTCGCTTTTCAGATCTGCCTCATCCACGCGGTACGGGGCCTGAGAGATTCAAGGGAGGTACTTGCTCCTTCGGCGCCCGGGCGCGGCCCGAGGGCCTGCCGGGACTCTCCCGCGCGGATTCAAGCGGCCGGTATGCAGTTGGTCCAGATGGCGCACATCATTGCACGCCCTGCCGGGAATCGGGTGGGCGGGCCCGAAAGACTGTGTGATTCGCGGTACGGCCGGGTTCGTGCGGCCGGGTTCGTGCGGCCGGGTTCGTGCGGCCGGGCGGCCGCGACCGGGTCCCTGCGGTCCGGTTCGCCCGGCGCTGCGCGGGACGCGTCGTGCGCCGTCCCGGTGGCCGGACGGCCCGGCCGCAACCGGGCCCGCCGGATTACCGTCTCTTTACATTCAGTGGGCATGGGTCCGGGGGACCCGATTCGGGGGGAGGGGATCACCGTGCGGAGATTCGGACTGCTGGCGACGGGCGGGGCCAGGGCCGGTGCCGTGGACGGGCTGCCCGTGCGGCCGCGCCGGGCTGCCCGTCCCGGCGCCGCCGGCGGGCCCGTGCGCGACCTGCGCGGGCGGGGCGCGCACGGGCCGCAGTGGCTGGGCTTCGCCGAGGGGGACATCGTCGTGGTCTCGGGCCTGCCCGGCGGCGGCAAGAGCACGCTGATCAAGCGGGCCGCGCCGGGCGGGGGGATCGACTCCCAGGACGTGCGCGAGCGCTGGGAGCGGCGGATGCCCGCGGCACTGCCGTACGCCGCCTACCGGCCGCTGGTGCGGATCGCGCACTACTGGGGACTGTGGCGGACCCTGCGCAGCGGCGCCTCGGTGGTCGTCCACGACTGCGGGACGCAGAGCTGGGTGCGCGCCCTGCTGGCCGCGACCGCCCGGCGCCGCGGCCGGGCCCTGCACCTGCTGCTGCTGGACACCACCCCGCAGGAGGCCCTGGCCGGGCAGCGGGCCCGCGGCCGCGGGGTCTCCCCGTACGCCTTCTCCCGGCACCGGGCGGCGGTGGGCCGCCTGCTGCGCGCCGCGGAGTCGGGCCCCCTGCCGGCGGGCTGCGCCTCGGTGGTGCTGCTGGACCGCGCGGCGGCCGCCCGCCTGGACCGCATAGCCTTCCGTCCCGCCCCGCCCGGAGCCGCCTGAGCGCGCGCCGGGCGGAGGGGCCGGCGCGCAGGGGCGGGGGCGGGGCGGCGGGTGCTGCCCGGGGGGCTACCCTCGGGCGACACCACGTGCGGGAACGAGAAGCGGAGGCGGACATGCAGGGCGGCGGGTGGCCGGAGAACGAGCTGGAGCAGGTGCTCGGGGCGGCCCTGGGCGTGCCGGAGGCCGGCGCGCGGATCGTCGAGGCGCTCGGCCGCAGCAGCGTGTGGGTGCCGCTGCCCGGAGGGGGCGGCCCGGACAGTGCGTCCCTGACCCTGCCCACGATGGAGATCGGCGGCGCGCCGTACGTCCCCGTCTACAGCTCCGAGAGCCAGTTCCTCGCCTGCGTCGGCCCCGGCATGGACTTCGCCGTCGCCCCGGCCGTGGAGTTCGCCCGCGGACTGCCCCCGCAGCTCGGCATCGCCGTGAACCCGGAGGGCGCCGTCGGCGTCCCGCTGCCCCCGCCCGCCGTCGCCCAGCTGTGCCGGGTCGGCCGGACAGAGCTCGACGGGCCCGCCACCGGAGGCCGCGTCCGGCTCTTCGAGCCCGACTGGCAGGAGGACCCGGTGGACTTCCTCGCCGCCGCGGCCGAGGAGTTCCGGGCCACCGGCGTCGTCGCCGCCGCGCACCGCTGCCTCGCCAGCGTGGAGGGCGGCGCGCCCGAGCTGTACATCGGCGTCCGGCTGTCGGGATGGGAGGCCGGGATGCGCAGCGCCCCGCTCGAGGCCCTCGGCCGGGCCCTGGCCCGCGTCCCCGCGCCCTGGCCGGTGCAGCTGATCCTGCTGGACGCCGCCGAGGACCCGGTGGTCGACTTCATCGTTACGCGCGTACGCCCCTTCTACCTGCCCTAGGGCCGCTTAAGCTGTTACATCTCCGGGCCGCACGGGCGGCCCGGACACGGCGGACGACGTGGCGGACGAGGAGGGGTACCGGGTGAGTGCGTCAGGCACGGCCGCGGCCGGGCAGGTCGAGCACATGATGCGCCAAGTGACTCCCGGGCGCTACGAGAACTACGAGTCACTGCTGCACGCCCTGGCCGAAGGCCGGCTGTGGATGCTGCTCTGGCACGGCAGCCCGGGCTCCCCCGACGCCCAGTACGGCGGCATGGAGCTCGAGGGCCTCGGGTACGCGCCCTGCGTGACCTCCCCCCAGGAGCTGGCCGCCAGCGGTTGGACCCGGGGATACGAGGTCGTCACCGGGCGGGACATCGCCCGCGCCCTCTACCCGGACCGCTGGGGCCTGTGGCTCAACCCGCACGCCCAGGGCGGCGGCCTCGGCATCCCCTGGGCCGACCTTCGCCGCATCGCCACCGGCCTGGACCGGATGCCCGCCGGCCCGCTGCGGCTGTCCGAGCCCGCCCTGGAGCTCCCGCAGTTCTACGGGCTGCTGACCCAGCACGCCCACCGCACGCCCGCCGTGCGCTCGCTGCGCCGCGCCTGGGTGCAGCCCGCGCTGGGCTCGCCGTACCTCGCGGTGGGGCTCGACCTGTACGACGCCTCCGCGCCCGCGCTGGAATCCGTACGGGAGATGATGCGCCAGTCCGTCGGCGCGGTGCCCGAGGGCGTGCCGGTGTGCACGGTGGCGCTGGCCGACGAGCACGACCCCGTCGCGATGTGGCTCCGGTCACAGACGCGGCCGTTCTACGACCGTGAGGGCCAGGCCCCGGTCTACTGATCGGGGGCCGTTCGGTCCCTGAGACTTTTGCTGTCGCGCGAGCCGGAGGCCGCGGGGAACGGTGTTCCCCGCGGCCTTCGGCTTGTCCGGATTTCACCGCTGTTGCGGGCCCAAAAGGCATGACCCTGGCGTCAGTTGGGCGCCATGTCCGATTGCGTACCGACTGGATGGTGTTGCTCCGCTGAGCTGTCAGCGGAGTCCGGATAACGGGAATCGGACCCTCACATCACGGTTGCGCATCCATTCATCTGCGGGTCTGGCGGCTGATCGCAGCCCCGATGAAGACTCCCCACCCAAGAGCCGGTCAGTCCTCCAGGACCCCGTCCGGCCTATGCATCGCGCTTGTCGTTTCACACAGCTCTCTGCACACCTTCTGCACCACTGCTGCACCGCTCCTGCACTGCGCTCGGCACTGTCATGCGCATTGCAAACACACGCCACACCGCACCGCAACAGCACTGCACCTCAAGCACTTCCTGCACCTCAGCACGCGTCCTTGCGTGTCACCACGCACTCGAGCGCCACTCCGCACCAACGCCGCCACAGCGGCGGGCATGGGCCGGCAACCCGTCGGCCGAGAGGGGTCCCCACCACGATGACGGCACCACTGCACGACACGAGCGCGGAAGCACCCGCACCCGTGTCCGTAGCCGACGTCCCTGCGAAGGCCATCGAAGGCCGCTCGCCCGGCCGCATCGCCTGGATGCGGCTCAAGCGCGACAAGGTCGCGCTGACCGGCGGCGTGATCGTGATCCTGCTGATCCTGGTGGCGGTCTTCGCACCGCAGATCGTGAGCCTGCTGGGCCACCCGCCCAACGAGTTCCACGAGGACCTGATCGACCCGGATCTCGGCACGCCGACCGGCTCCCTGGGCGGCATCAGCTCCGACTTCCTGCTGGGCGTCGAACCCACCAACGGCCGCGACGTCTTCAGCCGGATCGTCTACGGCGCCCGCATCTCCCTGGTCGTCGCCTTCCTGGCGGCCTTCGTCTCCGTCGTCATCGGCAGCCTGCTCGGCGCGCTCGCCGGGTTCCTCGGGGGCTGGGTCGACGGCATCATCAGCCGCCTGATGGACCTGCTGCTGGCCTTCCCGCAGCTGCTGTTCACCATCGCCCTGGTCTCCGTCGTCCCCAACTCCCTGTGGGGGTTCGAGGGTTCGGGCGTCCGCATGGGCGTGCTGATCGTCGTGATCGGCTTCTTCGGATGGCCGTACATCGGCCGTATCGTGCGCGGCCAGACGATCTCCCTCAGGGAGCGCGAGTACGTCGAGGCCGCCCGCAGCCTCGGGGCGGGCCGCGGCTACATCCTGATCAAGGAGCTGCTGCCGAACCTGGTCGCGCCGATCCTCGTCTACTCGACGCTGATCATCCCGACCAACATCCTGACGGAGGCGGCCCTCAGCTTCCTCGGCGCCGGCGTCAAGCCGCCGACCGCGTCCTGGGGAAAGATGCTCTCCGACGCCGTCCCCATCTACCAGGACGACCCCATGTACATGGTGGTTCCCGGTATCACGATCTTCATCACCGTCCTGGCGTTCAACCTCTTCGGGGACGGGCTGCGTGACGCACTCGACCCCAAGGGCAGCTGAACCGCTTCACCGCTTCACCCACCTCTGGAGGTTGGACCACCGTGATCCGCAGAAAGCAGGCACTCGCGATCACCGCCGTGATCGCCGCCCTGTCCCTGACCGCCGCGTGCGGTGGCGACGACGGCGACAAGAAGACCGAGGGCAAGGGCGGCGGCAATGCCGCCTTCAACCTCGCCACCACCACCATGGTGAACCCCTCGGACGCCAAGGGCGGCGAGCTGAAGCTCTGGTCGCCGCAGGACGTCGACTACCTCGACCCCGCGCGTGCCTACTACGGCTTCGTCTGGGACATCCAGCGCCTGTACGTCCGCCAGCTGCTCGCGTACGACAGCAAGCCCGGCGAGGCCGGCAGCAAGCTCGTCCCGGACCTCGCCGAGGCCCTGCCGGTCCTGAGCAACGACGGCAAGACGTACACCGTCAAGCTCAAGGACGGCGTGAAGTTCGAGGACGGCACGCCGATCACCTCGAAGGACATCAAGTACGGCATCGAGCGCGTCTTCGCCCAGGACGTCCTCTCCGGCGGTCCGACCTACCTGATCGACAAGCTCGACCAGGGTCAGAAGTACCCCGGCCCGTACAAGGACACCGACCCCGCCAAGATGGGTCTGCAGTCGGTCCAGACGCCGGACGACAAGACGATCGTCTTCAACCTGGCGAGCCCCGACTCCGACTTCAGCTACCTGCTGGCCATGCCGTCCTCCTCGCCGGTCCCGGCGGCCAAGGACACCGGTGCCACGTACACCAACAAGCCCGTCTCCACCGGCCCGTACAAGGTCGAGAGCTTCACCGCGAGCAAGGGCGCCACCTTCGTCCGCAACGAGAACTGGGACCCGAAGACGGACACGATCCGCAAGGGCCTGCCGGACAAGGTCACCTTTACGGTCACCACCAACCCGGACGACATGGACGCGCGTCTGCTCTCGGGTGACATCGACCTCGCGATCGACGGCACCGGCGTGCAGCAGGCCGCGAAGAACAAGATCCTGAAGGACGAGAACCTCAAGAAGAACGCGGACAACCCCTTCACGGGCTACATCCGCTACTTCGCCTTCCCGACCACGGTCGCGCCCTTCGACAACATCGAGTGCCGCAAGGCCGTCATCTACGCGGCCGACCCGAAGTCCCTGCAGACCGCCCGCGGCGGCCCGACCAGCGGTGACCTCGGCGCGAACATGCTGCCGCCCGGCATCCCCGGCTCGGACAAGAAGTACGACCCCTGGAACCTGACCAAGGGCGAGCCGCAGGAGGCCAAGGCCAAGGAGGCCCTCAAGGCCTGCGGCAAGCCGGACGGCTTCGAGACCACCATCGCGGTGCGCAACAACCGCGCCCCCGAGGTGAAGACCGCCGAGTCGCTCCAGGCGTCGCTGGCCAAGGTCGGCATCAAGGCCACGATCGACCAGTACGACGGCAAGCTCTCCTCCTCCACGATCGGTTCGCCCGAGAACGTGAAGAAGAAGAACTACGGCATCATCGTGATGGGTTGGGGCGCCGACTACAACTCCGGCGCGGGCTTCCTGCAGCCGCTGGTCGACGGATCGTTCATCCACGACAACGCCAACAACAACTACACGATGATCAACGACCCGGAGATCAACCAGCTGTTCAAGACGGCCGCCGCCGCCGCGACTCCGGAAGCCGCCGCCCCGTTCTACACGCAGATCAACCAGAAGGTGATGGAGAAGGCGCTCTACCTCCCCATCAACTTCGACAAGGCCTTCGTCTACCACAACCCGCGTCTGACGAACGTCTACTTCAACGACTCCATGGGCAAGATCGACCTGGCCACCGTCGGCATCAAGCAGTAGCCGCAGCCCGAGTCGTCACGTAACAACAGGCAAGTGCCTTCACCGCACATGCGCTAGTCCGAAGGGCAGGTGAAGGCCGCAGGCGGCGGCTGCCGTCCCCACGAGGGACGGCAGCCGCCCGCCCCGGGCGGCCGACTGCAGTGCTCGTCTACCTCATACGGCGGCTGTTCAACGTCGTCGCCACGCTGCTGGTGGTCTCCGTGGTCACCTTCGGCATCTTCTTCGCGGTCCCCAAGATCACGGGCAGCGATCCGGCGCTCATGTACGCCGGCCGCGAGACCAACGAGACCGCCCTGGCGGGCATCCGCGTGAAGATGGGCTTCGACAAGCCCATCTCCGAGCAGTACCTGACCTTCGTCAAGGGCATCTTCGCCGGCCGCGACTACAACGGCGGCACCGAGATCACCCACTGCAGCGCGCCCTGCTTCGGCTACTCCTTCAAGACCGAGGCGCCCGTCTGGGAGACCATGGTCGACCGCATGCCGGTCACCCTCTCGCTCGCCCTCGGCGCGGCGGTCATCTGGGTGCTCGCGGGCGTCGCCACCGGCGTGGTCTCGGCACTCAGACGCCGCACGGCCATCGACCGCACGGTCATGGTCGGCGCACTGGCCGGCGTCTCCCTGCCGATCTTCTTCACCGGCATGGTCGCCCCCGCCATCTTCGTCTACAGCCTCGGCTGGCTGGACGTGTCCAACTACAAACCCCTGACCGAGGACCCCCTGGCGTGGCTCAACGCCATGATCCTGCCCTGGGTCACCCTGGCCTTCCTCTTCGCCGCCACCTACGCCCGCATCACCCGCGCCACGATGCTGGAGGTCCTCGGCGAGGACTACATCCGCACCGCCCGGGCCAAGGGCCTCAAGGAGGGCGTGGTCATCCGCAAGCACGCCCTGCGCTCCACCCTCACCCCGATCGTCACGATGTTCGGCCTCGACCTCGGCGGACTCCTCGGCGGCGCGGTGCTCACCGAGACGACCTTCAACTTCCAGGGTCTGGGCACGGCGGCCGTCGCCGCCATCGGCCAGGGCGACCTCCCCGTGATCATGGGCGTCACCCTGCTCGCCGCGCTGTTCGTGGTGCTGGCCAACCTGATCGTGGACCTGCTGTACGCCGTCATCGACCCGCGCGTGAGGCTGACGTGACCGAGAACAACCCCACCTCCCGCACCGGTGCGGTCCCGGCGGACGGCCCCGCGTTCGTCCCCGAGCAGGCCGGCCCGCGCGGCGACGCCTTCCTGTCGGTGCGCGACCTCAAGGTGCACTTCCCGACCGACGACGGCCTGGTCAAGTCCGTCGACGGGCTCTCCTTCGACCTCGAGCGCGGCAAGACGCTCGGCATCGTCGGCGAGTCCGGCTCGGGCAAGTCGGTCACCTCGCTGGCCATCATGGGCCTGCACCGCACCGGCAACGCGCGCAGCCGCCCGCACATCTCGGGGCGCGTCGTGCTCGACGGCGAGGACCTCGTCTCGGCCGACGCGGACCACGTGCGCAAGCTGCGCGGCCGCAAGATGGCCATGGTCTTCCAGGACCCGCTGTCCGCGATGCACCCGTACTACACGGTCGGCAAGCAGATCGTCGAGGCGTACCTGACCCACCAGGGCGGCGACAAGAAGGCCGCGCGCAGGCGGGCCGTCGAGATGCTCGACCGCGTCGGCATCCCCGAGCCGCACCGGCGCGTGGACGCCTACCCCCACGAGTTCTCCGGCGGCATGCGCCAGCGCGCCATGATCGCGATGGCGCTGGTCAACAACCCCGAGCTGCTCATCGCGGACGAGCCGACCACCGCCCTGGACGTCACCGTCCAGGCGCAGATCCTCGACCTGATCCGCGACCTGCAGAAGGAGTTCGGCTCCGCGGTCATCATGATCACGCACGACCTCGGCGTGGTCGCCGAGATGGCCGACGACATCCTCGTGATGTACGGCGGCCGGTGCGTCGAGCGCGGCAGCGCCGAGAAGGTCTTCTACGAGCCCCGCCACCCCTACACCTGGGGGCTGCTCGGCTCCATGCCGCGCATCGACCGCGAGCAGACCGAGCGCCTGATCCCGGTCAAGGGCTCGCCGCCCAGCCTCATCAACATCCCGAGCGGCTGCGCCTTCAACCCGCGCTGCCCGTACGCCGACGTCCCCAAGGGCGGCATCACCCGCACGCAGCGGCCGGAGCTCACCGAGGACGGCAGCGGGCACTGGTCCGCCTGCCACATGTCCTCCGAGGAGCGGACCCGGATCTGGACCGAAGAGATTGCGCCGAAGCTGTGACCGACATGAAGAAGAAGGACGGCGCCCCGCAGTCCACCGCGCAGTCCCCCGCACCGGCGGCCGCGGCCGCCGAGGAGCAGCCGCTGCTGAAGGTGACCGGCCTGGTCAAGCACTTCCCCATCAACAAGGGGCTGCTGCGCCGGCAGACCGGCGCCGTCAAGGCCGTCGACGGGATCGACTTCGACGTCCGGCGCGGTGAGACCCTCGGCGTCGTCGGCGAGTCCGGCTGCGGCAAGTCCACCATGGGCCGGCTCATCACCCGCCTGCTGGAGCCCACGGGCGGCCGGGTCGAGTTCGAGGGGCGCGACATCACGCACCTCGGCGTGGCCGGGATGCGGCCGCTGCGCCGCGACGTGCAGATGATCTTCCAGGACCCGTACGGCTCCCTGAACCCGCGGCACACCGTCGGCACCATCGTCAGCGCACCCTTCAAGCTCCAGGGCGTCGAGCCGGAGGGCGGGCTCAAGGCGGAGGTGCAGCGGCTGCTGTCGCTGGTCGGCCTCAACCCCGAGCACTACAACCGCTACCCGCACGAGTTCTCCGGCGGCCAGCGCCAGCGCATCGGCATCGCCCGCGCCCTGGCCCTGAAGCCGAAGCTGGTCGTCGCGGACGAGCCGGTCTCGGCGCTGGACGTGTCGATCCAGGCCCAGGTGGTCAACCTGCTGGACGACCTCCAGGAGGAGCTGGGCCTCACGTACGTGATCATCGCGCACGACCTGTCGGTGATCCGGCACGTGTCGGACCGGATCGCGGTGATGTACCTCGGCAAGATCGTGGAGCTGGCCGACCGCACCTCGCTGTACGAGAAGCCGATGCACCCGTACACCAAGGCCCTGCTGTCGGCGGTGCCGGTGCCGGACCCGCGGCGGCGCGGCGCCAAGAGCGGGCGCATCCTGCTCAAGGGTGACGTCCCCTCGCCGATCTCGCCGCCGGCCGGGTGCCGCTTCCACACGCGGTGCTGGAAGGCGACGCAGATCTGCGCGGTGCAGGAGCCGCCCACGGTGACGCCTGAGACGGGGCACCAGGTCGCCTGCCACCACCCCGAGAACGCCCCCGACCAGGCCCCGGGCGACCCGGCCCTGCCGGACGCCGCCGCGGGCTAGGCGCGGGCCAACGCCGTCCGGCGGCCCGGGCGCCGAGTAGCGGTCGGCGCCCGGGCCGCCGGCCATCCCCCGCTTCCGAAGCGGGGGCGCTGTCCCCGGCCACGCGCCCCGACGCCGGGGAGGCCGAAGGGGCCGGGGCTCGGAGTCGGCGGCGGGGCCGTCCCGTGGGGCGCCGGCCAGGCGGGCGGCACAATGGGGCGGTGCTCCACGATCTCTTCCCGCCCGGCATCCAGCACGCCCTGGACCTCGCGGGCATCTTCGTCTTCGCCACCGCGGGCGCCCTGCTCGCCGTACGCAAGAACTTCGACGTCTTCGGCATCGCCGTCCTCGCCGAGGTCACCGCCCTCGGCGGCGGCCTCTTCCGCGACCTCGTCATCGGCGCCGTCCCGCCCGCCGCCTTCGGCGAGCTCAGCTTCTTCGTGACCCCGCTGGTCGCCGCGGCCATCGTCTTCTTCCTGCACCCCGAGGTGCAGCGGATCAACCGCGCCATCAACGTCTTCGACGCCGCCGGCCTCGCCCTGTTCTGCGTGACCGGCACCACCAAGGCGTACGAGTACGGCCTCGGGCTCACCGCGTCCGCCGCCCTGGGCACGGCCACGGCCGTGGGCGGCGGCGTACTGCGCGACGTCATCGCCAACGAGGTGCCCTCGCTGCTGCGCGACCGCGAGATGTACGCCGTGCCCGCCGTCGTCGGCGCCTCGATGGTCGCCGTGTTCATCGCCTTCGGGGTGCTGGGGGCCGCGACCACCGCCTTCGCGATCGCCACCACGTTCGTGCTGCGGCTGCTCGCCATGCAGTTCCACTGGCGGGCCCCGCTGGCCTGGAACCGCCGCTCCTCGGTGCCCGAGGAGCCGTAACCCGCAGGTCACAAAGAAAAGCTACCGCTTAGTAGCCTTGCGTTGTAGGCTCGATCGCATGGCATACGCAGCGGCCCAGGCCTCCATCGGCGACAGCGAGTTCGACCGCGACACCACCGTCACCGCCCGCGCGGGCGAGCCCGGCGTGTACGACGCGGAGCTCTCCGCCGGATGGACGATCATCACCGCCGTCAACGGCGGCTACCTGCTGGCCCTGGTCGGCCGGGCCCTGTCGGCGGCCCTGCCGCACCCGGACCCCTTCACCGTCTCCGCCCACTACCTCACCTCCTCCGAGCCCGGCCCCGCGGTGATCCGCACCGAGGTCGTCCGGGTCGGGCGCACCCTGTCCACCGGGCAGGCCTCCCTCTTCCAGTACGACGCGGACGGCAACGAGATCGAGCGGATCCGCGTCGTCGCCTCCTACGGCGACCTCGCCGCCCTCCCGGACGACGTGCGCACCACCGCCCTCCCGCCGGCCATCCCCGCCTACGAGGACTGCCTGGGCCCGGAGGCCGGACCGGCCGCCCCGATCCCCGGCAGCAACGCGATCGTCGACCGGCTCCGGCTGCGGCTCGACCCGGCGACCGCGGGCTGGGCGCTCGGCGCGCCCTCCGGCAAGGGCGAGATGCGGGCCTGGTTCGAGCTGGCCGACGGCCGGGACGCGGACCCGCTGTCGCTGCTGCTCGCGGTCGACGCGCTGCCGCCGACCTGCTTCGACCTGGGGCTGATGGGCTGGAGCCCGACCGTGGAGCTGACGGCGCACGTCCGCCACCGCCCCGCGCCCGGCCCGCTGCGGATCGCCATCACCACCCGCAACCTGGCCGGCGGCTTCCTCGAGGAGGACGCCGAGGTCTGGGACTCCGCCGACCGCCTGGTCGCCCAGTCCCGCCAGCTGGCCCGCGCCCCGCGCGGCTGACACCCCGCCGCCGCGTGTGCGCGGCCGCGACCGGGCCCCGGCCCCGGCCCCTGTGCGAGGGGGCCGGGGCCGGTCCGCATGCGGCCTGCGTGCGGGGCCCGGGGCCGGGGGGCGGGGGACGCCGTGGGCCCGGGGCGGCCGCAGGCTCGTAGAATCAGAGGATCATGGCCTACCTCGACCACGCCGCCACCACTCCGATGCTCCCGGAGGCCGCTGCGGCGATGACCGCGCAGTTCGCCGTCACGGGTAACGCGTCCTCCCTGCACGCCGCCGGCCGACGCGCCCGCCGCACCGTCGAGGAGGCCCGTGAGGCCCTCGCCGAGGCGCTGGGGGCCCGCCCGAGCGAGGTGGTCTTCACCGCCGGGGGAACCGAGGCCGACAACCTCGCCGTCAAGGGCCTGTACTGGGCCCGCCGCGGCCAGGACCCGGCCCGCACCCGGGTGCTCGCCAGCCCCGTCGAGCACCATGCCGTCCTCGACGCCGTGCACTGGCTCGCCGAGCACGAGGGCGCCGAGGTCGAGTACCTTCCGGTGGACCGCCACGGCCGGGTCGACCCCGACGACCTGCGCGCAGCCATCGCCCGCAACCCCGGCGACGTGGCCCTGGCCACCGTGATGTGGGCCAACAACGAGATCGGCACCGTCATGCCGGTGCGCGAACTGGCCGCGGCCGCCGCCGAGTTCGGTGTCCCGCTGCACTCCGACGCCGTCCAGGCCGTCGGACAGCTCGACGTCCGCTTCGGCGACAGCGGCCTCGCCGCCATGACCGTGAGCGGCCACAAGATCGGCGGCCCGTACGGCATCGGCGCGCTGCTCCTCGGCCGCGACCAGACCCCCGTACCCGTCCTGCACGGCGGCGGCCAGGAGCGCCACGTCCGCTCGGGCACCCTGGACGTGCCCGCCATCGCCGCCTTCGCGGTGGCCGCCGTCCTCGCCGCGGAGCGGCGCGAGCGGTTCGCCGCCGAGGTCGGCGCGCTGCGGGACGAGCTGATCCGCGCCGTCCGCGCGGCCGTGCCCGACGCCGTCCTCGGCGGGGACCCCGACCACCGGCTCCCCGCCAACGCCCACTTCAGCTTCCCCGGCTGCGAGGGGGATTCGCTGCTGCTCCTGCTGGACGCCCAGGGCATCGAGTGCTCCACCGGATCCGCCTGCACCGCGGGCGTGGCCCAGCCCAGCCACGTCCTGCTGGCCACCGGCACCGACCCGCAGCTGGCCCGCGGCACCCTGCGCTTCTCCCTCGGGCACACCTCCACCCGGGAGGACGTCGCCGCCGTCGCCGCGGCCATCGGCCCGGCCGTGGAGCGCGCCCGCACGGCGGGCCTCAGCTAGGACCTGCCGGCCCCCCGCCCCTGCAGGTCGGACACGTCGACGCTGTCGGCCGGGGCCGGGGTCCTGGAGGGGACGGGCTTGTCGTAGTCGGAGAAGTCGGCCTCGCCCTGGGTGCCGTCGGTGCGGCCCTGGATCCGCAGCAGGCGCGGCGGGCCCTCGGTGGCGACGTAGAGGGTGGCCCAGTCCGCGCCGGAGCGGCCGGTCACGGTGATCGCGGGCGTGTCCTTGACCAGGGCCTTCCCGCCCTTCTGCACGTCCTTCTCGGCGAACGGTCCGGGCAGGTACTCGCGCTGGAGGTGCGAGGCATCGCACGAGGCGGAGAGTTCGCGCAGCTCGGGATCGTCGGCGCGGCCGTGCATCCACCGCCCCTTCAGCAGCTGGGCCATCGTCTTCGCGGCCTGCTCCGAGACCTGCTTCCTCCAGAACGTCGCATCCGGTTTCATCCAGACGTCCCGGCCGCGCTTGACGATCTCCATGCGGCCCTTGTCGGGGGCCAGCTCGACGGTGCCGGTGCAGTTGCCCTCGCGGTCGAGGCGGAAGTCCACGACGTAGGTGCCCGTGGCGTCCTTCGTCCGGCCCTCCCAGCGCAGCGACCGGGCCTGGAGGAGCGACTGGCGGCCCTTCTCCGCGATCACGTGGGCCGGCTCGTCCTCGATGCCGTTCCCTCCCGGAGCCGCCATCCCCACCAGCAGGGCGCCTGCGCCGACCCCTGCCACCATGCGTGCGAGCCTGGACATCGCCTCACCTCCGACGGGGGGCAGGCCCCAAGATCAGCGTAGGCCGGGCGGCAGGACCGCGCAGCTCCGGGCGGCCGGCCCGCCTCAGCCGGTGCCCGGCCGCCGCTCCAGCTCGGCCCGGACCAGGCGCAGGTAGCGGTCCCAGTCCCAGTGCGGGCCCGGGTCCGTGTGGTCGGCGCCCGGCACCTCGGAATGGCCGAGGATGTGTCTGCGGTCCACGGGTATGCCGTACCTCCGGCAGATGTCGGCGGCCAGCCGGGCCGAGGCCGTGTACATCGCGTCCGTGAAGTCCTGCGGGCGCTCCACGAACCCCTCGTGCTCGATGCCCACGCTGCGCTCGTTCATCGACCGGTTCCCCGAGTGGAACGCCACGTCCAGCTCGCGCACCATCTGCTCCACATGCCCGTCCTGGCGGACTATGTAGTGCGCGGACGCCTTGTGCCACGGGTTCTTGAAGGCATCCACCGACGAGGCGAAGCTGCCCTCGGTGACGTGGACGACGATCCGGTCCACCCGGTAGTCGTCCGGCCGGTCCGCCATCCGCCAGTTCGCCGGAGAGGCCGCCGTCCAGCTCGCGCCCTCGTGGTCCAGGGCCCCCTCCACGCGCGGCTTGGACACCCCGGGCAGCATCCACCACGCGCGTCCCACCTCGTCGCGCCCGGCGATCGCCGCCACCGCGAAGACCGCGAGCGCGCCGAACAGCACGGCCCTGCGGATCCGCCGCCGCCCGGCCTTCTTCCCGGTCCCCTTCGCGGTCCGCCCGCCGCTCCCGTCCGTGCCCCCCATGTGATCCACCCCCCGTAGCCCAGAACGCGCTGGGGCCCCGGGCGGTTCCCCCGTACCCTGGAAGGCGCTATGACTGAGAACCTGCCGCGCACCGCCCGCCCCCTTCGCGTCCTGGCCGCCATGTCCGGGGGCGTCGACTCCGCCGTCGCCGCCGCCCGCGCCGTCGAAGCCGGGCACGACGTGACCGGCGTGCACCTGGCGCTCTCCGCGAACCCGCAGTCCTTCCGGACCGGTGCGCGCGGCTGCTGCACCATCGAGGACTCCCGCGACGCCCGCCGCGCGGCCGACGTCATCGGCATCCCCTTCTACTGCTGGGACCTCGCCGACCGCTTCCGCGAGGACGTGGTGGAGGACTTCATCGCCGAGTACGAGGCCGGGCGCACCCCGAACCCCTGCCTGCGCTGCAACGAGAAGATCAAGTTCGCGGCGCTGCTCGACAAGGCCCTCGCCCTCGGCTTCGACGCCGTCTGCACCGGCCACTACGCCACCATCGTCGAGAACGAGGACGGCTCCCGCGAGCTGCACCGCGCCTCCGACATGGCCAAGGACCAGTCGTACGTCCTCGGCGTCCTCGACGAGAAGCAGCTGGCCCACGCCCTGTTCCCGCTCGGCGACACGATCACCACCAAGGAGGAGATCCGCGCCGAGGCCGAGGCCCGCGGGCTGGCCGTCGCCAAGAAGCCCGACAGCCACGACATCTGCTTCATCGCCGACGGCGACACCCAGGGCTTCCTGGCCAAGCGCCTGGGCAGGGCGGAGGGCGACATCGTCGACGAGTCCGGCGCCAAGGTCGGCACCCACGACGGCGCCTACGGCTTCACCATCGGCCAGCGCAAGGGCCTGCGGATAGGCCACCCGGCGCCCGACGGCAAGCCGCGCTACGTCCTGGACATCTCCCCGGTGAACAACACCGTCACCGTCGGCCCGGCCGCCTCCCTCGACGTCGAGGCCCTCACCGCCATCCGCCCCCGCTGGTGCGGCACCGCCCCCGTCGGCGGCCCCGCCACGTACACCGCGCAGCTGCGCGCCCACGGCGGCGAGACCGAGGTCTCGGCGGAGCTGGTCGACGGCGAGCTGAAGGTGGTCTTCGCCGAGCCCGTCCGGGGCGTGGCCCCCGGCCAGGCGATCGTCCTCTACGACGGCACCCGCGTCGTCGGCTCCGCCACCATCGCGACGACCACCCGCGCCGGGGCGGCCGCGGCGCTCTGAGCCGCCCCGCCCCGCCCCGCCCCGCCCCGGCGGGGCGGCAGCGGCTGGGACCGGGGCTCGGGCTCGGGCTCAGACCACCGTGAGGACGATCTTGCCGGTCGTGCGGCCCAGCTCGCCGATCTCGTGGGCCTTCGCGGCCTGCGCCAGCGGCAGCACCGTGTCGACCAGCGGCTTCAGCTGCCCCCGGTCGGCCAGGGAGGCGATCTCCTCCAGCCCCTTGCGGTCCGGCTCGACCAGCGTCCAGGCCGCGTGCACCCCCCGCTCCGCGGCCTCGGCGGCCGGGACGGAGTCCGGTCCGGGCAGCGTCACCAGGCGGCCGCCGGGCTTCAACACCTCCAGCGACCGCCGGGCGACCTCGCCGCCCAGGGCGTCCAGCACCACGTCCACGTCCGCGACCACCTCGGCGAAGTCCTGCGAGCGGTAGTCGACGACCTCGTCGGCGCCCAGCTCGCGCAGCAGCCCGTGCTTGGCGGCGCTCGCGGTGCCGATCACGTACGCCCCGCGCGCCTTGGCGATCTGCACGGCCAGGTGGCCGACGCCGCCGGCCGCCGCGTGCACCAGCACGCGCTCGCCCGGCCGCACCTCCGCGCCGTCCACCAGCGCCTGCCAGGCGGTCAGCGCCGCCAGCGGCAGCGCGGCCGCCTGCACGTGGTCCAGGGAAGCGGGCTTGCGGGCGAAGTGCCGGGCCGGGCCGACCACGTACTCGGCGTACCCGCCCGCCTGCCGCGGGAAGAGCGGCATGCCGTACACCTCGTCGCCCGCGCGGTACAGCGTCACGCCCGGCCCGACCGCCTCGACGGTGCCGGAGACGTCCCAGCCGCTGATCGGGACCTCGGCCCAGTCGATCAGGGCGCCGCTGGCCCGGGTCTTCCAGTCCACCGGGTTCACTCCCGCCGCGTGGACCCGGACCAGGATCTCGTTCAGGCCCGGCTCGGGCCGGTCCGTCTCGACCTCGGTGAGGACCTCGGGTCCGCCCCACTGGCTGATGACGACGGCGCGCATGGATGTCTCCTTCGTAGTGCTGTGCAGTGCTTCGGCCGGGTTTTCCCGGCCGAGGACACCAGCTTGGCGGCCCCCGCGGCCGCATGGTGGTGGCCGGACGGCCACCATGTGACAGAATCTGGCCATGCACCGTGTAGCCGTACTCGCCCTCGAAGGCGTCGCCCCGTTCGAGCTCGGCATGCCCTCCCGCGTCTTCGGCAACGCCCTGGACGAGGACGGCGCCCGGCTGTACGAGGTCACGGTCTGCACCGCGGACGGCCTGCCCGTGACCAGCGACGCCGGCTTCACCGTCGGGGTCGGCGCCGGCCCCGAGGCCCTCGCCGCGGCCGACACCGTGATCGTCCCGCCCACCCACGCCATGACCGGGCTGCTGCACGGCGAGCCGCTCGCGCAGCCGATCGCCGACGCCCTCGCCGCGATCCGGCCCGGCACCCGGATCGTGTCGATCTGCACCGGGTCGGAGGTGCTCGCCGCCGCCGGACTGCTCGACGGGCGGGCCGCCACCACGCACTGGGTGCACGCGCCGGAGTTCCGGCGGGCCTTCCCCCGGGTCAGGCTCGACGAGGACGTGCTCTTCGTCGACGACGGCGACATCCTCACCTCGGCGGGCGTCGCCGCAGGCATCGACCTGTGCCTCTACCTGGTGCGGGCCGACCACGGCACCGCCGTCGCCAACCGCGCCGCCCGGCTGTGCGTCGTACCGCCGTGGCGCGACGGCGGGCAGGCCCAGTACATCGACCGGCCCGTCCCCGAGCCGACCGCCGCCACCACCACCGCCACCCGCGCCTGGGCCCTGGAGCGGCTCGCCGAGCCCCTCACCCTCGCCGAGCTGGCCGCCCACGCGCGGATGAGCCTGCGCACCTTCACCCGGCGCTTCCGCGACGAGGTCGGCATGACCCCGGTCCAGTGGCTCACCGCCCAGCGCCTGGAAGTCGCCCGGCACCTGCTGGAGTCCAGCGACCTCCCCGTCGACCTGGTCGCCCACCGCTCCGGCTTCGGCTCCGCCAACTCCCTGCGCCAGCACATGCGCAGCGCGCTCGGCACCTCCCCGATCGCCTACCGCCGCACGTTCGGCCCCGGCATCCCGGCGGCCGCCACGGCATGACCCCGGAGGTCATCGACCCGTCGGCCGGGCGTCTGTGAGGATGGGCCCAACAGCCCGCCCGAACAGGCCAATTGGAGCAGCCATGACCGCGTACGCCATCGGCCACATCCGTCCCGAGACGATGAACGAGGACATCCTCCGCTACATCGAGACCATCCAGGCCACCATGGACCCCTTCGAGGGCCGCTTCCTCGTCCACGGCAACCCGGTCGAGGTCCTGGAGGGCGCCTTCCGCAGCGACCTGGTGATCATCGCCTTCCCGGACATCGAGCGCGCCCGCGCCTGGTACGCCTCCGAGGCCTACCAGGAGATCCTGCCCCTGCGCACTCGCCACATCGAGGCCGACATCCTCCTGGTCGACGGGGTCCCGGCCGACTACGACGCCGCGCAGACGGCCGCGAGGATCGGCGAAGCCGCGGGACTGCGGTGAGCCACCGCGCCACGTACGTCCTCGGCGGCCCGCACGCCTACCGGAGCACCACCGAGTCCTGGGGGGCCATCGGCCTGGACCTCGACCTCCTCGCAGGGCCCGAGGTCCTGGTGCCCCTGCTCGAGGAGCGCACGGCCCCGGCCGCCGGCTTCCCCTCCGCCGACGACTCGGTCGAGGCGGGCGTCCTGGCGGACCCCCGCGGCAAGGTCCTCCTCACCTTCGCCTGGGAGGCCGCCGCCGCATCGATGCACACCCGCGCGGCAGCGCTGGAACTGCTGCGGCTCGCCTGGCCGGACTGGGAGGTGCGCTGGTCCTACGACGGCCAGACCGGACGGCGCTCCTACCTCGGCCTGGACCCTGAGGACGACCACAGCTTCCAGGGGCCGCCCCTGGCCTGCCCGCCGCTGGGCCCCGACGACGAGGAGACCGCCGAACCGGACCCGCTCGCGCAGGTCGTGACCATCGGTGCGGACCGCTGCCACGTGCTGGCCGCCACCGCCGACCACCCCCTGGCCGAGGGGCCCTCCGTGGTCGAACGGCTCCGCGACGCCCCCCGCCACCAGGTCTACCGCGCGGCTGCCGAAGGCGGGATCCACATCGATCCGGACCGGCGGCGGGTCGGTTGGTGGCTGGTCGGAGCCCAGGAACACCCCGCCCGCCTGGCCTCCCGGTGGCCCGGCTGGACGGTGGAGTTCTGGGCGGACCGCTGGGACGAGCACGTCCTGGCCTGCGGTGGCCGCTTCGAGCCCCCGGCGGCGGACCGTGCGGCCGCGCTGGCCGCCGTACGGGACGCGGCGCTGGAGCGCTGGGCCGGGCCGCGCCGCGACGCACGCGGTGCGGTCGTCGCGGCGGCCCCTGACGCCCTCGTCGGCCTCGGGTTCCCGCCCGCCGTCACCACCGCACGGGCCGCGGCCGCCCGCCGGGTGGTCGAGGCCGCGTACCTGGCCGCCGCCGGACGCTGATCCGGCTGCCTGGCAGGGCCCGCGGGGACCGGCCGCGCCGGGGCCACCGCGCGAGGTGCGAGCATGGGCGGTATGCCTACTCATCTGATCACCGGGGCCGGTGCCGGCATCGGTGCCGCCGTCGCGAACCGCCTGCACGCCCGCGGGGACGACCTGATCCTGCTCGCCCGCGACGCCGCCCGCGCCCGGCAGCTCGTCGAGCGCTACCCCGGCGCGCGGACCCTCGTCGGGGACCTCGCCGACCCCGACCGGCTCTCCTGGGCCTTCGACAAGCAGGCCATGCCCGACCGGATCGACTCCCTCCTGCACATCGCCGGGATCGTCGACCTCGGACCGGTGGGGGAGCTGCGGCCCAAGACCTGGCACCAGCAGCTCAACGTGAACCTCGTCGCCCCGGCCGAGGTCACCCGGCTGCTGCTGCCCACGCTGCGCGCCTCCAAGGCCACCGTCGTCTTCGTCAACTCCGGCGCGGGCCTGAGCGCCCACGCCGACTGGAGCGCGTACGCCGCCTCCAAGCACGGGCTGAAGGCGCTCGCCGACTCGCTGCGCGCCGAGGAGAAGCAGCACGGCATCCGGGTCACCTCCGTCTACCCGGGCCGCACCGCCACCGCCATGCAGGCCAAGGTGCACTCGCAGGAGGGCAAGGAGTACGACCCCTCCGCCTGGATCGACCCCGAGTCCGTGGCCACCACGATCGTCATGGCCCTCGACCTGCCCCGCGACGCCGAGGTCAACGACCTGACGGTGAGGCCGGGCCGGTGACCGCCGGCGCCACCGGGGTCGGATCCCTGCCCGGCGGCGACGCCCGCGAGGCCGCCAAGACCGTCACCGGTTCCTTCGAGGAGTTCCCGTACCTCGCCGAGCTGCCCGCCCGCGGGCCCGGCGCGGACATGATCGGCCGCTCCCTCGGGCTGCTCGTCGAGATGTACGCCCACGTCGAGCCCAGCGGCTGGCGGATCAGCGACCGCCCCGGCCGCGACACGCGCCGCGCCCGCTCCTGGCTCGGCGAGGACCTCGACGCCCTGGAGGAGTTCACGCAGGGCTACGAGGGCAGGCTCAAGGTGCAGGCCGTCGGGCCCTGGACCCTGGCCGCCGCCCTGGAGCTGCACGGCGGCGAGGCGATGCTGCAGGACGCCGGCGCCTGCCGCGACCTCGCCGGATCGCTCGCCGAGGGGCTGCGCGGCCACCTGGCCGACGTGCGCAGGCGGGTGCCCGGAGCCGAGATCGTGCTCCAGTTCGACGAGCCGTCGCTGACCGCGGTCCTGCGCGGCCGGGTCCGCACGGCCAGCGGCTACCGGACCTACCGGGCCGTGGACCGGCAGGTCGTCGAGGGGACGCTGCGCGAGCTGTTCGCCGTGCACGACGGGGACGTGATCGTGCACTCCTGCGCGCCCGAGGTGCCCTTCGGGATGCTGCGCCGGGCCGGCGCCGCGGGCGTCTCGTTCGATTTCTCCCTGCTCACGGAGCGCGAGGACGACGCCCTCGGCGAGGCCGTCGAGTCCGGGGTGAAACTCTTCGCCGGAGTGGTGCCGGGCACGGATGCCCCGTTGTCGGACCCGGGCGGTAGCGTCATGGGTGTCAGGAAGCTTTGGCGCAGGCTGGGGCTGGCCCCGGGGACTCTGGCGGAGTCCGTCGTGGTCACCCCGTCGTGCGGCCTGGCGGGCGCTTCGCCCGCCTACGCCCGCGCGGTGCAGGCGCACTGCGTCAGGGCGGCGAGGTCGCTCGCCGACAACCCTGAGTGATGTGTGAGACGGGGCCACGGGAGGACACGGCATGGCAGCCGAACAGCAGGACACGGCGGTACCGGCGGCGGTGCGCGAGCAGCACGCGCTGCTGGCCGAGCAGGTAGAGGAGCACCGCTTCCGGTACTACGTGAACGACCAGCCGGTCGTCAGCGACGCCGAGTTCGACACGCTGCTGCGCTCGCTCGAGGCGCTCGAGGAGCAGTACCCGGAGCTGCGCACGCCCGATTCGCCCACCCAGAAGGTGGCCGGGGCGTACGAGACGGACTTCGCGTCCGTGGAGCACCGCGAGCGCATGCTCTCCCTGGACAACGCCTTCGACGACGAGGAGCTGTCCGCCTGGGCCGACCGGGTCGCCCGGGACGTGAACACCCCCGACTTCCACTACCTGTGCGAGCTGAAGGTGGACGGGCTCGCGGTCAACCTCACCTACGAGAAGGGCCGGCTGACCCGGGCCGCCACCCGCGGCGACGGCCGCACCGGCGAGGACATCACGCCCAACGTCCGCACCATCGCCGAGATCCCCGACCGCCTCGCCGGCGAGCGGATCCCGGACCTGGTGGAGATCCGCGGCGAGGTCTTCTTCCCGATGGAGAAGTTCGAGGAGCTCAACGCCCGGCTCGTCGCGGCGGGCGACAAGCCCTTCGCCAACCCGCGCAACGCCGCCGCCGGTTCGCTGCGCCAGAAGGACCCCAAGGTCACCGCCACCCGCCCGCTGCACATGGTGGTGCACGGCATCGGCGCCCGCGAGGGCTTCGAGATCGGCAAGCTCTCGCAGGCGTACGGGCTGCTGCGCGAGTGGGGCCTGCCGACCGCCCGGCACAACAAGGTGGTGTCCTCCCTCGCCGAGGTCCGCGAGTTCATCGCGTACTTCGGCGAGCACCGCCACTCCGTGGAGCACGAGATCGACGGCGTGGTCGTCAAGCTCGACGAGATCCCGCTGCAGGGCCGGCTGGGCTCCACGGCGCGCGCCCCGCGCTGGGCCATCGCCTGGAAGTACGCCCCGGAAGAGGTCAACACCAAGCTGGTGGACATCAAGGTCGGCGTCGGCCGCACCGGGCGCGTGACCCCGTACGCGCAGGTGGAGCCGGTGACGGTGGCCGGGTCCGAGGTCGAGTTCGCCACCCTGCACAACCAGGAGGTCGTCAAGGCCAAGGGCGTCCTCATCGGCGACACCGTCGTCCTGCGCAAGGCCGGCGACGTCATCCCGGAGATCCTCGGCCCGGTCGTCGACCTGCGCGACGGCAGCGAGCGCGAGTTCGTGATGCCGGCCGAGTGCCCCGAGTGCGGGACGCCGCTGCGGGCGATGAAGGAGGGGGACATCGACCTGCGCTGCCCCAACGGGCAGACGTGCCCCGCCCAGTTGCGCGAGCGGCTGTTCTACCTGGCCGGCCGCCAGTGCCTGGACATCGAGAACTTCGGCGCCGTCGCGGCGGCCGCGCTCACCAACCCGCTGGAGCCGGCCGAGCCGCCGATGCGCGACGAGGGCGACCTGTTCGGCCTCACCATCGAGCAGCTGCTGCCGATCAAGGCGTACGTCCTGGACGCCGACAGCGGCCTGCCCAAGCGAGACCCGAAGACCGGCGAGGAGAAGATCGTCCGGGTCTTCGCCAACCAGAAGGGCGAGCCGAAGAAGAACGCCCTGGCCATGCTGGAGAACATCGCCGCGGCCAAGGAGCGGCCGCTGGCCCGCTTCATCAACGGCCTGTCGATCCGCCACGTGGGCCCCGTCGCGGCCGAGACCCTGGCGCGCGCCTTCCGCTCCATCGACCGGATCGAACAGGCCACCGAGGAGGAGCTGGCCGCGACCGAGGGCGTCGGCCCGATCATCGCGGCGGCGGTCAAGGAGTGGTTCGCGGTCGACTGGCACCAGGAGATCCTGCGCAAGTGGCGGGAGGCCGGCGTCCGGCTGGAGGAGGAAGGTTCCGGCGAGGCGGAGGGCGAGCGGCCGCTGGAGGGCCTCACGGTCGTCGTCACGGGCACGCTGCAGAGCCACACCCGCGACGGCGCGAAGGAGGCCCTGCAGAGCCGGGGCGCCAAGGTGACGGGGTCGGTCTCCAAGAAGACCTCGTTCGTCGTGGTCGGCGACAACCCCGGCTCGAAGTACGACAAGGCGGTGCAGCTGAAGCTGCCGATCCTCGACGACGCGGGCTTCGCGGTCCTGCTGGAGCAGGGCCCCGACGCGGCGCGCGAGGCGGCCCTGCCGGTCGAGGGCGCGCCCGCGGCCGAATAGCACCCGCACGGGCGTCCGGCGCGGACGCGGCAACGGCGAACGGATGCGTGGCGCCCGCCCGTACGGGCGGGCGCACGCCCGGCGCAACAACCGGTGGCAAACGGCCGGTACAGGGCTGTTCGCCGGGTGGCGACCTGTCGGATCATCGGATGGGTGACCCGGGGGTCCTGGTCCCAACTCACCTGTTCGGCGGATACCGTACTGATGAGGATGGCTGGGTCGCATTCGGGCAACCGCCGCCGACCGCTGCCCCTGGGAGCCTCTCGCGTCCTACTGTTGAGGGGTGCGCCTGTCGTGCACGGCTGCGGGATGCGATTCCAGCCGTGATGGCATGACATCGGGGCCATCGCGTGGCATCGGCATTGCCGGCTGTGAGAGGGACGGGCATGAAACCGACCGAGAGCGCCGACCCGTCACCTGATTTCGGCGGGGAGATCCCGCCCATGCGGACGGGCCGGCTCGGCGTCCTGGGCGCCAGGACAGCGGACGTCCTCCCGCTCCAGACGGGAGCGGGGCCGGCAGGGGCGACACAGCGCACCGTGCTGCCCGCCACCGTGGTCGGCCTGTCCGCCGTGGTCCTCGCCGTCGGCATCGTCTCCGCACTGAGCGACCGTCATGCGCTGTTCCCCGGCGGCGCGGTCGGCTGGGCCCTCGCCCTGCTGACCGGCATCATCGTCGGCCACCTGGTCGCCCTCGGCCGGGACCGCTGGTGGGGCGGCACCGGATCGGGCGCCGCCCTCACCCTCGGCGTGCTCATCCTCTACGGCTGGGTGCCCGCCGGACTCGTCTCGCTGGCCGTGGTCTCGCTCGTCGGGGCCGCCCGCCGGCAGCGCTGGCGCCAGGGGCTGCTGCACGGGGCCACCGACATCCTCGGCATCGGCGCGGGGGCCCTCGTCCTCGCCGCGTTCGGCGTGGCCCCCACCGTCGAGGCGCCGTGGAAGCCCACCGAGTGGGGACTCGAAGCCGCCCCCGAGGTCATCCTCGTCGCCGTCGCCTACCTGCTGGTCACCCGGCTGCTGCTGTGGGTCGCGCTCACGCCGCGCGGCGGCGGGCTGCCCACCGCCGCCCGCACCGCGCTGCTGCGCCAGGCCTTAGTCGCCGTCGCCCTCCTCGGCATCGCCCCGCTGATCTGCGTCGTCGCCGTCACCCAGCCGGTGCTGCTGCCGCTGTTCGCCGTGCCCCTGATCGCCCTGGACTCCACCCTGTGGATCGCCCGGGCCCGCGCCGAGGAGCAGCTGCGCGACCCGCTCACCGGCCTGCCGAACCGGCAGTGGCTCCTGGAGCGGACCTGGTCCGCCCTGGACGAGGCAGAACGTTCCGGCACCCGGTCGGCTCTCGTGCTGATCGACCTGGACCGCTTCCGCGCCGTGAACGACACGCTCGGCCACCTCGCGGGCGACCGGCTCCTGCTCCAGATCGCCGACCGGCTCCGCCAGGCCCTGCCCGAGGACGCCGAGGCCGCCCGCCTCGGCGGCGACGAGTTCGCCGTCCTCCTGCCCGTCGCCGACTCCACCACCAGCGCCCAGCGCGTCGCCCGCCACCTGGTCGCGGAGCTCAGCTCGCCCCTGGACCTGGACGGCCTCACCCTCGTGCTCGAGGCCAGCGCCGGCCTCGCCGTCTTCCCCGACCACGCCCTGGACGCCGAGGGGCTGCTGCGCCGCGCCGACGTCGCCATGTACCAGGCCAAGCGGGACCGCACCGGCGTCGAGGTGTACGAGTCCAAGCGCGACAGCAACACCCCCGACCGCCTCGGCCTCCTCGGCGACCTGCGCCGGGCCCTGGACGCCGGGGAGGTGGAGCTCCACTACCAGCCCAAGGTCCGCTTCGACGGCCAGGTGGCCGGTCTGGAGGCCCTCGTGCGCTGGGTCCACCCCGAGCGCGGGCGGGTCTCACCGGACGAGTTCATCGCGATCGCCGAGACCTCGGGGCTGATGCCCCACCTGACCGAGTACGTCCTGGAGACCGCCCTCGCCCAGGTGGCCCGCTGGCGCGCCCAGGGCCTGAAGGTCCCGGTCGCCGTCAACGTCTCGCCGCGCGACGTCCACACCCCCGGCTTCGCCGGCGCGGTCGCGGCCCGGCTCGCCCGGCACGGCGTCCCGGCCAGCGGGCTCCAGCTGGAGATAACGGAACACGTGCTGCTGGAGGACCCGCAGCGCGCCGCGGACACCATGGCGGGCCTGACCGGGCACGGCGTGAAGATGTCGCTCGACGACTTCGGCACCGGCTACTCCTCCCTGGTCCACCTGCGCCGCCTGCCGGTCAGCGAGCTGAAGATCGACCGCTCGTTCGTGGCACGGCTCGCCGTCGACGCCCAGGACGCCGAGATCGTCCGCTGCACCGTCGACCTCGCCCACTCCCTCGGCCTTCTGGTCGTCGCGGAGGGAGTGGAGGACGACGAGACCTGGGAGCGGCTGCGCGACCTCGGCTGCGACGCCGTCCAGGGCTGGCTCGTCGCCGCCGCCATGCCCCCGCAGGAGGCCACGGCCTGGCTGCTGGCCCGCGGCGAGCGCGGCTGGCGCCGCCCGGCGGACATCAGCGCCGAGCTGTCGGCGGCCCCCGCCAAGGCGGACTCCCCGGCCCAGTAGCCGCCGGCGGGGGCGGCGCCCCGAAGGCTCGGTGCAGCGCTCCCGCGGCGGTCCGGCGGGAAACGGTTTCGTGTGTCCGGGGCCCGGCCCCCTAGGATTGGACACGAAACCACACACTCACCACCCCCAGAGGATCGCTGCATGCCTGGCATTTCGCGCGAGGAGGTCGCCCACCTCGCTCGGCTGGCACGTATGGAACTGTCCGGCGAAGAGCTCGACCACTTCGCCGGACAGCTCGACGACATCATCGGCGCGGTCGCCCGCGTGTCCGAGGTCGCCGACCAAGACGTCCCGCCGACCTCGCACCCGCTGCCGCTGACCAACGTCATGCGCCCGGACGAGGTCCGACCGTCGCTCACCCCCGAGCAGGCGCTCTCCGGCGCTCCTGCCCAGGAGCAGCAGCGTTTCAAGGTGCCGCAGATCCTGGGGGAGGACTAATCACCATGGCCGACACCCACATCATCAAGCTCACGGCCGCCGAGACCGCCGAGAAGATCGCCTCGGGCGAGCTCACGGCCGTCGAGGTCACCGAGGCCCACCTGGCGCGCATCGAGGCGACCGACGAGAAGGTCCACGCCTTCCTGTACGTCGATCGCGAGGGCGCCCTCGCCCAGGCGCGCGCCGTCGACGCCAAGCGCGAGCGGGGCGAGGAGCTCGGGCCGCTGGCCGGCGTGCCGCTCGCCCTCAAGGACATCTTCACCACCGTCGGGGTCCCGACCACCGTCGGTTCGAAGATCCTCGAAGGCTGGATCCCGCCGTACGACGCCACCCTGACGCGCAAGCTGAAGGAGGCCGACGTCGTCATCCTCGGCAAGACCAACATGGACGAGTTCGCCATGGGCTCCTCCACCGAGAACAGCGCGTACGGGCCCACCGGCAACCCGTGGGACCTCACCCGCATCCCCGGCGGCTCCGGCGGCGGCTCCGCGGCCGCCCTGGCCGCCTTCCAGGCGCCCCTGGCCATCGGCACGGACACCGGCGGCTCCATCCGCCAGCCCGCCGCCGTCACCGGCACCGTCGGCGTCAAGCCCACGTACGGCGGCGTCTCCCGCTACGGCATGGTGGCCTTCTCCTCCTCCCTCGACCAGGGCGGCCCGTGCGCCCGTACGGTCCTGGACGCGGCCCTGCTGCACGAGGTGATCGCCGGCCACGACCCGCTGGACTCCACCTCCATCGACGCGCCGGTCCCCCCGGTCGTCGAGGCGGCCCGCAACGGCTCCGTCGCCGGCATGCGCGTCGGCGTGGTCAAGCAGTTCGCCGGCGAGGGCTACCAGGCCGGCGTCGTGCAGCGCTTCAACGAGTCCGTGGAGCTCCTCAAGGAGCTGGGCGCCGAGATCGTCGAGCTGGACTGCCCCTCCTTCGACCTCGCGATGGCCGCGTACTACCTGATCGCGCCGTCCGAGTGCTCCTCGAACCTGGCCCGCTTCGACGCCATGCGCTACGGCCTGCGCGTCGGCGACGACGGCACCCGCTCCGCCGAGGACGTCACCGCCCTCACCCGCGAGGCCGGCTTCGGCGACGAGGTCAAGCGCCGCATCATCCTCGGCACGTACGCGCTCAGCTCCGGCTACTACGACGCGTACTACGGCTCGGCCCAGAAGGTCCGCACGCTGATCACCCGGGACTTCGAGAAGGCCTTCGAGCAGGTCGACGTGATCGTCTCCCCGACGACCCCGACCACCGCCTTCGCGATCGGCGAGCGCACCGACGACCCGCTGGCGATGTACCTCGCCGACCTGTGCACCATCCCGACCAACCTGGCCGGCAACGCCGCCATGTCGCTGCCCTGCGGCCTGGCGCCGGAGGACGGCCTGCCCGTGGGACTGCAGATCATCGCCCCGGCGATGAAGGACGACCGCCTGTACAAGGTCGGTGCCGCCGTCGAGGCCGCCTTCGTCGAGCGCTGGGGCCACCCGCTGCTTGAGGAGGCTCCGTCGCTGTGAGTGCACTGACCAAGGCCAAGGGCTTCAAGAAGTCCAAGTCCGGTACCTACCTGTCGATCGGCACCACCGCCTTCGGTGCCATCAGCGTGATCAAGCAGGCCCGCAAGGCCCGCACCGAGAACGACACGCTTCAGCTCATCGACGCCGTTGTGTCCGCCGCCGCCATCGTCACCGGCCTCGCGATCCTGTACCGCGAGCTCAAGCGCTTCGGTGACGACGACGTCCTGCTGGGCTGAGAAGGAAGTTTCACTGTGACCGTCACCGAACTGCTGTCGTACGAGGAAGCCCTCGCGTCGTACGACCCCGTCATGGGCCTGGAGGTCCATGTCGAGCTCGGCACCAAGACCAAGATGTTCTGCGGCTGCTCCACCGAGCTGGGCTCCGAGCCCAACACGCAGACCTGCCCCACCTGCCTCGGCCTGCCCGGCTCGCTGCCGGTCGTCAACGCGATCGGCGTCGAGTCCGCGATCAAGATCGGCCTCGCGCTGAACTGCGAGATCGCCGAGTGGTGCCGCTTCGCCCGGAAGAACTACTTCTATCCGGACATGCCGAAGAACTTCCAGACCTCCCAGTACGACGAGCCCATCGCCTTCAACGGCTGGCTCGACGTGCAGCTGGAGGACGGCGAGGTCTTCCGCGTGGAGATCGAGCGCGCCCACATGGAGGAGGACACCGGCAAGTCGCTGCACGTCGGCGGCGCCACCGGCCGCATCCACGGCGCGTCCCACTCCCTGCTGGACTACAACCGCGCCGGCATCCCGCTCATCGAGATCGTCACCAAGCCCATCGAGGGCGCCGGCGAGCGGGCCCCCGAGGTCGCCAAGGCGTACGTCGCGGAGCTGCGCGAGGTCATCAAGGCACTCGGCGTCTCCGAGGCCCGGATGGACAAGGGCCAGATGCGCTGCGACGTGAACCTGTCGCTGCGCCCGCACGGCACCAAGGAGTTCGGCACCCGCTCGGAGACGAAGAACGTCAACTCCCTGCGGTCCGTCGAGCGCGCCGCCCGCTTCGAGATCCAGCGCCACGCGGCCGTGCTGTCGTCCGGCGGCACGATCGTGCAGGAGACCCGCCACTTCCACGAGGACGACGGCTCCACCACCTCCGGCCGCATCAAGGACAACGCCGAGGACTACCGGTACTTCCCGGAGCCCGACCTCGTCCCCGTGGCCCCGGCCCGCGAGTGGGTCGAGGAGCTGCGCGCCGGCCTGCCCGAGATGCCGCGCGTGCGCCGCAACCGCCTCCGCGAGGAGTGGGGCGTCAGCGAGCACGACATGCAGTCCATCCTCAACGCGGGTGCGGTGGAGTCCATCGTCGCCACCATCGAGGAGGGCGCCGACTCGGCTGCCGCCCGCAAGTGGTGGATGGGCGAGCTGGCCCGCAACGCCAACGAGCAGGGCGTCTCCGTGGACGAGCTGCCGATCACCCCGGCCCAGGTGGCCCGGGTGGCGGCCCTGGTCGCGGACGGCTCGCTCAACGACAAGCTGGCCCGCCAGGTCATCGAGGGCGTGCTCGCCGGCGAGGGCACCCCGGACGAGGTCGTCGAGAAGCGCGGTCTGAAGGTCGTCTCGGACGAGGGCGCGCTGGGCACGGCCGTGGACGAGGCCATCGCGGGCAACGCGGCGATCGCCGACAAGATCCGCGGCGGCAAGGTCGCGGCGGTCGGCGCCCTGGTCGGCGCGGTCATGAAGGCCACCCGCGGCCAGGCCGACGCGGCCCGCGTCAAGGAGCTGATCCTGGAGAAGCTCGGCGTCTCCGAGGGCTGATCCGACCGGTCCGACGGACCGTCCTGCAGGAGAGTGGCCCGCACCGGATGTCGGGTGCGGGCCACTCTGCCTTTCGCCGACGGATCGCGACCCAGGCGGGCGGCGGGGCCGCCGGAGGCGGCTTCCGGGCGCCGAGGTCGCGGGGCTGCCCACCGGGCACCTCCGTTCGCCGAGCGCCCGGCCGAGTGGGCGAAGCCCGTCACCGGCTCCCGGGCGCGCTGAGGAAGGCGAGGCGGGCCCGCTTCGCCGGGAGGTACACCTCGGGCAGGTCGATCTCCGGGAGCTCGACCTCCGGGCCGAGGGTGAAGCCGGTCCGCTCCAGGCGGGCGAGGGCCTTGCCGTTGCGGGCGTCCGGCTCGGCGACGATGCGGCGCGTGGCCCCGTCGGCGAGCACGAAGGCGAGGAAGGCCCCGATCAGCCGGGCGCTGAAGCCGGGTTCGGACGCACCCTGCGCCGGGCCGATCAGCAGGTGCACGCCGGTGTCGCCGGGCTGCACCTCGTAGCACTCGCCGACCCGGTCCTCGGCGCAGTCGTAGGTCTGGAAGAGCGCGACCGGGATGCCGTCGCGGCGCGCGAGGAAGGCGTGGTGGGTGGTGCGGCGGTCGACGTCCTCGTAGATCTCCTGGACGAGGGCGCGGTCGGCCCCGGCCATGCCCCAGAAGCGGGCGCGCTCCTCGGTGACCCAGCTGTGGATCAGGGCGGAGTCGGCGGCCGGGTCGACGGGGGTGAAGGTGACGGTGCCGAAGCCCTCGACGGACTGCGTGAACACGGGCCGGCGAGCGGACGCGGCGGGGGCGGGAGCCGGGGCGGGGGCGGAGGCCGTGGCGGAGGCCGTGGCGGAGGCCGTGGCGGAGGCCGTGGTGGTCATACGGGGTCCTTGGTGAGCAGGGTCCAGTCGGTGACGACCGGGACGAGTTCGCACCGCGCCCACAGCGGGAGCTGGTCGCGGTGGTGGGCGGAGCCGGTGACGCCGTCCGCGCCGAGCGGGACGACCCAGAGGCTGTCCTCGCGGCAGGCCAGGTCCCAGACGTAGCGGGCGGCCGAGGCGCGGGCGCACAGATCGGTGAAGCCGGGGACGGAGGAGGTGGCGTTCACGCAGTCGTGGTCGCCGCCGAGGCCGGGCCACTCGGCCGCCGTGTCCGGCAGGGCCGACCACGGGGCGAGGCGGTGCACCCGGGACCACGGCGTGTCGGGGAGGTCCGCCGAGGCCGTCTCCTCCAGGGCGGCGCGTACGTGCGCCGCCCGGTCGAGACCGGGCAGCAGGCCGGTGGTGAGCAGGTGCTCCAGGGCGTAGCCGACGCGCGGCAGCAGGTACAGCCAGGGGTGGAACACCTCGGGCCCGGCCGGTGCGGCCGCGAGGCCGGCGAGCGCGGGGTCGGCGGCGAAGCGGCGGACGGTCGCGGTGCGCAGCGCCGCGAAGAGCGTCGCCTCGGCGCTGTCCGCCTCCATGTGCCGGTCCCAGGCGAGCAGCCGGGCGCGCAGCGCCTGCGCGGCGGGGGAGAGGTCCGCCATCGGGGGCAGCAGGGCGAGCAGCGGCTCGGCCGAGGCCAAGTAGGTGTCCCGGTGGACGCCGGCCATCGCCTTCGGCGACCAATTCGCGGAGCCGGACAGCAGCGCGCGGATCCGGTCGGCGCGGTGCGGGGGCGCGAACTCCACCCCGAGCGGCGAGGCGATCCCGCGCGCGTTGGCCATGACGGCGAAGCCCTGCACCGGCTCGGCCGGGGTCTCGGCCCAGCCCCGCCAGGCGTGGCGGGCGTCCCAGGCGGGCACCGGGCGCAGCCGGTTGGCCGGATCGCGCAGCGGGACCTTGCCGGCGACGCGGTGCAGCAGGCCGCCCTCGGAGTCGGCCGCGTGGACCACGTTGACGGGCTCGGCCCAGCCGTCGAGGGCGCGGTCGATGTCGGCGACGGTGCGGGCGCGCAGCAGCGCGGGCAGGACGGCGAAGCCGAGGTCGCGCCGGACGCGGGGCGGGTAGCGCAGGGAGAGGGTCTGGTCGGCGGCGTCCGCATCCGCGGCACCGGCTGCGGCGGCACCGGCTTCCGCGGCACCGGCTGCGGCGGCCGCGCGGGTGATCACCGGGCCGCGGGCGGTCTCCAGGACCTCGACCTCGACGGGCTCGGCGCCGGCGACCTCGATGGTCTCGGTGTGCCGGTGGACGGGCTCCCAGCTGCCGTCGGGGCCCAGGGCCTCGACGGCCGCGCCGTCCGCAGCGGTGCGCAGCTGCTCGACGTACAGGTCCTGGTAGTCGGCCATGGCATTGGTGATCGCCCAGGCCGCGCCGCCGGTGTGCCCGAAGTGGCCGAGGCCGGGGACGCCGGGCACGGCGAGGCCCAGGACGTCGAACTCCGGGCAGGACAGGCGGATCTGCTGGTAGACGCCCGGGTCCTCGATGAACCGGTGGGGGTCGCCCGCGATGATCGCCGAGCCGGTGGCGGTCCGGTCGCCCGGGACGAGCCAGCCGTTGCTGCCGGCGGTGCCGGGGCCGTCGGTGGCGAAGAGGGTGGCGGCCTCCTCCCCGAGGACGCGGGCGACGCGCCCGCGCCACAGCTTGGTGGCGAAGCCGGCGAACAGGATGTGGGTGGCGATCCAGATGCCGAGCGGAACCCACGGCTCCCAGGGGACGGGCGTGTGGCCGGTGCGGGTGAAGCGCTCGTCGCGGGCGGCGCCGGCTGCCAGGCCGTCGTTGACGCCGTCCACGTAGGCGCCGACCCATGCGGCGGTCTGCGGATCGAGCGCCTCGTGGCAGCGGCGGGCCGTGTCGTCGAGGCGGCTCTGCCGGGCGAACCGGTCCCAGGCGACCGCCTCGGGGCCGAGGAAGGCGGCACTGGAACCCTGGGAGCGGTGGCGTTCGACCTCGAGCTGCCAGGCGCGGTCCAGCGCCGTGACACGGCCCTGGGCGTAGGCCAGGCGGAGCGCGTCGGGGGCGCGCAGGTGCGGGATGCCCCAGCCGTCCCGGTACAGCTCCCAGTCGTCCCCGTCGCTCACAAGGCTCACACTCTTCCCCAGTCCCCAGGCGTTTAGGTAAGGCTTTCCTAACTATAGGGGGTGGGGAGGGAGGGTCAGGCGCCCGTGGCCCCGTCGACGGCCTCGCGGAGGAAGTCCGCGTGGCCGTTGTGGCGGGCGTACTCGTGGATCATGTGCAGCATGATCAGCCGCATCGAGGCGTCCTCCTTACAGGACGGCACGTGCGCCGTCACGTCGAGGGAGGCCGCCGCCGCCTCGATCCGCCGGCTGTGCTCGACCTCCGCCCGCCAGGCGGCGAAGGCCTCCTCGCGGGTGGCGCCCGTGGCGTCGTAGGCGGCCTGGAAGTCGTGGGTGTCCGACCACAGGTGCGCCACGTCCTCGCCGCCCAGGATGCGGCGGAACCAGTGGCGCTCCACCTCGGCCATGTGCCGGACCAGGCCCAGCAGGCTCAGCGTGGAGGGCGGCATCGAGGCGCGGCGCAGCTCCTCGTCGCCGAGCCCCTCGCACTTCCAGGCGAGGGTGGCCCGGTGGTAGTCGAGGAACGCGCGCAGGGTCTCGCGCTCGTTTCCGGTCAGGGGCGGCGGGGTGCGCTCCATGGATGGTCCTCGCTCTCGTTCTCGTGAGGTGCTGCCGGGGGCGTGGGGCGTGGGGCGTGCGGAGGTGTTGCGTCGGGGGTGCGGCGGGTGCCGCGGCGGGAGGTGCTGCGGTGCCGGCTCGGGCGGTGCCGTGTCGGGGGGTGCCGCGTCGTCGCGGAAGGGGCTACGGCGCGCCGGGCCCGCCGCCGTCCGCCCGCCACACGTACGGCTCCGTCGTGCCCAGCACCGCGAAGCCGAGGCGCTCCAGGATCGGGCGGCTGTCCTCGGAGGCGTCCACGTTCAGGTACCGGATGCCCCGCTCGGCCGCGATCCGGGCCCGGTGGGCCACCAGCAGGCGGTAGATGCCCCTGCCCCGCCACTGCGGCAGCGTGCCGCCGCCCCAGAGCCCGGCGAAGGAGCAGCCCGGCCGCATCTCCATGCGGGCCGCGCTCACCGGGGTGTCGCCGGCCGTCGCCACCACCGCCGCGATCGTCTCCGGCTCCTCCCGCAGCAGGGTGAGCAGCAGGTGGCGGATGCGGGGGCGGTGGGTCCCGAAGGCGCCCGCGTGGACCTGCATCATGAGGTCCACGCCCGCCTCGTCCGTCACCGTGCGCAGGGTGATCCCCTCCGGTGGCTCCACCGGCAGCGCGGCGAGCTCCTCGACCCGCCCCACCATCACGGTCTCGGCCGGCTCCGGCACGAAGCCCGCCGCCCGCAGCCGCGCGCCGAGGTCCGCCGGCCGGTCGTGGCCGTACAGCTTCCACTCGAAGTCGGCCGCCCCGCGCTCCCGGAAGTACGCCACCTGCGCCGCGATCTCGGCGTCCGCGGTGGCCCCGTCCAGGTCCGACCAGAGCACGCCGTTCCATCCGGGCCCGGGCGCGGACTGGCGTACGACGGCCCCCGCGCGCTCCACCCGGGCCCCGGCCTCGTCCGGCCTGGCCTCCCGGCGCACCTCGCGGTCGTACTCCGCCCGGATCTCTCGCAGTTCGTCGGTGTTCATCGGCCGCAGCTGATCACCGGACGGCGCGGCCGCGCAACTGCATTAGCCTCACCCCGTGAACGACGACTCCCTCTACATCGGCAAGGCCGCCCCCGACGCCGCCACCGACCGCGGCTGGCTCCTCGGCCACTTCAAGGACGCGGACGACCCGCGCCACAGCAAGGACGTGGAGATCAAGTGGGGCGTCCACCCGAAGGGCGACGCGCGCGCCCAGTGGACGACCGGTGAGGAGCGCACCGCCCTGCTGGTCCTGATCAGCGGGCGCTTCCGGATGGAGTTCCCCGGCCGCAGCGTCGTCCTCGACGAGCAGGGCGACTACGTGGTGTGGGGCCGCGGCACGGACCACTCCTGGTACGCGGAGGAGGAGTCGGTCGTCCTGACGGTCCGCTGGCCCTCCGTCCCCGGCTACCGGATCGACGAGCCGAGCGGCCCGCCCGCCGGCTGACCCGGGGGCGTACGCACGCACCCGTTCCTGTGATGATGCACACGAAACGGGCCAACGATCACGAAACGCTGCGATCGTGGCGGTGCAGACCCTCTTGACCGGGACCCGGGGCGACCCTCCGGGGCCCTCGGCCGGCCTGCACGAGTTCCAGCGTTCTTTGCGTCGGGCCGCCTCCCGGTAAAGAGCCGAACCACCAGGGAGCACGTCCGTTGGCAGCAATCGCACGGTGGTGCATCCGCCACCGCCTGGTGGTCGTCCTGCTCTGGCTGCTCGCCCTCGGCGGGACCGCCGCTTCCGCCGCCACCGCCAAAGCGGCCTTCTCCAACGACTACGAGGTCCCCGGCACCGAGTCCGGCCGGGCCCTCGCCCTCCTGCGCGCGGGCTTCCACGGCCAGGGCGGCGACACCGACACCATCGTCTGGCGCACCCCCGAGCACCAGAGCGCCCGCACCCCCGAGGTCCGGCAGCGCATGACGCGGGCCCTCGACACCGTCGCCCGGCTCCCCGGCGTCGGCTCCGTCGCCGGCCCCTACGGCCCGGGCCCCGAGAGCGCCGCGCAGATCAGCGCCGACGGGCGCACCGCCTACGCCGTGGTCACCTTCGACCGGCAGGCCGACTCCGTACCCAAGGCGCAGGCCCAGGCCGTGGTCGACGCCGCGAAGAACCCGGCCACCGAGACGGACGGCCTGCGCGTCGAACTCGGCGGCCGCGCCATCGGCCTGACCGAGGCGCCCACCGCCCACCTCGCCGAGGTCATCGGCGTGGCCGTCGCGGCCCTCGTCCTCTTCCTCGCCTTCGGCTCCCTCGCCGCGAGCCTGCTGCCCATCGCGACCGCCCTGGTCAGCGTGGGCACCGCCTACTTCGGCATCACCCTGCTCGGGCACGCCATGGCGGTCGCCGACTTCGCGCCCATGCTCGGCACCCTCATCGGCCTCGGCGTCGGCATCGACTACGCCCTGTTCATCGTCACCCGCCACCGCAAGGGCCTCAAACGCGGCCTCGCCGTGGCCGAGGCCGCCGAGCAGGCGGTCGCCACCACCGGCCGGGCCGTCGTCTTCGCCGGAGCCACCGTCTGCATCGCCCTGCTCGGCATGCTGGTGCTCCGCCTGAACTTCCTCGGCGGCGTGGCCATCGCCGCCTCCCTCACCGTGGTCCTCACCGTCGCCGCCTCGGTGACGCTGCTGCCCGCGCTCCTGTCGTACATCGCCGGCCGCGCCCTGTCGCGCCGCGAGCGCCGCAGGCTCGCCGCCGACGGCCCGCAGCCCGAGCTGCCGACCGGCTTCGCCGCCCGCTGGTCGGCCTTCGTCGAGCGGCACCCCAAGCTGCTCGGCGCCCTGGCCGCCCTCGTCATGGCGGGCCTGGCCCTGCCCACCCTCTCGCTGCACCTGGGCACCTCCGACCAGGGCAACAACCCCGAGACCTCCACCACCCGGCAGGCGTACGACCTGCTCGCCGACGGCTTCGGCCCCGGCGTGAACGGCCCGCTGACCGTGGTGGCCCGCCTCGACGGAGCCGGCGACCGGATCGCCGTCGAGCGCCTGGCCGAGGCGCTGCGCGCCACCGAGCACGTCGCCTCCGCCGGCCCGGCCGTCTTCAACCGCAGCGGCGACACCGCCGTCGTGACCGTCGTACCCGACTCGTCCCCGCAGTCCAGGGCCACCAGCGAGCTGGTCTCCACCCTGCGCGAGGAGGTCATCCCGCGGGCCCGCCACGGCAGCACCATGGACGTCCACGTCGGCGGCGTGACCGCCGGCTACGACGACTTCGCCGACGTCATCGTCGGCAAACTCCCCCTCTTCGTCGGGGTGGTCATCGCCCTCGGCTGCGTCCTGCTGCTGCTCGCCTTCCGCTCCATCGGCGTCCCGCTCAAGGCCGCCGCCATGAACGTGGCGGCCGTCGCCTCCTCCTTCGGCGTCGTCGTCGCGATCTTCCAGTGGGGCTGGGGCAGCGAGGCGCTGGGCCTGGGCAGCGCCGGGCCGATCGAACCCTTCCTGCCGGTGATCATGGTCTCGGTCCTGTTCGGGCTCTCCATGGACTACCAGGTGTTCCTCGTCAGCCGGATGTACGAGGAGTGGCTGGAGACCGGCGACAACCGGCGGGCCGTCCGCGTCGGCCTCGCCGAGACCAGCCGCGTGATCAACTCGGCGGCCGTCATCATGATCTCCGTCTTCCTGGCCTTCGTGCTGAGCGGCGACCGGATCATCGCGATGTTCGGCATCGGGCTCGCCGCGGCCGTCGCCCTCGACGCCTTCGTCCTGCGCACCCTGCTCGTCCCCGCCCTGATGCACCTGCTCGGCGGCGCGAACTGGTGGCTGCCGGCCTGGCTGGACCGGCGCCTGCCCAGGATCAGCATCGAGCCTCCCGAACGCCGCCCGCATGCGACACTTCCCGCGCAGCGGATCGGCACGCAGCCCGCCACGAGCGAGGACGGCGCCGAGCCGGCTGCCCCCTCCCGGTGATCCGGCACACCGCCGCACGAGCCCCAAGGACGTAGCCGCATGTTCTCCATAGCCCTCGCCGACGACGCCCGGCTGTTCCCCCTGGAGCCCCGACACGCCGAGGAGTTCCTGACCCACATGGACCGGGGCCGGGAGTACATCGGACAGCACATCGTCCTGCCGGACGTGGTCACTGACCTGGAATCGGCACGCAGCTTCCTGTCCGCGTACGCGCAGAAGGCGGCCGCCGACGGCGGGCGCATCTACGGCATCCGGGTCGGCGGGACCCTCGTCGGCGGCGTCCTGTTCCGCACCTTCGATGCCGCGGGCGGCACCTGCGAGGTGGGCTGCTGGCTGGAGCCGGCGGCCGCCGGCCGGGGCCTGGTGACCAAGGCCTGCCGGATCCTGATCGACTGGGCCTTCCACGAGCGCGGCATGCACCGCGTCGAGTGGTACGCCTCCGCCGCCAACAAGCCGAGCCTCGCCGTCGCCGAGCGGCTCGGCATGACCCGTGAGGGCGTCCTGCGGCAGAACTACCTCCACCGCGGCGTCCGCCAGGACACCGAGGTCTGGTCCGTCCTCGCCCCCGAATGGCCCGCACCCCCGACCGCCTGACCCGGCCACACGGCGGCCACCGCCTGACCGCTCGGCCCCGCTGCACGGTGCCCGCCACTGCCCGACCCGCCGACGCGATCGCCGGGCGGCGGCCCCGCGCCCGCCGCCCGCGGCCGGCCGGGCCGCCCCCGGTGGCTGCCGCTTCCCCAGCTGCCGGGCGCGGTGCCAAGGCCGGGCCAGTGGCCGGAGCCGGGCGGGCCCAGGGGCCGCTGCGCGGAGCAGTCCCCTCCCCACCCCTTCCCGAAACCGGGGCTCCGCCCCGGCCCCCGGGGGGCGCCCCCTGGGGCTGCCCACCGGCCGGGCTGTGCGTGGCCCCGCGGGGGCTGTGCCGCGTTGCCCGGCGGGCTGTGCGTGGCCCCGCGGGGGCTGTGCCGCGTGGCCCGGCGGGCTGTGGTTCGCCACGCGAGGGGTGTGCCCCGTCACGGGCTGCGCACCGTCACCCGGGGCTGCGCGTCACGGGCTGCGCCCCGTCACCCGGGGCTGCGCCCCGCCCCCCGGGGCTGCGCCCCGCCCGCTGAGGCTGCGACGCCCCCTCACCCCACGGCTCGGTCCCGGTCCTGTGGGGCTCCGCGCCCCGCCCCCCCGGGGTCCGCCCCGCCTCCCTGGGGCTGCGCGCCGGCCTCCCTCTGGGGCTTCGCCCAGGCCCGTCGTGCGGTGCGCTCCCCACCCACGGGGCTGCGCCGCGTATGCGCTGCCCTGCACCCCGAGCCCGGTGCGGGGCGGGTCCCCGCACCCGCTGCCGGCTCCGCGCGGCTCCGGCGCGGGCACCCCGGGGCTGCGCTCCGGCGGTCCGGTGGGTGCGGGGGTGCGTCGCGGTTGCCTCCCGGTGCAGGTGCGGGCTGCCCCGTATCCCCATGGGGTTGCGACGCCGGCCCGTGGCGTGGAACGGGTCCGGGCGGAGCCCGGTTTCGGGAAGGGGCGGGCTGGGGGAACGGCTCCGCGCAGCGGCCCCCCACGGCCCCGGGGCGCGCTGTGGCCCGCCGCCCCGGCGGGTGGTCAAGGGCGCCTAGGGGGGCGTCCTAAGCACCTGCGGGCCGGGGCCCGTGTCACTGGGGGCCGGTCTAAGGACCCCCCGCCCGCACACATGCGGCATGCGCCCGATGTGGCCGTACCCCCTGGGGCGCGAGGCTGGGGGCACATCGGGCGAGGTGCCCGAGAAACACCACCGAGGAGAACGAGATGTTCGAGTACGAGCTGGCCACCCTCCGCCGCGCCGACCTCATCCGCGAGGCCGAGGAGTACCGCCTGGCCCGGGCCGCGAAGAAGGCGCACCGCCTCCTCACGCACAGCCAGGAACCCGAAGGGCCGGTGAGGCGCAGCCGCAGCTCCTTCACCCGCGCCGCCTGAATCGCGGCGCGAGCGGCGCGGACCGACGCGTGAGCGCGAGCGCACGGAATCCCGGTGCCGCCGACCAGGCCTCCTGTGCGATGCTCGGCGGCGTGGAGAGCAGATCTGTCAGCCCGGTGTTCGTCGGCCGAGCCGACGAACTGGCCGTACTCACCGACGCGCTGGCGCGCGCCGCCGGCGGGGAGCCGCAGGCGCTGCTCGTCGGGGGAGAGGCCGGAGTCGGCAAGACCCGCCTCACGGAGGAGTTCCTCGGCGAGGCCGCCCGGCGCGGTGCCGTGGTGGCCGTCGGCGGCTGCGTGGAGATCGGGGCGGAGGGGCTTCCCTTCGCCCCGTTCTCGACGGCCCTGCGCACCCTGCACCGGCTGCTCCCGCAGGAGTTGGCCGCCGCGGCCGCCGGCCAGGAGGACGAGCTGGCCCGCATCCTGCCCGAGCTCGGCGAGACCCCGCGCGGCCCCCACGACGAGGAGAGCACCGCCCGGCTCTTCGAACTGACGGTCCGGATGCTGGAGCGGCTCGCCGCCGACCGCACCGTCGTCCTGGTCCTGGAGGACCTGCACTGGGCCGACACCTCCACCCGGCACCTGCTGTCCTACCTCTTCCGCAGCCTCACCGGCGGCCGGCTCGTCCTCGTCGCCACCTACCGGGCCGACGACGTCCACCGCCGCCACCCGCTGCGCCCGCTCCTCGCGGAACTGGACCGGCTGCGCACCGTCCGGCGCATCGAACTGCCCCGCTTCAACCGGGCCGAGGTGCGCCGCCAGCTCGCCGGGATCCTCGCCGAGCAGCCCGACGAGGCCTTCGTGGACTCCGTCTTCGAGCGCTCCGACGGCAACGCCTTCTTCGTCGAGGAACTCGCCGCCTGCCGGGAGAGCGGCTGCCGCGCCGGGCTCACCGAGTCCCTCCGCGACCTGCTGCTGGTTCGCGTCGAGGTACTCCCCGAAGCCGCACAGCGCGTGGTCCGCATCGTCGCCGAGGGCGGCTCCACCGTCGAGTACCCGCTCCTGCGGGCCGTCGCAGGGCTCAGCGAGGACGAGCTGATCGAGGCGCTGCGGGCGGCGGTCGGCGCCAACATCCTCCTCGCCACCTCCGACGGCGACGGCTACCGCTTCCGCCACTCCCTCGTCCGCGAGGCCGTCAGCGACGACCTGCTCCCCGGCGAGCGCTCCCGCGTCAACCGCCGCTACGCCGAGGCCCTGGAGGCCGACGACACCCTCATCCGGGCCGGGGAGCGGACCATCCGCCTGGCCAGCTACTGGTACTACGCCCATGACACCGCCAAGGCCCTGCCCGCGGTGCTCGCCGCCTCGGTGGCCGCCCGCCGCCGGCACGCCTACTCGGAGCAGCTGCGGCTGCTGGACCGGGCGCTGGACCTGTGGGAGAGCGCGCCCGAAGAGGTGCGCCAGGGGCTGCGCCCCGCCGACTACACCGACGTGTACCCGCCCTGCGGCTGCGACCCGGCCACCACCCCGCTCCAGCGCCTCGACCTGCTCGCCGAGGCCGTCGTCGCCGCCCGCTTCGGCGGCGAACGCGAACGCGCCCTGAAGATCACCAAGACGGCGCTGCGCCTGCTCCAGGAGGACCAGGACCCGCTGCGGGCCGCCTGGTTCTGGACCGAGCGGTCGCGGCTGGTCTCCAGCCTGGCCCGCGGGGACGGCTGGGAGGAGCTCGCCAAGGCCCAGGAGCTCGTCAAGGGGCTGCCCCCGTCCCAGGTGCACGCCGAGGTCCTGGTCCGGGCCGCGACCTGGGGCATGCTGCACGACCCCGGCCCCGGCAACCTCGCCGCGGCCGAACGCGCCGTCGCCTACGCCCGCATGGTCGGGGCAGAGGAGATCGAGCTCAACGCCCGGATCACGGTGGGCTGCATGCTCACCGACGCCGGCGACCCCGAGCGCGGTTTCGCCGAGATGCACGCGGTCAAGGAGCGGGCCGCCGAACTCGGCCTCTTCATGCTGGTGGGCCGTGCTCACATCAACCTCTCCTCCCAACTGGAGAGCCTCGGCCGGTCCCTGGAGGCCGTGGACACCGCCGAACAGGGCGCCCGGCTGGTCAAGACCTCACGCCTGCTGGACAGCGAGGCATGGATCATGGGCAACATGGCCGAGAGCCTGTACGGCCTCGGCCGCTGGGACGAGGCCGCCGCGGCCGCCCGGCGCGCCCTGCAGGTGGGCCAGAGCGCGGCCCCCCGCGGAGCGGCCTCCGCACGGCTGGCCTACCTGGCCCTGGCCCGCGGCGAACTCGCCGAGGCCGCCGCCCAGCTCGCCGCCGCGATCGAGAACTTCGGCACCCACGACCCCCAACCCCAGCACCGCATACCCCTCTTCCGCCTCGCCGTCGGCGTGGCCGCCGGCGAAGGCCGCATCGCCGACGTCCGCACGGAGGTCGCCGCCGCCGTCGACCACGGATTCCCGCTCGGCCACCACCGCTACGCCTGGCCGCTGCTGCTCGCCGCGGCCTCCGCCGAGGCGGACTCCCGCGGCCTGCCGGCGGCCGACGCCGGCCGCGCCGCCGCCCTGGCCGTGCTGCGCGACGCCGCCGGGAGCCTCGTCACGCCGGTGCCGCTGTGGACCGCCCACGCCGAGTTCCTCCGCGCCGAGCTGCTGCGCGCCGAGGCACGGGACACCGTCGCCGACTGGGCCGCCGTGGAGGAGGCCGTCCGCCCGCTGGAGCGCCCCTACCTGCTGGCGCGCGCCCGCCACCGGCTCGCCGAGGCGCTGCTGGCCGCCGGCAAGGACCGGGAGCCCGCGGCCGCCCTGCTCCGCGACGCCCACGCCGCGGCCGAGCAGCTCGGCGCCCGCCGGCTGCGCGAGGACCTGGCCCTGCTGGCGCAGCGCGCCCGGCTCCCGCTCACCACCGCGGACGACCCCGCAGCCCTGCCCGCACCCGACACCGACCCGGCCGAGGCCCTGGGACTGACCAGCCGCGAGCGCGACGTCCTGCGCCTGGTCGCCGCCGGCCACAGCAACCGCCTGATCGCCGAGGAGCTCTTCATCTCCCCGAAGACGGCCAGCGTGCACGTGTCCAACATCCTGGCCAAGCTGGGCGTCGCAGGCCGCGGCGAAGCGGCCGCCCTCGCCCACCGGCTGCGGCTGTTCGGGCCCGTCACTCCTGCGGTGGGGGCTGCTCCTCGAGGCGTATGAGCACCTTGCCGGAGTCCAGGTCTATCGGACCCCGTCCCGGATCGCCGTCGCCGACGTCGGTCCGGGACAGCTCCAGCCGCTTGCGCTCCTCGTCGGTGTGCCTGCGCCCCGGGTTGAACAGCTCCTCGATCATGTTGAACACCGCGCCACCGCGCCTTCCGCCCCGCCCCGGGGCCGTCTCGGTCACCGCACCGTCAGGGTCAGGATCCGGTCGTCGCCCGGCTGCGGTGAGCCGCGGCCGTCGGTCTCGCTGGTGACCAGCAGCAGCTTGTCCCCGCCCAGCGCGACCACCGTGCGCAGCCGGCCGTACCGGCCCTGCAGGAAGGCCTCCGGCTCGGCCGCCGGCTTCGCCCCCGCGAGCGGGATCCGCCACAGCCGCTCTCCCTTGAGCGCGGCCATCCACACCGAGCCCTGGGCCCAGGCGATCCCGCTCGGCGACGCCTCGTCGGTCTTCCACACGGCCACCGGGTCGCGGTAGCCGGGTCTGCCGGCCGTGCCCTCGGCCTCGGGCCAGCCGTAGTTCCCGCCGGGCTCGATCAGGTTCAGCTCGTCCCAGGTGTGCTGGCCGAACTCGGCCGCCCACAGCCGCTTCTCGCCGTCCCAGGCGAGCCCCTGCACATTGCGGTGCCCGTACGAGTAGACGACCGAGTCCGGTTCCGGATTGCCGTGCGCCGGCTGCCCGTCGGGGGTCATCCGCAGGATCTTGCCGCCCAGTGACTTCCGGTCCTGGGCGAGCGCCGTGTTCCCCGTCTCGCCGGTTCCCGCGTACAGCATCCGGTCCGGGCCGAACGCGATCCGCCCGCCGTTGTGGATCACCCCCTTGGGGATGCCGCGCAGCACGGTGTCCGGGGCGCCCAGCTGCTGTCCCGGATCCCGGTGCTCGTCGTACCGCATCCGGGCGATCCGGTTGTCGGACTCGGTCGTGAAGTACGCGTACACCATCCGGTCCGAGGCGAACGAGGGCGACAGCGCCAGCCCCAGCAGCCCGCCCTCACCGCCCGGGTCCACCCCCGGCACCCTCCCGATCGGCGTCACCTGCCCGGTGGCGACCGCCACCCTGCTGATCGTGCCCCGGTCCCGCGAGCCGACCAGCAGGTCCCCGTCCGGCAGCGGGGCCACGCCCCACGGCGACTCGAGGCCGCGGGCGATCTCGCCCGTCACCTCCACGGACCCCTTGGCGGGCGGCGCCGGCGGCCCGGACGGCCGGGCGGACCCGGACGGGCCGCCCGGGGACGCCGCCGCACCGCTCTGCGCGGCGGGCGGCGAACCGCCCGACGCCGTACCCGGCGGCCCCGCCGGCCCGCACCCGGCCACCAGCAGGGCACCGCACCCGGCCAGCGCCACCGCAGCCAGCACCCCGCGCGACCGGGCGCCCGGCCACCCGTACGCCCCGCGACCGCCCGCACCCCTCACCGGCCCCGGCCCGAAGGACCGCCCCCGCACCGCCGGAACGCGCATCCGGCCCTGCCCGCGCACCTGCCGGTCCGCCTGCTCCCGCACCCGTCCCCGTCGCATCGCCCTGCTCCCCTCCGGTCCTGCGGTCGTCCCCGCGATCGGTGCCCTCCACCCGCTTCAACACCTGCCGCCGCACCCGAAGTTCCGCCACTCGTACACTCGATCGAGTGGTTGTGGCCCGGGTCAGTCCCAGGCCCCCACCGCCGCCGGCAGCTCCTCGATCTCCGCCAGGTCCTCCGGCGTCAGCCGCACCTGCACCGCCCCCGCGTTCTCCGCCGCCCAGCACGCCCGCCGGGCCCCCGGCACCGGCACCACCTGCGACCCCTGGGCCAGTACCCACGCCAGCGCCACCTGCGCCGCCGTCACCCGGGGACCGTGCCGCCGGGCCACCCGCCGCAGCCCCGCCACCAGCACCTGGTTCTGCGCCATCGACTCCGCCGTGAACCGCGGATGCCGGGCCCGCACGTCCTCCCACTCGAACCCCTCACCGGGCGTGAGCGTCCCGGTCAGGAACCCGCTGCCCAGCGGCATCGCCGCCAGGAACCCCACCCCGCGCGCCGCGCACCACGGCAGCAGCAGCCGCGCCGCCTCCGGCGACCACACCGACAGCTCCGCCTGCACCGCGCTCACCGGGAACACCTGCTGCACCCGCTCCAGATGGCGCAGGGTCGTGCCGTACCCCCCGTCCCCGCGCCGCCCCGCACCCGGCCCGGCGCCCGCGCCCAGCGCGCAGAACCCCAGCGCCCGCACCTTCCCGGCGGCCACCAGCTCCGCCATCGCCCCCCAGGTCTCCTCCACCGGGACCTCCGGGTCCACCCGGTGCAGCTGGTACAGGTCGATCACGTCCGTCCGCAGCCGCCGCAGCGAGGCGTCGCAGGCCCGCCGCAGGTACTCCGGCCGGCCGCAGGCCACCACGTGCTGCTCGCCCGCCCGCAGCCCGACCTTGGCCGACACGAACGCCTCGGCGCGCCGCTCCCGCAGCACCCGCCCCAGCAGCAGCTCGTTGGTGAACGGCCCGTACAGGTCCGCCGTGTCGAGCAGGTTCGCCCCCAGGTCCAGCGCCGTGTGCACCGCGGCCATCGCATCCTCGCCGCGCCGCCGCGAGGGCGCGTACGCCCAGCTCATCGGCATGCACCCGAGCCCGACGGCGCCCACCGACAGCGCCCCCGCCCCGATCGACCTGCGCTCCACCCGTGCGTCCCCCTCCACGTCAGGCCCTCAAACTAACGGGTTGATCAAGGATCCCTTGGCATAGCCTCGTGATCATGACTTCAAAGACCGCGGACGTCTGGCTCCCGTTCCCCGCCGGGGAGGTCGAGGGCCTCCCCGACTCCTTCCACTACCGCCACTGGGACGGCGAGGACGAGTTCCCCGCCGACCCGGCCGCCTGCGCCTTCTACGTCACCCCCTACATGAAGTCGCCCGAGGTCACGCTGCGCCCGCTGGCGGCCATGCCCGAAGTGGAGGTCGTCCAGACGCTCACCGCGGGCGTCGACCACGTCCTCGGCGGCCTCGACCTGCTGCGCCCCGGCGTCCGGCTGTGCAACGCCCGCGGCGTCCACGAGGCGAGCACCGCCGAGCTCGCGCTCACCCTCGTCCTGGCCTCGCTGCGCGGGATCCCCGGCATGGTCCGCGGCCAGGACCGCGAGCAGTGGCGGGGCGGGTTCTACGACGCCCTCGCGGACAAGTCCGTCCTCATCGTCGGCTACGGAGCCATCGGGGCAGCCGTCGAGGACCGGCTCGCGCCCTTCGAGTGCGCGCGGGTCGTGCGGGTCGCACGCTCGGCGCGCACCACCATGCGCGGCCCGGTCCACTCCCTCGCCGAACTGCCCCGCCTCCTGCCCGAAGCCGACGTGGTGATCCTCTCCACGCCGCTGACCGAGGACACGCGCGCCCTGGCCGGCGCGGACTTCCTCGCCCGCATGAAGGACGGCGCGCTCCTCGTGAACGTGGCGCGCGGCCCCGTCGTCGACACCGATGCCCTCCTCGCCGAGCTCCAGGCGGGCCGGCTGCGCGCCGCGCTCGACGTCACCGACCCCGAACCGCTGCCCGCCGGACACCCGCTGTGGCATGCTCCGCACGTGCTGATCACGCCTCACGTGGGGGGCAGCAGCAGTGCGTTCGCGCCACGCGCCAAGCGCCTGGTGGCCCGTCAGCTGGCCCGGTTCGCCGCCGGGGAACCCCTCGAGAACACCGTGCTGATCACCGACTGAGGCGCCGGCGCCCGCCCGCTCGGACAGCCGTCCGCACCGGAGTGAGCACCCTCCGCATCCGTCCGGATGCACTCAGTGGCAACAACTCCCCAGGTGGTCACGCAGAGTACAGCATCTATGTCCCTGAGTGACGAAAGTGGTGTATCGTCCGGAACAAGGGGCTGCGCCACGAACGTCTGGCGCTGGGGAGTGATCGGACACTTTGGGGGGCGACGGGCGATGCACGGCCAATGGACGAAGGATCCGATGCGGCACAGCCGCCGGAGGCGAGGATGGGGAGCGCCGGAACCAGCCAGCGAGGGGGACCGGTGAGTGCGCCGGGCGCGGCCCTGCTGACCCGGCCGCCCGTCTGCCAGGGCGGCAGGAGCCTGCTGATGCAGCTGTTCCTCGCCCTCGCCAGCGCCGGGTACGCCATCGGCGCCGCCTTAGGCTGGGGCTCCCAGGAGCTCGCCGAGGTCATGGGCGATTTCGGGCTCAGCGCCGCCGCGCTGCTCGCCGCCGTCTCCTGCTACTCGTACGCGCGGGCGATCGACAGCCGCGAGCGCCCGGCCTGGCTGCTGTTCGCCTTCTCCTCCCTCATGGCGGCCTGCGGCAACGCCATCTGGGGCTGGTACGAGGTGGTGCTCGGCGAGCCCCTGCCCAAGCCCTCCCTCGCCGACTTCGCCTTCCTCTGCTTCGCCCCGCCCGCCATCGTCGGCCTGCTCGTCCTCGCCAAACGCCCCGTCACCCGGGCCGGCTGGGTCTGCCTGGTCCTCGACTCCTGGCTGATCGGCGGCTCCCTGCTGACCCTGTCCTGGAGCCTGGCGCTGGCCAACGCCGCGCGGACCGCCCAGTCGGGCGCCCCCGGCAGCGTCCCACGCGCCGCCTTCTCCCTCGCCTACCCGCTGCTGGACATCGCGCTCGTCTCCATGGTGCTCGTCCTGCACTTCCGGCGCTCCGAGGTCAACCGCTCGGCCGTCAACACGGCCATCGCCGCGCTCGCCCTGACCGTGCTCAGCGACGCCCTGTTCACCTCGCCGCTGCTGAGCGCCGGCTACCAGTCCGGGCAGCTGCTCGACGCCGGCTGGTTCGCCGGCTCGCTGCTCCTCGCGTACGCACCCTGGGGCGCGCGGCGGCTGGCGGCAGGTCCCGGCGCCCCCGGCCGGCCCCCGGCCCCTGCCCACCCCGACCGGGCGGTCAGCCGCCCGATCACCGGGTCGCTGCCCGCGCTCACGCCGTACCTCGCCGCCGCGGTCTGCACCCTGGGGATCCTCTACAACGTGGTGGACGGCCGGAAGGTCGACCGGGTCGTCGTCTTCACCGGCTGCACCGTCGTCCTCGCCCTCGTCATCCGGCAGGGCATCATGCTCATCGACAACATCGCGCTCACCCAGGAGCTGGCGCAGAAGGAGAACCACTTCCGCTCCCTGGTCCAGGGCTCCAGCGACGTCATCATGATCGCCGCACCCACCGGGACCCTGCGCTACGTCAGCCCGGCCGCCGCCGGGGTCTACGGGCGGGAGGCCGAGGAGCTCGTCGGGACCGAGCTCGCCGCCCTGATCCACCCGCACGACCTGGGCCGGGTGGTCCACGAGGTGCGCCGCTTCCTCGCCGCGCCGCCCGCCGAGGAGCCGACCACCCGCATCGAGTGCCGCTTCAAGTCGGGCAGCGGCGAATGGCTGAACGTCGAGTCCACCGTCAACCGCCACCAGGGCGGTCTCATCCTCAACAGCCGCGACGTCACCGAACGGGTCCGCCTGCAGGCGCAGCTCCAGCACAGCGCCGAGCACGACCCGCTCACCGACCTGCCCAACCGCGCCCTGTTCACCCGCCGGGTGCGCCAGGCCCTGAGCGGCCGGCGCGCCGGGGACCACAGCACCGCCGTGCTCTTCATCGACCTCGACGGATTCAAGGCGGTCAACGACACCCTCGGCCACCAGGCCGGCGACGAGCTGCTGGTCGAGGCCGCGCGCCGGCTCCAGGACTCCGTCCGCGCCGGGGACACCGCCGCCCGCCTCGGAGGGGACGAGTTCGCGGCCCTCATCATCGGCGACGGCAGCCGCGACCGCAGCGCCCGCGAGTACCAGGTCCACGAGATCGCGGACCGGCTGCGCACCACCCTCTCCCGGCCGTACCGGATCGGCGGCAGCGAGGTCCGGGTCGCCGCCAGCATCGGCGTCGCCTTCGCCGACCCCGGCATCACCCCCTCGGACCTGATGCGCAATGCGGATCTCGCGATGTACCGGGCCAAGGCCGGCGGCAAGGACCGCGTCGAGCTGTACGCCCCCCAGATGCAGGCCGAGGTCGTGCGCCGGGCGGAGCTGACCGGCCGGCTGCGCAGCCCGCTGCACGACGGGAGGTTCGCCCTGCTGCACCAGCCCGTGGTCTCCCTGGAGACCGGGGAGGTCACGGCCGTGGCGGTCCAGCCCCGCTGGTGCTCGGCGCAGGGCATCCTGTTCACCCCCGCCGAATTCCTCCGGGTCTCCGCGTACGGAGAGGGCCCCGCGGCCGGGCAGCAGGCACCCCCGGGCCGCGCCGCGGGCCCGGCTGCGGGCCCCCTGTGGGCCGTGGAGCTCGGGAACCGGCTCCTGGAGGAGGCCGTCAGCCAGGCGGCCGAGCGGCACCGGGCCGGGCACGACGTACCGGTCGCTGTCCGGATCGGCGCCCGGCGCCTGCTGGAGCGGGCCGTACCCCCGGCCTCCGTGGAGGCCCTGCTCAAGCGCCACGGGCTGCCCCCCGGCTCGCTGATGATCGAGCTGGCCGACAGCGACCCGGGAGTCCCCTCCGAGGAGCTGGAGCGGCGCCTGGCCGCCCTGCGCCGGCTGGGCGTCCTGATCGCCCTCGACGGCTTCGGCGGCGGGGAGGCGGGCATCGGCGCCCTGCGCCGGCTCCCGGTGGACGTCCTGAAGCTGGACCGCGGCCTGGTCGAGGGCGTGGTGGAGTCCGCCCGCCTCCGCAAGATCACCGCCGGTCTCTTGCGCATTGCAAACGATCTGGGCATGCAGTCGGTCGCCGAGGGGGTGGACCTGCCCGAGCAGGCGATGGCCCTGCGCTCTATGGGGTGCACCCACGGCCAGGGGGCGGCGTTTTCCGGCCCGCTCGACGAATACAGGCTGCGGCGGGCGCTCGTGCGCGGTACGTTCCCAGTACCGGGCGGGGCGGTCCAGCCCGCCTTGGCCGGAGGTTCGTCCGGGGGCTCGATGGCCATCCCCAGAGGCTCACATAATGAGACGCCCGTCCCACCCACTTGACATCCCCCTCCCGCCGGAGGGAGGGTCAGTGCCATGCGCACCCGAATTCTCGTACTTGGAAAGCGCGTCGGCTGAAGTCGGGACCTCCATGTCCCCGCTCCGTGCACCCGACGCGCTCCCCTCGCTTGCCATCCGGCACGAGGGGTTTTTTGTTGCACTGGCACACCTTCGAAACCTCGTAAAACCCTCAGCTTCGAGAAGAGAATGCCGATGACCGAGCAGGCCTCCGGGGCCCAGCATCCGCAGCCGCGGCCCCGTTCCGGCGGACAGCAGCCCGCCGCAGTTGAGCACGTCACGGGTGCCCAGTCCCTCATCCGCTCTCTCGAAGAGGTGGGGTGCGACACCGTCTTCGGCATTCCGGGCGGAGCCATCCTCCCGGCGTACGACCCGATGATGGACAGCACCAAGGTGCGCCACATCCTGGTCCGGCACGAGCAGGGCGCCGGCCACGCCGCGACCGGCTACGCGCAGGCCACCGGGAAGGTGGGCGTCTGTATGGCCACCTCCGGCCCGGGCGCCACCAACCTGGTCACCCCGATCGCCGACGCGCACATGGACTCCGTGCCGCTCGTCGCCATCACCGGCCAGGTCTCCTCCAAGGCGATCGGCACCGACGCCTTCCAGGAGGCGGACATCGTCGGCATCACCATGCCGATCACCAAGCACAACTTCCTGGTCACCAAGGCCGAGGACATCCCCAAGACGATCGCCGAGGCGTTCCACATCGCCGCCACCGGCCGTCCGGGCCCGGTCCTGGTCGACATCGCCAAGGACGCCCTGCAGGCGAAGACCACCTTCTCGTGGCCGCCCGCCCTGGACCTCCCGGGCTACCGGCCGGTCACCAAGCCGCACGCCAAGCAGATCCGCGAGGCCGCCAAGCTCATCTGCGCGGCCAAGCGCCCCGTCCTGTACGTCGGCGGCGGCGTCATGAAGTCCGGCGCGACCGCCGAGCTGAAGGTGCTGGCCGAGCTGACCGGCGTCCCGGTCACCACCACCCTGATGGCCCTGGGCTCCTTCCCCGACAGCCACCCGCTGCACGTCGGCATGCCGGGCATGCACGGCGCGGTCACGGCCGTCACCGCCCTGCAGAAGTCGGACCTGCTGATCGCGCTCGGCACCCGCTTCGACGACCGCGTCACCGGCAAGCTCGACAGCTTCGCCCCGTACGCCAAGGTCATCCACGCGGACATCGACCCGGCCGAGATCGGCAAGAACCGCGAGGTCGACGTCCCGATCGTCGGCGACGCCCGCGAGGTCATCGCCGACCTGGTCCAGGCGATCCAGGCCGAGCACAACGACGGCAACGCCGGCGACTACTCCGCCTGGTGGAAGGACCTCAACCGCTGGCGCGACACCTACCCGCTCGGCTACGAGACCCCCGAGGACGGGATGCTCTCGCCGCAGCAGGTCATCCAGCGCATCGGCGAACTGGCCCCGGAGCACACCATCTTCGCGGCCGGCGTCGGCCAGCACCAGATGTGGGCCTCGCACTTCATCGACTACGAGGAGCCCCGCACCTGGCTCAACTCCGGCGGAGCCGGAACCATGGGCTACGCGGTCCCCGCCGCGATGGGCGCCAAGGTCGGCATGCCCGAGCGCGCCGTCTGGGCGATCGACGGCGACGGCTGCTTCCAGATGACCAACCAGGAGCTGGTCACCTGCGCGCTGAACAACATCCCGATCAAGGTCGCGATCATCAACAACGGCGCGCTGGGCATGGTCCGCCAGTGGCAGACCCTGTTCTACAACCAGCGGTACTCCAACACCGTCCTGCACGCCGACGAAACGGGCCACGACACGGTCGGCTCCCAGCTCGGCGAGTCCACCGCTCCCCGCAAGGGCACCCGCGTCCCGGACTTCGTCAAGCTGTCCGAGGCCATGGGGTGCGTGGCGCTGCGCTGCGAGGACCCCGCCGACCTGGACAAGGTCATCGCCGAGGCCAACGCGATCAACGACCGCACCGTCGTGATCGACTTCATCGTCCACGAGGACGCCATGGTGTGGCCGATGGTCGCCGCCGGCACCTCCAACGACGAGGTCATGGCAGCCCGGGGCGTCCGTCCCGACTTCGGCGACAGCGAAGACGACTGAGCCGGAAGAGCCGAGAGAGAGAACGCCTCACATGTCCAAGCACACGCTCTCCGTCCTGGTCGAGAACACGCCCGGCATCCTCGCCCGGATCGCCGCCCTGTTCTCCCGCCGCGGGTTCAACATCGACTCCCTCGCGGTCGGCGTCACCGAGCACCCCGACATCTCCCGCATCACCATCGTCGTGAACGTCGAGGACCTCCCGCTGGAGCAGGTGACCAAGCAGCTCAACAAGCTGGTCAACGTGCTCAAGATCGTCGAGCTGGAGCCCTCGAACGCCATCGAGCGCGAGCTCGTCCTGGTGAAGGTCCGCGCCGACAACGAGACCCGCTCACAGATCATCGAGATCGTCCAGCTGTTCCGCGCCAAGACGGTCGACGTCTCCCCGGAGGCCGTCACCATCGAGGCCACCGGCGGCGCCGACAAGCTCGGCGCCATGCTCAAGATGCTGGAGCCGTTCGGCATCAAGGAGCTCGTCCAGTCGGGCACGATCGCCATCGGGCGCGGCGGCCGGTCCATCACGGACCGCAGCCTGCGCGCGCTCGACCGCAGCGCCTGACCGCGCCGCGCGCCCGCGCCTCTTTGCCTCTCGCATCGCGAGACCACGAAACTTCGTCCACGTTCCCCGCCGTACGGTGGGAGCAACACCAGCGCACCAAGGAGATATCCCAGTGGCCGAGCTGTTCTACGAGAACGACGCCGACCTGTCCATCATCCAGGGCCGCAAGGTCGCGGTCATCGGCTACGGCAGCCAGGGCCACGCCCACGCGCTGTCGCTGCGTGACTCCGGCGTCGACGTCGTCGTCGGCCTGAAGGAGGGCTCGAAGTCCAAGGCCAAGGCCGAGGAGCAGGGCCTGAAGGTCGTCTCCGTGTCGGAGGCCGCCGCCTGGGCCAACGTCATCATGATCCTCACTCCGGACCCGCTGCAGGCCGAGATCTACGAGGAGTCCATCAAGGACCACCTGCAGGAGGGCGACGCGCTCTTCTTCGGCCACGGCTTCAACGTCCGCTACGGCTTCATCAAGCCCCCGGCCAACGTGGACGTCGCCCTCGTCGCCCCGAAGGGCCCGGGCCACCTGGTCCGCCGCCAGTACGAGGAGGGCCGCGGCGTCCCGTGCATCGCCGCCGTCGAGCAGGACTTCTCGGGCAACGCCTTCGCCCTGGCCCTGTCGTACGCGGCCGGCATCGGCGGCACCCGCGCCGGTGTCATCAAGACCACCTTCACCGAGGAGACCGAGACCGACCTGTTCGGTGAGCAGGCCGTCCTCTGCGGTGGCGCCTCCGCCCTGGTCAAGGCCGGTTTCGAGACCCTGACCGAGGCCGGCTACCAGCCGGAGATCGCGTACTTCGAGTGCCTGCACGAGCTGAAGCTCATCGTGGACCTCATGTACGAGGGCGGCCTGGAGAAGATGCGCTGGTCGGTCTCCGAGACCGCCGAGTGGGGCGACTACATCACCGGCCCCCGCATCATCACCGACGCCACCAAGGCCGAGATGAAGAAGGTCCTCGCCGAGATCCAGAGCGGCGAGTTCGCCAACACCTGGATGGCCGAGTACAAGGCCGGCCTGCCGAAGTACAACGAGTACAAGAAGGCCGACGAGGCCCACCTGCTGGAGACCACCGGCAAGAAGCTGCGCAAGCTGATGAGCTGGGTCGACAGCGAAGAGAGCTGATCGCCTCGCGGGGCCGGGACGCACCGTCCCGGCCCCGCGCCGCATCCCCGGCGAGCCGGAATACAGACGTCTCGTAGTACGGCTTGTCCACCCCGGCCAACCCCGGACGGGTGATCCTTCCGGACAGGCGGAATCCCGACCTCGATCCGCCACTACACTGCTGAACACAACGCGTCAGGCCCACAGTGTCGTGCGTCTTCCACGCGGCTACCCCCTCCACCGCCTGCGGCCGTCGGGACGGCCGTCCGCACTGGACTTGTGAGGACCCACGTGAGCTCGAAACCTGTCGTACTCATCGCCGAAGAGCTGTCGCCCGCCACCGTCGAGGCGCTCGGCCCGGACTTCGAGATCCGGCACTGCAACGGCGCCGACCGCGCGGAGCTGATCCCCGCGATCGCCGACGTCGACGCCATCCTGGTGCGCTCGGCGACCAAGGTCGACGCGGAGGCCATCGCCGCCGCCCGGAAGCTGAAGGTCGTCGCCCGCGCCGGCGTCGGCCTCGACAACGTCGACGTCTCCGCCGCCACCAAGGCCGGCGTGATGGTCGTGAACGCCCCGACCTCCAACATCGTCACGGCGGCCGAGCTCGCCTGCGGCCTGCTCATCGCGACCGCCCGCCACATCCCGCAGGCCAACACCGCCCTGAAGAACGGCGAGTGGAAGCGCAGCAAGTACACGGGCGTCGAGCTCAGCGAGAAGACCCTCGGCGTCGTCGGCCTCGGCCGCATCGGCGTGCTGGTCGCCCAGCGCATGTCGGCCTTCGGCATGAAGGTCGTGGCCTACGACCCCTACGTGCAGCCCGCGCGCGCCGCCCAGATGGGCGTCAAGATGCTCTCGCTGGACGAGCTGCTGGAGGTGGCCGACTTCATCACCGTGCACCTGCCGAAGACGCCGGAGACCATCGGTCTCATCGGCCACGAGGCCCTGCACAAGGTGAAGCCGTCCGTCCGCATCGTCAACGCCGCGCGCGGCGGGATCGTCGACGAGGCCGCGCTGTTCTCCGCGCTGAAGGAGGGCCGCGTCGCCGGCGCCGGCCTCGACGTGTACGCCAAGGAGCCCTGCACGGACTCCCCGCTCTTCGAGCTCGACCAGGTCGTCTGCACCCCGCACCTGGGCGCGTCCACCGACGAGGCCCAGGAGAAGGCCGGAATCGCCGTCGCCAAGTCCGTGCGCCTCGCGCTCGCCGGCGAGCTCGTGCCGGACGCCGTGAACGTCCAGGGCGGCGTCATCGCCGAGGACGTGCGCCCCGGCCTGCCGCTCGCCGAGAAGCTCGGCCGCATCTTCACCGCCCTCGCGGGCGAGGTCGCGGTCCGCCTCGACGTGGAGGTCTGCGGCGAGATCACCCAGCACGACGTCAAGGTGCTGGAGCTCTCCGCGCTCAAGGGTGTCTTCGAGGACGTCGTCGACGAGACGGTCTCCTACGTCAACGCGCCGCTGTTCGCCCAGGAGCGCGGTGTCGAGGTGCGCCTGACCACCAGCTCCGAGTCGCCGGACCACCGCAACGTGGTCACCGTGCGCGGCACCCTGTCGGACGGTCAGGAAGTGGCGGTCTCCGGCACCCTGGCCGGCCCCAAGCACCTCCAGAAGATCGTCGGCGTCGGCGCGTACGACGTGGACCTGGCCCTGGCCGACCACATGGTCGTCCTGCGCTACACCGACCGCCCCGGCGTGGTCGGCACCGTCGGCCGGATCCTCGGCGAGGGCGGCCTGAACATCGCGGGCATGCAGGTGGCCCGGGCGGAGGAGCACGGCGAGGCGCTCGCCGTCCTCACCGTGGACGACACCGTCCCGCAGTCCGTGCTCACGGACATCGCGGAGGAGATCGGCGCCACCTCGGCCCGCTCGGTGAACCTGGTCGGCTGACCGCCGCCGCACCGCAGCACATGGCACGACGGCAAGGGCCCGGGGAACTGCTTCCCCGGGCCCTTGCCGTGTCTGCGTGGTGCGTGCGGTCCGTACGGGCTCCGCCGGCCGCCCGGCGGGGCCGCTCAGCAGTCGGCCCCGGTGAGGGCGGGCGCCGCGGCCGTGGCCCCGGCCGGGAGGCGGCCCGCGCTCCGGCGGAGCAACGCCGCGGCGAGCACGGCCGTGGCCAGCAGCAGGGCGGCGCCGCCGAGGGCTGCGTCCTGCATGCCGTGGACGAAGGCCTCGCGGGCCAGGGCCAGCAGCTGCTCGCCCGCGGGGCCGCCGAGCCGCCGGGCGCCGGCGACCGCGCCGCCCAGGGAATCAGGACGAACCCGGACGCGGCGAGGACGAAGCCGCCGGCGACGACGTGGGCGCGGTCGATCGTGCGGGCCAGGGCCGCGGCGGCGGGGGCGGCGGCGCCGATGGCCACCGCGGGATCATGCTGGACCACTTCTGGTGGGGCTCGGTCTTCCTGGTCAACGTGCCCGCGCCCAGGAGCAGGGGCAGCAGGAGGACGGTGAAGGCGATCCATTCCCGGCGGCCGGCGGGACGTGCGGCGGATTTCGTCATGAGAAGCAAGGTACAGACGTCATAACCACTGTATAGAACGACTGTATGGGACTGCTGTCTATGACGGTCGTCTTGATACTGTGTCGGGCATGGGACACCGTGAAGATCTGCTCGAAGGCGCCAAGAAGTGCCTGGTCGAGAAGGGTTTCGCGCGCACGACCGCGCGGGACATCGTCAACGCCTCGGGCGCGAACCTGGCGTCCATCGGCTATCACTACGGCTCGAAGGACGCCCTGCTGACACAGGCCTACGTGGAGCTGGCCCAGGAATGGGGCGACGCCTTCCGGCCGGAGGTCGCGGGCGAGGGCGGCTCGCTGGAGCGGTTCCGGTCGGTCTGGGACGGCGTGATCAGCCGTCAGGCCGAGTCGGCGCCGATGTGGGCGGCCAGCATGGAGATCGTCCTCGACCGGGACCGGCTGCCCCAGCTTCGGGAGATGCTGCTGGCCGCGGAGCCGGAGGGGCGCAGGGGGCTCGCCTCGATGTTCACCGGGATCCCGGAGGACGAGCTCGACGAGCGCGACGTGCGCACGCTCGGCGGGGTGTACCAGGCGCTGCTGACCGGTGTGATGGCGCAGTGGCTGTCCAACCCCGAGGGGGCGATCACGGCCGAGGAGCTGACCGAGGGGCTGCGGCGCATCGCCGAGGGCCTGCGCAAGAACGAGGCCTGAGGGCGAGGTGGCGGCCGGCGCCGCCGCTGAGGCGATGGCGGGTACCGAGTCGTTGCCTTGCCGCTGAGCCGTTGCCGCCTGAGCCGCCGCCGGGCCGCCCGCCGCCCCTCGCGTCAGCCGCCGCTCGCGTCGGCCGCCTGCAGACGGGCCGCCTTGAGGGCCATGTGGAGCAGCAGGCGGTCCTCGCCCTCGTCGAGGTCCAGGCCGGTCAGCTGCTCCACCCGGCCCAGCCGGTAGTACAGGGTCTGCCGGTGGACGCCCAGCGCCGCCGCGGCCCGGCCCGCCTGCCCCGCGCAGTCCAGGAACACCTCGGCCGTGCGGGCCAGTTCCCGCTGGGCCGGGGCGAGCAGGGCGCGCGCCGCCGGATCCTGCGCCGGGTCGGCCGCCGCCAGTGCCGACAGCATCCGGTACGGACCGATCGCCGACCAGCGTGCCACCGGGCCGAGCCGCGGCTGGGCCGCCGCCGCACGCGCCGCCGCCGAGGCCTGGAGCCAGGCGGCGCCGAGGCCGCCGAGGCCCCGGCCCGGCTCGGCGATGCCGGCGGCCGGCGCCCGAGCCGCCGCGGGCCGGGGCGCCGTACGGGCCGTTGCCGCGGCCGCCGTCCCGGACGCCGTACGGGAGCCCGCGCCCGACCCTGCCCCCGGTCCCGTCCCGGGCCGTGCCCCCGCCGCCGGGCCGGAGGCCGCGCCAGGCCCCGCGCCGGGTACGGCACCGGGGCCCTGCCCGGATCCCGTACCCCCCGGGGCCCCGAGCAGCCGGGCCGCCACCGTCTCGGCCGGGGCGAGGACGTCCGCCGAGCGGAGCCTGACCAGCAGGGCGAGCGCCGCCCCGCCGCCCGCACCCGCCGGCCCGGAGCCGCCCGGCCCCCCGGCCCCGTCCTCCCCGGCGGCATCCGGCCCGGAGGCCGCGCCCCCGCCGCCCGCGCCCGGAACCACGCACACCGCCGCCGCTCCCGGCACCGACGCGGGAGCCTCCCCGGGCCACGGCGCCACGCACACCACCGCGTGCAGCCCGTCCGAGGCCGCGGCGCCGAGCGCCGCCCGCAGCGAGGCCACCGCCATGTCCTGCTGCCAGCCCCGCCCGGCCGTGAGCGCCGCGAGGAACTCCCGCGACAGGTCGGCCCCCGCCTTCGCCTCCTCGGCCAGCAGCACCCCGATCCGGTCGGCCACCTCCATCGCCGCGGCCAGCGCCTGCGGCCCCGGCCCGGGCTCCTGGTCCAGCAGCCACACGTAGCCCTGCACGATCCCCCGGTGGCGCACCGGCAGGCACAGCCGTCCCCGGAACACCCCTGCCTCCGGGGCCGCCGGGATCCGTACCGGGCCGGTGGCGCGCGCGATGCCGAAGCCCTCGAACCAGGCCCGCACCGCGGCCGTCGACTGCCGGGTCAGGATCGAGCGGGTGCGCACCGGATCCATGGCGAGGTCGTCGTCGCTGTCGTGCGCGCCGAAGGCGATCAGCCGGAAGTCCCGGTTCTCCAGCGTTGCCGGGGCGCCCAGCAGCGCCGAGATCTCGTCCACGAGGTCCTGGTAATCGCCCTTCACCCGCACATTCTCCCACCCGCACACCCGGTCTTCAGACACCTGTATGAGATCCGGGACACGGATGCGTGACAGCTGTCGATGGCAGAGGATCGAGGCCATCCTTAAATTTCACGGTGGTTTTACATGCGTTTTCCCTACGGCTTCCGCCCACCCCCGCGGTGACCGTGTGACTGCTTCTGCCACCTGTTGGAGGTCCCCGTGCTGGGTCCCGCGATCCTCGCCGCCTCGCGCAGCGACAAGATGCGCCGAATCGTCTCTGCCGCCCCGGTGACCAAGCCCGTGGTGACCCGCTTCATCCCCGGCGAGACGGTCGACCAGGTCATCCCCATCGTCGAGGACCTCGCCGCCAAGGGCCTGGAGGTCACCCTCGACGTGGTGGGCGAGGACATCACCACCGTGGAGCAGTCCCACGCCGCCCGCGACGCCTACCTGGAGCTCATCGGCCGCCTGAAGGACCTCGGCCTGGGCGAGAAGGCCGAGATGTCGGTCAAGCTGTCGATGTTCGGCCAGGCGCTGGAGGGCGGCCACGAGCTCGCCCTCGCCAACGTCCGCCCGGTCGTCGAGGCCGCCGCCGCCATCGGCACCACCGTCACCCTCGACGCCGAGGACCACACCACCCTCGACTCGATGTTCGCCATCCACGAGGAGCTGCGCCGCGACTTCCCGCAGACCGGCTGCGTGATCCAGGCGTACCTCTTCCGCACCGAGGCCGATGCCCGGCGCCTGGCCGCCGCCGGCAGCCGCGTGCGCATCGTCAAGGGCGCCTACAAGGAGCCCGCCGAGGTCGCGTACCAGGACAAGGCCGAGATCGACAAGGCGTACGTCCGCATCCTGAAGGTCCTGATGGAAGGCGCCGGCTACCCGATGATCGGGTCCCACGACCCGCGTCTGATCGCCATCGGGCAGGAGCTCGCCCGCAAGGCCGGGCGCAAGCTGGACGAGTACGAGTTCCAGATGCTCTACGGCATCCGCAGCGAGGAGCACCTGCGCCTGGCCGCCGAGGGCCACCGCATGCGCGTCTACACCGCGTACGGAACCGACTGGTACGGCTACTTCATGCGCCGCCTCGCGGAGAAGCCCGCGAACCTGCTCTTCTTCCTCCGCTCGATGATCACCAAGAACTAGGTCAAGGAGTTACCAGCCCCATGGATGCTGTGACCCAGGTCCCCGCCCCGGTCAACGAGCCGGTCCACACCTACGCCCCCGGCAGCGCCGAGCGCGCGCGTCTCGAGCAGCAGCTCAAGCAGCTGTCCGAGAACCCGATCGACCTGCCGATGACGATCAACGGCGTCAAGCGGATGGGCGGCGGCGAGCGCTTCGACGTGGTCCAGCCGCACGACCACAAGTCGGTGATCGGCACCTACGCCAACGCCACCCAGGCCGACGCCCAGGAGGCGATCGACGCCGCCCTGGCCGCCGCCCCCGCCTGGCGCGCCATGTCCTTCGACGACCGCGCCGCGATCATCCTGCGCGCCGCCGAGCTGCTGGCCGGCCCGTGGCGCGAGAAGATGGCCGCCTCCACCATGCTCGGCCAGTCGAAGACCGCCCAGCAGGCCGAGATCGACACCCCGTGCGAGCTCGTCGACTTCTGGCGCTTCAACGTCCACTTCGCCCGCCAGATCCTGGCCGAGCAGCCGGTCGCGAACTCCGCCGGCGTGTGGAACCGCAGCGACCACCGCCCCCTCGAGGGCTTCGTCTACGCGATCACCCCCTTCAACTTCACCGCCATCGCCGGCAACCTGCCGACCGCCCCCGCCCTCATGGGCAACGTGGTCGTGTGGAAGCCGTCCCCGACGCAGACCCACTCCGCGGTCCTCCTCATGGAGCTCCTGGAGGAGGCCGGCCTGCCCAAGGGCGTCATCAACCTGGTGACGGGCGACGGCATCGCCGTCTCCGAGGTGGCCCTGAACCACCCCGAGCTCGCCGGCATCCACTTCACCGGCTCGACCAAGACCTTCCAGTACCTGTGGAAGACGGTCGGCAACAACATCGAGAAGTACAAGTCCTACCCGCGCCTGGTCGGCGAGACCGGCGGCAAGGACTTCGTCGTCGCGCACCCCTCCGCGGACCGCGCCGTCCTGAAGACCGCCCTGACCCGCGGCTCCTTCGAGTTCCAGGGCCAGAAGTGCTCGGCCTCCTCCCGCGCCTACATCCCGGCCTCCATCTGGAACGACGGCTTCAGGGAGCAGTTCGCGGCCGAGGTCGACGGCATCACCATGGGTGACGTCCGCGACCTGACCAACTTCATCGGCGCCGTCATCGACGAGCGCTCCTTCGCCAAGAACAAGGCCGCGATCGACCGCGCCAAGGCCGACCCGACCTGCACCATCGTCGCCGGCGGCACGTACGACGACTCCGAGGGCTACTTCGTGCGCCCGACCGTCATCGAGTGCACCGACCCGGAGAACGAGGTCTTCACGACCGAGTACTTCGGCCCGATCCTCGCCGTGTACGTCTACGAGGACGAGAAGTTCGACGAGATGCTCGCGCAGATGGAGTCCGTCTCGGCGTACGCCCTGACCGGCTCGGTCATCGCCGGCGACCGCTACGCGGCCGCGCACGCGATGGACAAGCTCCGCTTCGCCGCGGGCAACTTCTACATCAACGACAAGTCCACCGGCGCCGTCGTCGGCCAGCAGCCCTTCGGCGGCGGCCGCGCCTCGGGCACCAACGACAAGGCCGGCGCCGCCAGCAACCTGACCCGCTGGGTCTCGACGCGCTCCATCAAGGAGACGCTGGTCCCGCCGACCGAGTACGGCTACCCGCACATGGGCTGACCCCCCACAGGGGCTGACCGCCCCGCCGAACCCCGCCCCCGCTCCGGTACCCCCAAGCCCGGAGCGGGGGCGGTCTCCACTTCGAGGACCACGTCGTAGGGCGCGCCCCAGCCCTCGGTCCCGTCGTACACCACCACCTCGTCGGCGCCGAGGCTCCGTACGAAGTCCGCCTTGTCCCGGCGGGAGACGGCGGCGACCACGCGCCCCGCCCCCTCGGCCCGGGCCAGCTGCACCGCGAGGCTGCCGACCCCACTCGCGGCGGCCGTGACCAGCACCGACTCGCCGGCCCGGACCTGCCCGGCCGCCACGGCGCCGCGGGCGACGAGCCCGCTGCGCACCAGGGCGACGGCCTCCACGCAGCCGGCCCCCTCGGGCACGGCCGAGACGAACGGGGCGGCGGTCCCGGCGACCTCCCCGCCGAGCGGTATCGCCTCCCCGCCCTCCCGCACCTTGCGCACCACGGGCAGGGTGACGCCGACGGCCTCGACCCTGACGAGCACCTCCCCGGGCTCCGGCTCCGGCACCGCCACGTCCTCCGGAACAACACCCCGCGGCCCCCGGGCACCTCGTACCGGATCCGCAGCACGGCAACCTCCTGTTTTCGATCTTCCCCGAGGCCTCACAGTGGACAGCCGGGAGCCCCAACCCCTGCTACGCTCGGGGGTGTTGGTACGGAGACACGCTCCACAGACTCGGGCCCGGTAACCCGAGGGGGGAAAGGGCTCTCACGAGTTCCCGTACATGTGACTGTGCAGCTTGTCCGGATGTACGAAACCTCTGTGCGCCGTGCCGGGACGGGGCTTCGGGGAGACGTATGTCCACGCACGGCAGCAATCGACACCGGACCGCGACCCTCTGTGCCAGGGCGACGGGGATCCGCTACACCCGGTGCGCCCAGTGGGCCGCAGACGGCCTGATCACACGCCACCAGCCCGTTCCGGACGCGCGCACCACGGCCCAGCGGGCCTTCGAGGCGCGGGTCGTCAACGTACTCGCCAACGCCCTGCGCGACGAGCAGATCGACGGGGCCGTTCTCGGCGTGACGGGTGCTGTGCCCACCCCGGACGGGTTGGTGTTGGAGCTCCATCCGGAGATGGCCCACCGCGTCGTCGCGGAACTGCTGCCCGCCTTCGACCGCGGATACGGCGGCCTGCGCGGCGTTCCCGGACTGAGGCTGGTCGGCCGTGCCGGGGAATGGCTGCTCGAGGACGTGGGGAGCCCTGCGCGGATCCGGCTCACCCACCCGGACCCGGGCTGGACACCACGCCTTCCGCAGGACACGGAGCTGCTGACGGAGCTGTGGCGCGGCAAGCCCGCGTCTCTCGACCGGACGGAAGCAGAGGAACTGACCCTCTGGCGCAGCGGGCGCGGTGTCCCGCGGCCGCTGTTGCGGGACATCATGCTCAGTCGGCTGCTGAGGCGTCCGCTGGTGGTCAACGAGGCCGGAGCCGCCCACGGTTGGGCCAACGCCTACAGCCACGGCTACTCCGACCTCGTCATCGAATGGTGCTGTGGCAGGGACCGGGACGAGGTGGAACGGAAGCTGCGCAGGAGCGGGCTGGCAGCACCCCCACCGGCCGGAGTCCCCCTGGACCCGGCGAAGGCGAAACCGCGGGCGCGCGGAACCATCGCCCTCGAGGACGCCTACGTGGTGGTGCGCGCCCTGGGATCCTGCGATGCGGGGGCGTCCTCGATCACCGCCGAGTCGATCACCGAGGCGAATCGTGCGAGGTACCGCTGATGCTGTCGGTGGCGTGTGTGACGGCGGCGGTGCTGGGTGTGGCCAAGGTGGTGCGCGACTGGCTGATCCTGCGGCAGGTCCGGGCCGCCATGGAGACCTGTACACCGCAGGACAGGGTCCGGATCGGGCTTCGTCTCGCCGGGGCGCTGCACGGGATCGGCGGGCAGGCGGAGCAGCCGGACGGGACCGCGCCGCCCGCCCCCTAGACCTCGACCAGGACCTGGTCCAGGGACTTGCGGACGAGGTTCGGGACCGTGCAGTCGTCGGACGGGTAGCCGACCGGGATGACGGCGAAGGCCTTCTCGTTCTGCGGGCGGCCGAGGACCTGCGAGAGGAAGCGCATCGGGCTCGGGGTGTGGACCAGGGCGGCGAGGCCGGACAGGTGCAGGGCGGTCAGGAGCATGCCGGCCGCGATGCCCACCGACTCGTCGACGTAGTAGTGCTTGCGCTTGGTGCCGTCGGGGCCCAGCCAGTACCGCTGCTGGAAGACGACGATCAGGGCCGGGGCGTCGGTGAGGTGGGCCTTGACCGCGTCCGTGCCGAGGGGGCGCAGAGCCTGGAGCCACTCGTCGCCGAGCCGGCCGTCGTAGGAGGTCCGCTCCTCCTGCTCGGCCGCGGCCCGGATCCGCTGCCGTACGGCCGGGTCCTTGACCAGGACGAACGTCCACGGCTGCTGGTGGGCCCCGGAGGGTGCGGTCGCGGCGCAGGCGATGGCGTCGCGGACCGCCTGCTCGGGTACGGGGTCGGAGGAGAAGGCGCGAACGGTGCGCCGCTCGTCCATCCGCGTGCGCAACGCGGCGGAGCGGGCCAGGGATTCGCTGCTCGGCATGCGCGCCGGCCGGTAGGCGACGGGCCGGTACGGCTCGCCGTGGGTCGGGGTCCACTGCAAGGCGGTAGGCGACATGGGCCGAGTGTGCCGACGGGGGAACCGCGCGGGCCAGCGGGGCGTCCTGCCCGGTTGTCCGTTCTGTGTCAACAGGGGGGTAATGGCGGTGACGAGCACCGGTCGTTTCCTGGAGTGGGAAGGCTGTTTCAACGTGCGCGAGCCGGGCGGCCCGGGCGGGATCGCGCCCGGCGCGGCGGTCCGCGCCGACGCCCTCGACCGGCTCACCGCCCGCGGCTGGACCAGCCTGGCCGCCCACGGCATCCGCACCGTCGTCGACCTGCGCAACGACGACGAGGTCCAGGCGGACCGAGCCCCGCGTCCGCCGGGCCTGACCACCGTCCGCATCCCGCTCGACGGCATCGAGCACCGCGACTTCTGAGACCACTGGTGGGGCACCCCGGGCTTCGCGACACCCGCCTATTTCCGGCCATTCCTGCACCGCTTCCCCGACCGCGTCGCGGCCGTCGCCACCGCGGTCGCCGAGGCGCCGCCCGGCGGGGTGGCCTTCCACTGCGGCCTGGGCCGCGACCGCACCGGCATCATCGCGCTCGTGCTGCTGCGCCTGGCGGGCGCGAGCCCCGAGGAGGTGGCCGACGACCATGCGCTCAGCGAGCCGCGGGTGCGCGCGATGCACGCCGCGCAGGGCCGCCCGTACGACAGCGCCGCGATCGACACCTACCTCGCCGGGCTCGGCACCACCGCGCACGCGCTCGCCCGGGAGGCGGCCGCAGGTCTGGACGCCGGAGCCTACCCGCGGGCCGCGGGCATGCAGGCGCGGGCGCTGCGGCGGCTCGAAGCGCGGTTGCGGGGGCGTTGATACCGTCGGCGGATGGAGATCGTGGTCCGGCACACCAGTGCGCTCGGCGGCGCGGAGCTCGGCGAGGTGCGGCGGCTCCTCGTCGGCGCCTTCGAAGGGGACTTCGGCGCGGAGGACTTCGAGCACGCCCTCGGCGGGATGCACGTCCTCGTGCGGGACGGGTCCGGCCTCCTCGCGCACGGCAGCGTCGTGCAGCGGCGCGTCGTGCACCGCGGCCGGGCGCTGCGCACCGGGTACGTGGAAGCCGTCGCCGTCCGCGCGGACCGGCGCGGCCGCGGGCTGGCCGGGCAGGTGATGGCCGCCCTGGAGGAGGTGGTCGCCGGGGCGTACGTGCTCGGCGCGCTCTCCGCCTCCGAGGCGGGTGCCGGCCTGTACGCCGCCCGCGGCTGGACCGTGTGGGGCGGGCGGATCGGGGCGCTCTCGCCGGCCGGGCCGGTGGCGCTGCCCGAGGAGGAGGGCTCCGCCTACGTGTGGGCGCCTCCCGGCGGGACCCTGCCGGATCCCGCCGAGGGGCTGTGGTTCGACTGGCGCGACGGGGACGTGCTGTAGCCGGGCCCTAGCTTCCGCTGGTGCTGGGGGCGCCCGTTTCGATGTGGCCCGTGTAGCGGCGCGACCAGGTGCCGTCGATGTCGGCCAGGACCGTGAAGTCGTACCAGCCCTTGGTGTAGGCGACGGCGTTGAACCAGTCCTCGCGGGAGGAGTTTGCCGGGACGGTGTACGTCCACGGCCCGTCCGTGCGGTAGGCGTTGGAGCGGATCGTGAAGGTGACGGCGGAGGCCGAGCTGTTGGTCATCCTGAACCAGATCGCCGTTTTGCCGGTGCCCGCCTCCACGGCGTAGCGGGAGGCGACCTCGATCGCCCTGCCCGCCTTGGTGGCGTCGCCGATGAAGCGCCGCAGGAACCGGTTCGGGCCGTACATCGAGATGTCGTACTTCCCCGATCCGCTGCCGAGGCCGATGCTGAACCAGTCGCTCGCCGTGCCGCCCGGGTCGACCGTGTACTGCCAGGCTGCCGTGTCCCGGTACTGGTGCGGGTGGATCGAGAAGTGCGCGGCCCGCTTGGCCTCCGGGCCCTGGTTGGTCATCGAGAACCAGGCCAGGATCTTCCCGGCCGCGCCGAACTCGAAGCGGTCGAGGTTGCCGTTCACCTGGTACGGCAGGGCCCGCGCGGGCCGCGTCCCGGGCTCCTGGGCCGCAAGCGCGTTGTCCTGCGGCACCGGGTTGGGCAGCGGGCCGCAGGTCGCCTGCCCGATGACCTTGGCGGTCGACGGGAGCCCGGCGGGGACCCCGTACACGGGGTGCGCGAAGTCGAAGACGCCCGTCAGGTCGCCCACGACCCTGCGGCGCCAGGCGCTGATGTTCGGGCACAGGGCGGGCGTGCCCAGCGCCGTGGTCCAGGTCTCCATGAAGCGGAGCACCGAGGTGTGGTCGAAGACCTCCGAGCTGACCCATCCGCCGCGCGTCCAGGGGGACATGACCAGCATCGGCACCCGGAAGCCGAGTCCGATCGGCACGCCGTCGATGTACTCGCCGGGGGTGCCCGGCGGGGCAACCGGCGGCGGGACGTGGTCGAAGAAGCCGTCGTTCTCGTCGTAGTTGAGGAACAGGACGGTGGAGTCGAAGACCTCCGGGTTCGCGGCCAGCGCCCGGTAGACCAGGTCCACGAAGTGCGCGCCGTCGCCGGGCGGGGCGTACGGGTGCTCGGAGAAGGCCTGGTTGGCCACCACCCAGGAGACCTGCGGCAGGGTTCCGGCGACGGCGTCGGCGCGGATGGCGGCCGCGATGTCGTCCGGGGTGGATCCCGTGGCCTTCGGAACCGAGGCCATGCCCCGGTCCCACAGCGGGTCGCCGGGGGCGGCGTCGGTGAACGTGCGGAAGTAGGCCAGGCCGTTGTCGCCGTAGTTGTCCTGGGCGTTCTGGTAGACCTTCCACGTCATGCCGGCGCGCTGGAGGGCCTCGGCGTACGTCTCCCAGGTCAGCCCGGACTCGTCGCCGCCGTCCTTGCTGGAGGCGTCGACCGTGCCGCTCCACAGGAACGTCCGGTTGGGGCCGGTTGCGCTCAGTGTGGAGCAGAAGTAGGCATCGCAGATGGTGTAGTTGTCGGCGAGGCCGTAGTGGAAGGGGATGTCCCCGCGGTCCAGGTAGCCGAGGGTGCGGTGGTTGCCGACGCCCATGACCCAGTTGTCCATCCGGCCGTTGTTCCAGGCGGCGTGCTGCGAGGACCAGCTGTGCGGCAGGTCGCCGTTGCACTGGGCGAGGGTCGCGCCGTCCGCGCCGCCCGCCGGAGGCGTCGCGCTGAGCTTCCACGGGTACCGGCGGCCGACCCAGTCGGGCTGGTTGAAGGTGCCCCAGCCGCCCGGGATGTTGCCGGCGGCCCGGTCGCCGAAGCCGCGGACCCCCTTCAGCCTGCCGAAGTAGTGGTCGAAGCTGCGGTTCTCCTGCATCAGGATCACCACGTGTTTCACGTCGGTGAGGGTGCCGGTCGCGGCGGCCGCTGCCGCCGTGGCCGGCGCGGCCGCGGGCAGGGCCGCCCCGGCCACCAGCCCGGCGCCGATTCCCACGAAGCCCCTGCGGCTGATCGGTGTCACTGGCTTCCCGCCTCCAACTCCCGTGCCCCTGCGGCACATCGGCGGACAGCGTGACGGGCACCGGGCCAAAGGTCTACGCCCGTGCAGTAAGAAGTCCGTGAACATCCGGGTGGCCGGAATCAGGCGTCCAGGCGGACCAGCATCTTGCCCAGGTTCTCCCCCCGCAGCATGCCCAGGAAGGCGTCCACGGTGTGCTCGATGCCCTGGACAACGGTGGTGTCGGTGCCCACGCGCCCGCTGCGCAGGTGGGGGACCAGGAAGTCCTCCAGCTCGTCCTGGAGATTGGTGTGATGACGGACCAATACCCCTTCCAGGCGGAGCGACTTGTGGACGACCTCGAAGAGGTTGCGCGGCGCGGCCGGCGAGCGGTCGCCGTTGTACATCGAGATCCCGCCGACCCACGCGATCCGCCCGAACTCCCGCAGCCCCTCGATCGCGCCCTCCAGGTGGTCCCCGCCCACGTTGTCCACGTACACGTCGATCCCGTCGGGCGCGGCCTTCGCGAGCTGCTCGGCGACCGGCCCGTCGTGGTAGTCGAAGGCCGCGTCGAAGCCCAGCACCTCCGTCAGGTGGCGGACCTTCGCCGCCGAGCCGGCGCTGCCCACGATCCGGCGGGCGCCCAGCAGCCGCGCGATGTGGCCGGTGGCCGTGCCGACGCCGCCGGCCGCGGCCGAGACGAACAGGTCCTCGCCCGCGCGCAGGCGCGCGGTCCGGGTGAGGGCGGCGTACGCGGTCAGGCCGGTGCCGCCGAGGATGCTCAGGTACGCCTCCAGCGGGACCCCTTCGTGGCCGCGGAGCCTGCGGGTGCCGTCCGCGCCCAGGGTGACGAGCGCGTGCGTGCGCCAGCCCGCGCGGTGGAAGACCAGGTCGCCCTCCTGCAGACCCGGGTCGCGGGAGGCGATGACGCGGCCCACGGCCCGGCCCTCCATCGGGGCGTGGAGCGCGAAGCCGCCCTCGCCGCCGTCCATCAGCCCGCGGTGGTACGGGTCCACGGAGAGCAGCAGGTTCTGCACCAGGGCGGTGCCGGGGGCGGGGGAGGGGACGGGCGTGCGGACGAGGGCGAAGCCGGCGGGGTCGGGGAAGCCGGCGGGGCGGGCGGTCAGGTGGACGGCGACAGCGGTGTTCTCGGTCATGATCGAGACGGTAGGAAGGAATCCGGGGGCCGGGCAGGGGGTTTGGCTCATGGAACGCGCCGACCCATGAACACCGCTCATAGACCGAGGTGAACGCCCCGATGGCAGCCGCAGGACCGACCGAACTCGCCCCGCAGGAACTGCGGGTCCTGGTCGCCGTCGCCGAGGCCGGCGGCTTCTCCGCCGCGGCCGCCCGCCTCGGCGTGACCCAGTCCGCCGTCTCGCACTCGGTGCGCGGCAGCGAGGCCAAGCTCGGCGCGGTCCTCTTCGAGCGCGGCCGCTCCGGCGCCGCGCCCACCCCGGCGGGGGAGCGGGCCGTCGCCCTCGGCCGCCGGATCCTCAGGCTGTACGAGGTCCTCGGCGCCGAGGCGCGCGCCGCCGGCCGGGACGCCCCGGAGGGCGTGCTGCGCATCGCGGCGTTCCGCAGTGCGGCCCTGCACCTGCTGCCGCCCGCCCTGGAGCGGCTCACCGCCCGGCACCCGGGCATCCGCCCGGAGGTGCGGGTGGTGCGCGAGTTGGGCGCCGGCGCCGCAGGAGAGGTGGCCGCCGGCCGGGCCGACCTCGGCATCGCCACCCTGAACGCGGACGGCACGGGCCTGCCGCCGGGCGTGCTGACCGGGGTCCTCGCACGGGAGTCGTACGCCCTGGTCCACCCGGCCGGGCACCCCGACCCGAAGTCGCTGCCGCTGCTGGACTGGGACGAGAACTGCGGCTCGTACACCCGCGCCTGGTGGCGGGCCCAGGACTGGATCCCGTGCGCCACCGTCAAGGCGGAGGACGACGGGATGGTCCTGACGATGGTCGGGCGGGGCCTGGGCATGGCGATCATGCCGGAGCTGTCGCTGCGCGAGGCCGGCGACGCGGTCGACATCACCGATTTGGGCCCTGCGGGGCCGGTGAGGCAGGTGGGATACGTCACCACCCCGGAATCCGCCGCCACCCTCGCCGTACGGGCCCTGATCAGGGAACTCCGCTCCGAGCAGGCCCGATAGCGGAGTCGCGCCGCGGGCTCCCGGGCGGGCGGCGCGTCTCAGATAGTAGGAAGTCCGAGTAATTGCGGAGACATACAGCGGGACCTGTCCTAGCTTTGTAGGAGCCGAACGTCTCGCTGATCCGGCGAATGGCGGCCGATGACGCGCGCCCCGCGCAGGCAACCCCTGCGGCGCAGCGCTCCCGCCCCTTCCGGCGCCTTGAAGGAACCCCTCATCCGTGGCCCCGCCACGCCGTGATCTCAAGGAGTCGATCACCATGACCAAGACCTCCCCCGCCGCACCGCGCCGCGTCCGCCGCTCCTCCGCCGGCGAGGCCGACCGCAAGAACGCTGCCGCCGCGCTGCAGCGCGCCCTGGACCGCCGCGACAACGGCGGCGCGACCGGCCACTGAGCCGCCGCCGAACCCTCTCCCGCCGCCCTCCCGCCCCCTCCCGCACCAGCCCAGCCCGCAGCATTGGTCCACATGGTGGACGTCATATGTCTACGGGCTGGGACACGGAGTACGGTTCCGACATGTCGACCAGCATCAATCTCGCAGTGATCCCCGGTGATGGCATCGGCCAGGAAGTCGTGGCTCAGGGCCTCAAGGTCCTTACCGCGGTCCTGCCCCAGGATGTGAAGCTGGAGACCAAGGAGTACGACCTCGGCGCCCGGCGCTGGCACCGCACCGGCGAGACCCTCCCGGACGCCGAGCTCGAGTCCCTCAAGCAGCACGACGCGATCCTGCTCGGCGCCATCGGCGACCCCTCGGTCCCGTCCGGCGTGCTGGAGCGCGGCCTGCTGCTGAAGCTCCGCTTCGCCTTCGACCACTTCATCAATCTGCGCCCCTCGAAGCTCTTCCCCAACACGGCCACCCCGCTGGCCGGCCGCCCGGAGATCGATTTCGTGGTGGTCCGCGAGGGCACCGAGGGCCCGTACACCGGCAACGGCGGCTCCCTGCGCACCGGCACCCCGGCCGAGGTGGCCACCGAGGTCAGCATCAACACGGCATACGGCGTCGAGCGCGTCGTGCGGGACGCGTACGAGCGCGCCAACGCCCGCCCGCGCAAGAAGCTGACGCTGGTCCACAAGAACAACGTCCTCGTCTACGCGGGCCACATGTGGAAGAACATCTTCGACAAGGTCGGCCGGGAGTACCCCGAGGTCACCACCGACTACCTGCACGTCGACGCCGCGACGATCTTCTTCGTCACGCAGCCCGAGCGCTTCGACGTCATCGTCACCGACAACCTCTTCGGCGACATCCTCACGGACCTCGCCGCCGCCGTGACCGGCGGGATCGGCCTGGCCGCCTCCGGGAACATCAACCCCACCGGCGCCTTCCCGTCCATGTTCGAGCCCGTCCACGGCTCGGCCCCGGACATCGCCGGCACCGGCAAGGCCGACCCGACCGCCACGATCCTCTCGGTCGCCCTGCTCCTGCGCCACCTCGGCCACGAGGACCGGGCCGCCCGCATCGAGGACGCCGTCTCGGCCGACCTCGCGGAGCGCGACGGCACCTTCCGCACCACCGATCAGATCGGCGACGCGCTCGCCGCACGAGTAGCCGGCTGACCCGGCAGCTCCACCCCAGGAAGCCGCCGGGTCGCGCGATCACCGCACCCGGCGGCTTTTCCTGTGCGGCCCCGGGTGCCACCATCTCCCCTGGGCCGCAAACTCCCCGCTTCACCGAAGCGATCGCGCGGGCGATAATCGAACGCGAGACCGCGGAATGCGGGGAAGCTCGGACGTCCTGGTACGCCGTGAGCGCGGTCCGTCATACACAACCGGTGAAGGACAAGCACTCATGACGATGCCCACGATCGAGCTCAAGCCCTCCTCGAACCCGCTGTCCGATGCGGAGCGCGAGGCGATCCTGGCCAGCCCCGGCTTCGGCCGCCACTTCACCGACCACATGGTCACGATCAAGTGGACCGAGGGACGGGGCTGGCACGACGCCGAGCTGGTCCCGTACGCGCCGCTGTCGATCGACCCGGCGAACATGACCCTGCACTACGCGCAGACGATCTTCGAGGGGCTCAAGGCCTACCGCCAGCCCGACGGCACCGTCGCCACCTTCCGTCCGCAGGCCAACGCCGAGCGCTTCCAGGCCTCCGCCCGTCGCATGGCGATGCCGGAGCTGCCGACCGAGCTGTTCATCGAGGCCTGCGACGCGCTCATCAAGCAGGACAGCGCCTGGGTGCCGTCCTCCGGCGAGGCCTCGCTCTACCTGCGGCCGTTCATGTTCGCCTCCGAGGTCGGCCTCGGCGTCCGCCCGGCCAACGAGTTCCTCTTCATGGTCATCGCCTCGCCGGCCGGCGCGTACTTCCCCGGCGGCGTCAAGCCGGTCTCCGTCTGGCTCTCCGAGGAGTACGTCCGCGCCGTCAAGGGCGGCACGGGCGCCGCCAAGACCGGCGGCAACTACGCGGCCTCGCTCGTCGCCCAGGCGCAGGCCGCCGAGCACGGCTGCGACCAGGTGGTCTGGCTCGACGCCGTCGAGCACCGCTGGATCGAGGAGATGGGCGGGATGAACCTGTACTTCGTGTACGGCGACCGCATCGTCACCCCGGAGCTGACCGGATCGCTGCTGCCCGGCATCACCCGCGACTCGCTCCTCACCATCGCCCGCGACCTCGGCTACACCGCCGAGGAGGGGCGCATCTCCACCGAGGACTGGAAGCGCGACAACGAGAACGGCACCCTGACCGAGGTGTTCGCCTGCGGCACGGCCGCCGTCATCACCCCGGTCGGCTCGGTCAAGTCCGAGCGCGCGAACTGGACCCAGGGCAACGGCGAGCCCGGCGAGGTCACCATGAAGCTGCGCAAGGCGCTGCTGGACCTCCAGACCGGCCACCGCGCCGACACCCACGGCTGGATGCACCCGCTCGGCTAGGGCGCACCCCCCACGCAACACCCGAAGGCCCCCGCGCAGCAGCGCGGGGGCCTTCGGCCGTTGCGGGCGGGGGACGGGAGCGTGGTCAGCGCTCCCCGCCCGCCTCGTCGTCCTCCTTCTGACGCCCCTGGGCGGGGCCGTCCGGGCCGCTCACGGCCGACAGGCCGTCGCCCACCATGGAGGCCAGGCCCGCGACCCCCTTGACGATCTTCGCCGCCACTTCTGCGAGCTCTTCCACGACGTCTCCCCGTGCCGTTCCTTGCGGCCTACTGTCCGACCGCCACCGTTGTCCGCTCCGCCGGCTCGGCGGCCACCGCTTCGGCGGAGGGCGCCTGCGACCGCACCGTCAGCGCCGCGTACACGGCACCGCCGACCAGCCCCGACAGGATGAAGCTGCAGTCCACTCCGCCGGTGAGGGCCAGCAGCGGGCCCTCGTACAGCGGGGTCGACACCGCGGCGAGGCCGACCGCCGCACCGGCCGCCCAGGAGGCGGTGGCGCGCAGGTTCCACCCGCCGCTGTACCAGTAGACGCCGCCGCGGGCCCGACGGTTGAACACCTGGAGCGCATCGGCGTCGTACTCGCCGCGGCAGCGCACGTAGCCGATCAGGGTGATCACGGCCCAGGGCGTGCCGATGGCGGTCAGCAGCAGGACGAAGGAGGTCATCGCCGACTGCACGTCCCACTCGAAGGAGCCGAAGAAGACGAAGGCGGTGGCGACGGCCGCGGCGATGACGGTGGCCTTCGTACGGGTGGCCTTCGGCACGATGGCGTCCAGGTCGAGGCCCATGGAGTAGAGCATCAGGCCGGCGTTGCCCACCGAGCCGGCCGCGGCGGCGACCAGCAGCGGGAGGAGGTACCAGAAGGGCGAGGCCTGCACGAGCGGCCCGGCGTAGTCGGCGCCGGCCCGCGCGGCGAGGGCGGTGTAGGTGCCGAAGAGCTGCGGGACCAGCAGGCCGGCCAGCAGGCCGAGACAGGTGGCCCAGTAGACCTTGCGGGGGCTGTGGCGGCGGGGGGAGACGTAGCGCGTGTAGTCGCCGAGCAGGGTGATGAAGGCGACGGGCCCGCTGAGCCCGGCGGCGACGGCGGCGAGGATCCAGGTCGGCCAGAAGGAGCCGAGCAGGTACGAGGTGTCCGGCGGGGCGGCGGTGGTGAAGCCGGGGGCGTAGGCGTAGACGCCGATGCCCAGCAGGACCACCATGCCGAGGGAGAGCGCCTTGCTCATCCGCAGCAGCAGCCGGTAGCCGAACACGGCCCCGATCACGGTGAACGCGGCCAGCACGCCGTACATCACGGCGTGGGTCAGGCCGGTGTCCGGCAGTCCGACGAGCCGGGCGAGGGTGCCGACCATCACGTCGCCGCCGATCCACAGCGTGAGCGCGGTGTACCCGAGGGCGAGCAGCAGGCCCACCACCGAGCCCACGAGCCGGCCGCGTACGCCGAACTGGGCGCCGCTGGAGGTCGACAGGTTGGTGGCGGTGCGCAGGGAGACCAGTGCCAGCGGCGCGGTGAAGGCGATGCCGACGAGGGTCCCGGCCAGGACGGCGGTCACCGAGGGCCACAGGCCGAGGCCGAAGGACGGGGGCAGCCAGCCGAACACGATCACGCCGAGACAGAGGTTGGAGCCGAGCAGGATCGACAGCAGGTCCTTGGGGCTGCTCGTCCGCTCGTCCTCCGGGATCGTGTCGACTCCGCGCTGTTCGATGGGCATAGGGGGCTCCCTTGGCAGGCGGAAGATGTAGTTCCGTTTTTGTTTGAGCGACACTCAATGTGACCTAAGCCCTGGTGCGAGGTCAATGCTTCATTGCCGAGAAATGAAGAGTTAGAGTGATGCTCTAACCCATCGACTCAAGAGGTGGTGGATCGGCGTGCGGCTGACCCCAACGGAGCGCGACCGGCTGCTGCTGCGCAGCGCCGCGGAACTGGCCCGGGCCCGGCGGGCCCGCGGGCTGCGGCTCAACGTCCCCGAGGCCACGGCGCTGATCGCGGACACGGTCTGCGAGGCGGCACGCGACGGCAAGCGCCTGGCCGAGGCGATCGAGGAGGCCCGCAGCGTGCTGGGCCCCGACGACGTCCTGCCCGGCGTGGCGGACGTGGTCACCGAGGTGCACGTGGAGGCCGTCTTCGACGACGGCTCCCGGCTCGCGGTGGTCTCGGCCCCGATCCGCGGCGCCGTCCCGCTGGGCGAGGACGCCCCCGGCGCGGTCGTGCCCGGCCCCGGCGCCCCCCAGCCCGAGCCGGCCGTGACCCTGCGGGTGCGCAACACGGCCGCCGTGCCGGTGAGCGTCACCTCCCACTTCCACTTCTTCGAGGCGAACCCCCGCCTCGACTTCGACCGGGCCGCGGCCTACGGCATGCGCCTGTGCGTCCCGGCCGGCTCCTCGGTGCGCTTCGACCCGCACGGCGAGGGCGAGGTCGGCCTCGTCCCCATCGGCGGCGACCGCATCGCCATCGGCTTCGCCGGACTGGTCGACGGCCCGCTCGACGCCCCCGGGGCCAAGGAGGAGGCCCTGCGCCGCGCCGCGGTTTGCGGCTACCTCGGCACCGAGACCAGCCCGACCAGCCCGACCAGCACGGAAGGAGACCGGGCGTGAGCAGGCAGACCAAGCACAGCGACCACTGCGCGCCGGGCAGCCGGCACATCGACCCGCACGAGTACGCCGCCGTCTTCGGCCCCCGCGCCGGCGACCGCGTCCGGCTCGGCGACTCCGGGCTCACCGTCCGCGTCGAGCACGACGCCCAGAAGCCCGGCGACGAGTTCCTGGCCGGGTTCGGCAAGACCGCCCGCGACGGACTGCACCTGAAGGCCGCGGCGGTCCGCGAGACCTGCGACGTGGTGATCAGCAACGTCCTGGTCATCGACGCCGTCCTCGGCATCAAGAAGGTGTCCATCGGCATCCGCGAGGGCCGCATCCACGCGATCGGCCGGGCGGGCAACCCCGACACACTCGACGGCGTCGACGTCGTCGTCGGCACCGGCACGTCCATCGTCTCCGGCGAGGGCCTCATCGCCACCGCCGGCGCCGTCGACACCCACGTCCACCTGCTCTCCCCGCGCGTCATGGAGGCCTCGCTCGCCGCGGGCGTCACCACGATCATCGGCCAGGAGTTCGGCCCCGTCTGGGGCGTCGGCGTCAACTCCCCCTGGGCCCTGAAGCACGCCTTCAACGCCTTCGACGCCTGGCCCGTCAACATCGGCTTCCTCGCGCGCGGCTCCTCCTCCGACTCGGCCCCGCTGGTGGAGGCGCTGGCCGAGGGCGGTGCCTCCGGCTTCAAGGTCCACGAGGACATGGGCGCGCACACCCGCGCGCTGGACACCGCCCTGCGGGTGGCTGAGGAGCACGACGTGCAGGTGGCCCTGCACTCGGACGGCCTGAACGAGTGCCTCTCCGTCGAGGACACCCTGCGCGTCCTGGAGGGCCGGACCATCCACGCCTTCCACATCGAGGGCTGCGGCGGCGGGCACGTGCCGAACGTGCTGAAGATGGCGGGCGTGCCGAACGTGATCGGCTCCTCCACCAACCCGACCCTGCCCTTCGGCCGGGACGCGGTCGCCGAGCACTACGGCATGATCGTCTCCGTCCACGACCTCAAGCCGGACCTGCCCGGCGATGCGGCCATGGCCCGCGACCGCATCCGCGCCGGCACCATGGGCGCGGAGGACGTCCTGCACGACCTCGGCGCGATCGGCATCACCTCCTCCGACGCCCAGGGCATGGGCCGGGCCGGGGAGACCATCCGGCGCACCTTCGCCATGGCCGCCAAGATGAAGGGCGAGCTCGGCCCGCTGGAGGGCGACGGCGAGGGCGACGACAACGCCCGCGTGCTGCGCTACATGGCCAAGCTGACCATCAACCCGGCCATCGCCCACGGCCTGGCCCACGAGATCGGCTCCATCGAGGTCGGCAAGCTCGCCGACATCGTGCTGTGGCGCCCGCAGTTCTTCGGCGCCAAGCCGCAGCTCGTCCTGAAGTCCGGCTTCCCGGCGTACGGGGTCACCGGCGACCCCAACGCCGCCACCGACACCTGCGAACCGCTGGTCCTCGGCCCCCAGTTCGGCTCGTACGGGGCCACCGCCGCCGACATCTCCGTCGCCTTCGTCTCCGCCGCCGCAGCGGCCCTGGGCAGCGACGCGATGCCGACCAGGCGCCGCCGCGTCGCCGTCCGCGGCACCCGTGGCATCGGCCCCGCGGACCTCCTGCTCAACTCCCGGGTGGGCGCGGTCGACGTGGACGCGCGCAGCGGCCTGGTCACCCTCGACGGGGACCCGCTGCGCTCCGAAGCGGCCGAATCGGTCTCCCTCAACCGCCTGTACTTCCTCTGATCCGGCACTGCCTCTGAACCGGCCCAGCCTCCGACCGGCACGACTTCCCGGCCGGCCCAGCCTTTAAGGACCCTCCCATGACCAAGCCCGTTGCCGACGGATTCCGGATGCCCGCCGAGTGGACGCCCCACGAGCGGACCTGGATGGCCTGGCCCAGCCCCAATGCGACCTTCACCGACGAGCAGGAGCTCGCCGAGGCCCGCGAGGCCTGGGGCGCCGTCGCCCGCGCCGTGCGCGCGTACGAGCCCCTGACCCTCGTGGTCTCCCCGGGCGACGCCGACGGCGCCCGCGCCATCGCCGGGGCCGGCGCCGGACACGAGCTCACCGTCGTCGAGCGCGAGCTCGACGACGCCTGGATGCGCGACATCGGCCCGACCTTCGTCACCGACGGCCGGGGCGGCCTGGCGGCCGTCGACTGGACCTTCAACGGCTGGGGCGCCCAGGAGTGGGCCAGCTGGGAGCACGACTCCAAGATCGCCCGCCACGTCTCGGACCTGGCCGGCACCCGTACGTACAGCACCTCCCTGGTCAACGAGGGCGGCGCCATCCACGTCGACGGCGAGGGCACCGTGCTCCTCACCGACACCGTGCAGCTCGGCCAGGGCCGCAACCCCGGCTGGACCCGCGAGCAGGTCGAGGCCGAGATCCACGCCCACCTCGGCACCACCAAGGCGATCTGGCTCCCGTACGGCCTGGCCGGCGACTACGGCACCTACGGCACCCAGGGCCACGTCGACATCGTGGCCGCCTTCGCCCGGCCCGGCGTGGTCATGGTCCACACCCAGCCCGACCCGGCCCACCCGGACCACGAGCGCTGCAAGACCATCGCCGCCCTCCTGCGCGCCGCCACCGACGCGCAGGGCCGCCGGCTGGAGGTCGTGGAGATCCCGGCGCCGACCGTGCTGGAGGAGGACGGCGAGTGGGTGGACTACTCGTACATCAACCACTACCTCTGCAACGGCGGCGTGGTGCTGTGCGCGTTCGACGACCCGCGCGACGAGGAGGCCGCGGAGATCTTCCGCGCTCTGTTCCCGGAGCGGACCGTGACCCTCGTTGACGCACGTACGATTTTCGCCGGGGGTGGCGGTATCCACTGCATCACCCAGCAGCAGCCGAAGGTGTGAGCCGAGGCCGATCGACGAGGAGTGGACCATGGCGGCCGGTGGAGTACGCGCGGCACGGAAGAACGCGCCGCCGCGCGAGGAGGTCCTCGCCGCCGCCATGGCCACGATCGCCGAGCGCGGCCTGGACGGGCTGACCATGGCCGGCCTCGGCCGCCAGGTCGGCATGAGCAGCGGCCACCTCCTCTATTACTTCGGCAGCAAGGACGAGCTCCTGCTGCAGACGCTGGAGTGGAGCGAGGCGGCCCTGGGCGCCGAGCGGCGGTCGCTGCTCGGCCGCCGCGGCACGGCCCGCGAGCGGCTGCAGGCGTACGTGGACCTCTACGTCCCCGACGAGGCCCGTGACCCGCACTGGACGCTGTGGCTGGAGGTCTGGAACCGCTCGCAGAACGCCGGCCCGGCCGAACGCGACCGGCAGGCCGCCATCGAGGGGGCCTGGCACCGCGACCTGGTGGCCCTCCTCGCCGAGGGCGTCTCGCGCGGCGAGTTCCGCCCGGTGGACCCCGACCGGTACGCGGCCCGGCTGCGGGCCCTGCTCGACGGGTTCAGCATCCAGGTCGCCGTCGGCCTGCCCGGGATCGGGCGGGCGGACATCCTGGCCCACGTCTCGGAATTCCTGGACCAGTCTCTCGTATCGTGAGACGGCCCGGCCGGGCGGAGGCCCCCTGTGACACACTGCGGACGTGCTTGCTCAGCTCATGATTATCGGCAGCAGCGCGCCGGTCCGCAGTGACCGCTGAACCGTGGACGACCTCCGCGGCGGCGGCCACCGTGCCCCAGACCCGCGCGCAGACCTCTCGCACCCGCGAGGGGTCTTTTCGTTTACCGGCCCCCATTCCTGCCGGGACGGCGGTGCGCGCGCATGATGGGGGCAGTGGGGCCCGGGCATCCGGAACCACTCATCCGACAGGAGTCAGACAGCATGACGACGACCGAGGCGACAGCGCCCGCGCAGGGACCCGGCGACGGCTTCCACGTCTTCGACACCACCCTGCGCGACGGCGCCCAGCGTGAGGGCATCAACCTCACCGTCGCGGACAAGCTGACGATCGCCCGGCACCTGGACGAGTTCGGAGTGGGCTTCATCGAGGGCGGCTGGCCCGGCGCCAACCCCCGCGACACCGAGTTCTTCGCCCGGGCCCGCACCGAGATCGACTTCAAGCACGCCCAGCTCGTCGCCTTCGGCGCGACCCGGCGCGCCGGCGGCTCGGCCGCCGAGGACCCGCAGGTGCGGGCCCTGCTGGAGTCCGGAGCCCCGGTGATCACCCTCGTCGCCAAGTCGCACGACCGCCACGTCGAACTCGCCCTGCGCACCACCCTGGACGAGAACCTCGCCATGGTCAGCGACACCGTCTCCTACCTGTTCGCCCAGGGCCGCCGCGTCTTCGTCGACTGCGAGCACTTCTTCGACGGCTACCGGGCCAACGCCGAGTACGCCAAGTCCGTCGTGCGCACCGCCCACGAGGCCGGCGCCGACGTGGTGATCCTCTGTGACACCAACGGCGGCATGCTGCCCGCGCAGATCACCGCGGTCGTCTCCACCGTCCTCGCCGACACCGGGGCCCGCCTCGGCATCCACGCCCAGGACGACACCGGCTGCGCCGTCGCCAACACCCTGGCCGCCGTCGACGCCGGCGCCACCCACGTCCAGTGCACCGCCAACGGCTACGGCGAGCGAGTCGGCAACGCCAACCTCTTCCCGGTGGTCGCCGCGCTGGAGATCAAGTACGGGCGCCGGGTCCTGCCCGAGGGGGCGCTCGCCGAGATGACCCGCATCTCGCACGCCATCGCCGAGGTCGTGAACCTCACCCCCTCCACCCACCAGCCCTACGTCGGCGTCTCCGCCTTCGCGCACAAGGCGGGCCTGCACGCCTCCGCCATCAAGGTCGACCCGGACCTGTACCAGCACATCGACCCCGAGCGCGTCGGCAACACCATGCGGATGCTCGTCTCCGACATGGCCGGCCGGGCCTCCATCGAGCTCAAGGGCAAGGAGCTCGGCGTCGACCTCGGCGGGGACCGCGCGCTGGTCGCCCGCGTGGTGGAGCGGGTCAAGGAGCGCGAGCTCTCCGGGTACACCTACGAGGCCGCCGACGCCTCCTTCGAGCTGCTGCTGCGCGCCGAGGTCGAGGGCCGCGCCCGCAAGTACTTCCGCACCGAGTCCTGGCGCGCGATCGTCGAGGACCGGCCGGACGGCACCCACGCCAACGAGGCCACGGTCAAGCTGTGGGCGAAGGGCGAGCGGATCGTCGCCACGGCGGAGGGCAACGGCCCGGTCAACGCGCTGGACCGGGCGCTGCGGGTGGCCCTGGAGCGATTCTACCCGCAGCTGGAGAAGTTCGAGCTGATCGACTACAAGGTCCGCATCCTGGAGGGCAAGCACGGCACCGAGTCCACGACCCGGGTCCTGATCTCCACCACGGACGGCACCCGCGAGTGGTCCACGGTGGGGGTCGCCCCGAACGTGATCGCGGCCTCCTGGCAGGCCCTGGAGGACGCCATCACCTACGGCCTCCTGCACGCGGGCGTCGAACCGGCCGAGTGACCGCCCGAGCCGCGCGACCCCGGGCCTGAGGTCCCCCTAGCCCCGTCGTCCCCACTGGCCCCGGGAGCACCTTATGTCCGTCTCACACGGGAAAGGGACGGTTCCGGTAGCGTCGGGAGTATGAGGACCAGGCTGATATCCGTACTGTCCGCGGTGCTGCTGGCGCTGTGCGCGGTCTTCGTCGCGGCAGCGCCGCAGGCCTTCGCGGCGACCGGGCCGGCCGACGTGGCCGAGGCCCTGAGGAAGGGCCCCGTCTACGTCGACCCGCGCGCCGGGGCGCAGCTCTCCCAGGAGCAGGCCGACGCGCTCGCCAAGAAGATCAAGGACGCGGGGAAGCCGGTCTTCGTCGCGGTGCTGCCGGCCACGCAGGAGTTCCCGCCCGCCGGCCTGCTGCGCACGGTCAGGGCGCAGACGGGCATCGCCGGGCTGTACGCGATCCGGCTCGGCGAGGGCTTCGACGCCGGCGCCGACCGGGCGGTCATGCCGGTCAACGCCGTCCGCAACCTCAGCGACGCGGTGAAGGCGGGCGGCCCGGTGGACGCCGCCACGCAGCTGAACAACTTCGTGGACCAGGCGCTCGTCCAGGTCAAGGGCCACGCCCCGGCCTCCTGGAGCGGCGGGTCCTCCGCCGGCGGCGGGTCCGTCCCGGTGGGCGGGCTGGTGACCCTCGCCGCGCTCGCGGTCGTGGGCGGCGGCGGGGCCTACGCCCTGGTCCGCCGGGGCCGCAGGAGGCGGGAGGAAGAGGAGCGCGCGGCCCTGGAGAAGCTGCGCGTGGTCGTCGACGAGGACATCACCGCCTTCGGCGAGGAGCTCGACCGGCTGGACTTCCACCCCGGCGAGCGCGGCGCCGACGACGCCATGCGCGCGGACTACGGACAGGCCCTCGACTCGTACGAGAGGGCCAAGGACATCATGGCCGCGGTGACCCGGCCGGACGAGGTCCGCGGGGTCACGCAGGCCCTGGAGGACGGCCGCTTCGCGCTCGCCCGCCTCGACGCGCGGCGCCAGGGCAGGCCGCTGCCCGAGCGGCGGGCACCGTGCTTCTTCGACCCGCGGCACGGGCCGAGCACCGAGGACGCCGACTGGGCCCCGGCCGGCGGGGCGGTGCGGACGGTGCCGGTCTGCGCGGCGGACGCCGTCCGGCTGCGCGAGGGCAGGGATCCGATGGTCCGCACGGTGGACACGGACCGGGGGCCGCGCCCGTATTACGACGCCGGACCCGCCTACGGCCCGTGGGCCGGCGGGTACTTCGGCGGCGGCATCCTGCCCGGTCTGCTGGTCGGCACTGTGCTCGGCTCCATGATGGCCCCCGGCCCGGCCTACGCCTCCGACCTGGGCGGCGGCTTCGACGGCGGGGACTTCTCCGGGGCCGACTTCGACGCCTCCGACTTCGGCGGCGGGGGCTTCGGGGGCGGTGACTTCGGCGGCGGAGGCGGCTTCGACGGCGGGGGCGGCTTCTAGCTGCCGCCCCCGGGGCGGTGCCGTGCGCGACCGGGTCAGCCCTGCTTGACGGCCGAGATGTCGAACGTCAGCTTCACCTTGTCGCTGACCATGACGCCGCCGGCTTCCAGCGCCGCGTTCCAGGTCAGGCCCCACTCGGAGCGCAGGATCTCGGAGGAGCCCTCGAAGCCGACGCGCTCGCTGCCGTACACGTCGGTGGCCGAGCCGTTGAACTCCAGGTCGATGGTGAGCGGGCGGGTGACGTCCTTGATCGTCAGGTCGCCGGTGATGCGGTACGTGTTCCCGCCGACCCGGGCCGCCTCGGTGGAGCGGAAGCTCATCACCGGGAAGTCCTCGGCCGAGAAGAAGTCCTCGCCGCGCAGGTGGGCGTCGCGGTCGGCGATGCCGGTGTCCACGGAGGCGATCTTCACGTCGATGGAGGCGGTGGAGCGGGAGGGGTCGCTGCCGTCCAGGTGGAGCGAGCCCGTGTAGTCGCCGAAGCTGCCGCGGACGTTGGTCACCATCGCGTGGCGGACGGTGAAGCCGATGCTGCTGTGGGCGGGGTCGATGGCGTAGTCGCCGGTGAGGGCGGCCAGGGCCGGGTCCACGGCGGGGGTGGCGGCGACGGCGGTGCGGTCCTGGGTGCGGCGGGTGAACAGACCCATGGCTTCCTCCTGGGGGATCCGATGCTCGGTGCGAGTTCGTTGAACCTTCAACGACATTCACCGTAGACCCGTTCCGTTTAAATTTCAACAACCGGACGGGATGTCGGCTCGTTTTGTGGGATAACCACAACGGAAGATGGTCTTGCCTGGTGAACTCCGCGCATGACTTCGCGGTTCTGTGCGGGCCGGACAGCGGAACACGGCCGAGACTGTGTGGAACCAACGGAGGTTTTTCATGGACCGCTTCGTAAGGTCGGTACATGACCGTAGTGGACCAGACCCCGAGCGAGCCGACGGACGCCCGCGGCCGCGTGGCCGAGCTGCACTCCCTGCGCGAGCAGGCGCGGCGTGGACCGAGTGACCGGGCGACCGAGGCCCAGCACGCGAAGGGCAAGCTGACTGCGCGCGAGCGCATCGCCCTGCTCCTCGACGAGGGTTCCTTCAAGGAGGTCGAGCAGCTGCGCCGCCACCGCGCGAGCGGTTTCGGCCTCGAGGCCAAGAAGCCGTACACCGACGGTGTCATCACCGGCTGGGGCACGGTCGAAGGCCGCACCGTCTTCGTCTACGCGCACGACTTCCGCATCTTCGGCGGCGCGCTGGGCGAGGCCCACGCCACCAAGATCCACAAGATCATGGACATGGCCATCGCGGCCGGTGCCCCGCTGGTCTCCCTCAACGACGGCGCCGGCGCCCGCATCCAGGAGGGCGTCTCCGCCCTCGCCGGGTACGGCGGCATCTTCCAGCGCAACACCAAGGCCTCGGGCGTCATCCCGCAGATCTCCGTGATGCTGGGCCCCTGCGCCGGCGGCGCCGCGTACTCGCCGGCCCTGACGGACTTCGTCTTCATGGTCCGCGACACCTCGCAGATGTTCATCACCGGCCCCGACGTCGTCCGCGCCGTCACCGGTGAGGAGATCACCCAGAACGGCCTCGGCGGCGCCGACGTGCACGCCGAGACCTCCGGCGTCGCGCACTTCGCGTACGACGACGAGGAGACCTGCATCGCCGAGGTGCGCTACCTCATCTCGATGCTGCCGTCCAACAACCGGGAGAACCCGCCGGTCCACGAGACCTCCGACCCCGCCGACCGGCGCTCGGACGTCCTGCTCGACCTGGTCCCCGCGGACGGCAACCGGCCGTACGACATGCACAAGGTCATCGAGGAACTCGTCGACGACGGCGACGTCCTGGAGATCCACGAGCGCTGGGCCCGCAACATCATCTGCGCCCTGGCCCGCCTCGACGGCCAGGTCGTCGGCATCGTCGCCAACCAGCCGCAGACCCTCGCCGGCGTCCTCGACATCGAGGCCTCGGAGAAGGCCGCGCGCTTCGTCCAGATGTGCGACGCCTTCAACATCCCGATCATCACGCTGCTGGACGTCCCCGGCTTCCTCCCGGGCGTCGACCAGGAACACGGCGGCATCATCCGCCACGGCGCCAAGCTGCTGTACGCCTACTGCAACGCCACCGTCCCGCGGATCAGCCTGATCCTGCGCAAGGCGTACGGCGGCGCGTACATCGTCATGGACTCGCAGTCCATCGGCGCGGACCTCACCTACGCCTGGCCGACGAACGAGATCGCGGTGATGGGCGCCGAGGGCGCGGCCAACGTCATCTTCCGCAAGCAGATCGCGGAGGCCGAGGACCCGGAGGCCATGCGCTCGCGCATGGTCAAGGAGTACAAGGCCGAGCTGATGCACCCGTACTACGCGGCCGAGCGCGGCCTCGTCGACGACGTCATCGACCCCGCCGAGACCCGCGAGACGCTCATCAGCGCCCTCGCCATGCTCCGCAACAAGCACGCCGATCTGCCGTCCCGCAAGCACGGCAACCCGCCGCAGTAACGAGCGAAGGAGACCTGCCACCCATGAGCAAGACTGCCGACACCCTGCTGCGCGTCGAGAAGGGCAACGCCGAGCCCGAGGAGCTGGCCGCGATCACCGCGATCCTGCTCGCCCGCGCCGCGGCCACCCCGCAGGCCCGCCCGGTGCACCGCATCGGCTCCCAGGCCCGCTGGCGCCGTCTGGAGCGCACCCTGGGCTTCCGCGCCCCGCACAGCTGGCAGGGCTGACCCGCAGCTCATGCCGTCAGGCCCCGCACCCTTCCGTCAGGGTGCGGGGCCTGACGCATGTCCGGGGGCGTGCGGGACCGGTTCCACCTGCCGTTCGCGCGGGCGGGGCGCGCTGGCCGAAGCCCCCGCACCCGTCGCGCGCACACGACGAGGCCCCCCGTGCCGGCAGGGACACGGGGGGCCTTCGCGGAGACGGGCCGGCGGGCGGGCCGGGGACGACTACCGCAGGCGGGCCATGAGGGCGTGTTCGACGAGGGTGATGAGGGCGCTCTTGGCGTCGGCGCGGTGGCGTGCGTCGGTGGTGATGATGGGGGCGTCGG